>VBHP01000128.1 GCA_005881435.1 Chloroflexota bacterium | reverse complement strand
CGCGAGATCGTGCGCTACGCCGCTGACCGCTTCATCACGGTCGTGCCCGAGATCGAGATGCCCGGACACGCGCGTGCGGCCATTGCGGCATACCCGGAGCTCGGCAACAGCGGCAAGCCGCTCGAGGTCGCGACCTGGTGGGGCGTCTTCGACGGCGTGTTCGCGGTGGAGGACAAGGTGTTCACGTTTCTGCAGCACGTGCTCGAAGAGATCCTCGAGTTGTTCCCGTCGCGGTTCATCCACATCGGTGGAGACGAGGTGCCGAAGACGGAGTGGCGGCAGAGTCCGGCGGCACGGACGCGCATGACGACGCTCGGTCTGGCCGACGAGGAGGCGCTCCAGAGCTGGTTCATCACGCGCATGGACGCCTGGCTGGCCAAGCGCGGCCGCCGCCTCGTCGGCTGGGACGAGATCCTCGAGGGCGGCCTCGCCCCGGGGGCGACGGTGATGAGTTGGCGCGGCGAGCGGGGTGGCGTGACCGCGGCCAAGGCCGGCCACGACGTGATCATGGCCCCGCAGAAGCCGACGTACTTCGATCACTCTCAATCGCCGGACCCGCGCGAGCCCGTCAGCATCGGTGGCCTGAACCGTCTCGCGGACGTCTACGGCTACGAGCCGGTGCCGGGCGAGCTGTCCGAGAGCGAAGCCCGCCACGTGCTCGGCGCCCAGGGACAGCTCTGGACCGAGTACGTGCCGGATCCGCGACACGCGGAGTACATGCTGTGGCCGCGTCTCGCGGCACTCTCCGAGGTGCTGTGGTCAGGCCGTGAGTCGCGCGACTTCGAAGACTTCGCGCGGCGGCTGCGGGTCCACCTCGAGCGCCTGCGCATCCTCGACGTGAACTTCCGCGCGCTGGGCAACGACTAGCGAAGCCTCACGCCGACAGCGCCGGCGCGACCACGTGGAGCCCCAGGTCGCCGGCGAAGTGGCCGAGCATCGCGGCCTCCAAGCCGTAGCGCCAGTACAGCACGCCGAACGCGATGCCGGCGACGCCGTTGAGCACGAGCGCGCGGATCACCACGAGCGGCGTCAGCGGCATGAGCAACCCCGTCGCGGGGAGATGCCCGGCGCCGAAGAGGAGCGCGGCGACGACGATCGCGAACCAGTACAACGCCGCCCCACGCAGGAACGGCGACAGCAGCCAGGCGAAGAACGACACCATGAAGAGCCGGGTCAGCAGCTCCTCGGTGATGCCGCCATAAAAGGATGCGAGCAGACCGAGCAGTGGCCCCGGCGTCGCCCCGGTCGGCGTCGTGATCGCCGGCAGGTTGGGCTCGAAGACGGCCAGGTCCAGGACCACGATCGCGATCGCGACCGCGAGGCCGGTGGCGACCGGGACCGGCCAGAGCCGGCGCAGGCGGTCAAGCACAGCTTCGCCGCGGAGCGCCGCCTCCAGGATCGGCGCGCCGAGACGAACACGACCGGCGCACCACAGCCCGGCGCCGACCGCGACGGCGAGGAGGATCCCGTTCTGCACCAGAGCCGCGGCGACCAACGCGCCGAACGACAGGTTCGGAGGCAGCGCGGTCAGCGAGAGCGAGTACGGCAGGAGCAGCGCGACCCCGACCATGCCGGCCGCCCACAGGATCAGAAACTCGCGTCGCCGGTCCGTCATCCGACCAGCGTCCCGGCTCCCTCCAGTGCGCGACGCACCGGTCGATCGAGTTGCGCCGATGAGATCTGGACGCGACGCACGCCGCCCGCCAGCGCCTCCCGCGCGGCCATGGCCTTCTTCTTCATCCGCCCCTGCGCAAACGTCTCGGCTTCCTCGACGCTGACCTGACGCAACAGGCTGCCGGTGTCCTCGACCGCGCGCAGCAGCCCGGGCACGTTCGTGAGGATCACCAGCGTGTCCGCCGCGAGCGCGGCGGCGATGCTCGCCGCCGCCCGGTCGCCGTCGACGTTCAGGCCTTCGCCGTCGTCGGACACCGCGAGCGGGGGCAGGACCGGCACGGCGCCCGACTCCAGCAGCGCAGCGAGCGCGCGAGCGTCGACGCGTTCGACCTTACCGGTGTAGTCGTCTCGCAGCACGACGACGCGCTCGCCCTCCCGCGCGCGCACGTGTTTCCGCGGCCCGGAGAGCGCGCCGAACACACCGACGCCGTTCGCGCCGTGCCGCCGGAGCAGCTCGACGTACGAGAACGTCTCGATCCCGAGTGCGGCCATGGCGAAGATCTCGAGCGTCCGCCGGTCGGTGCGCCGGCTCTGCTGGCCCGAGGGCGACACGACCGTGCGCGAGGGATGTCCGAGCAGCTCCGAGAGACGATCGGTCTCGGCCGAGGCGCCATGGACCAGAACGACCCGTTCGCCCTGCGCCGAGAGGGCCGCGACGTCGGCGGCGACGGCCTCGCGGTCGATGCCGGCCGAGCCGCCGACCTTTACCACGATCATGGATGCAGGCCGGGAAACCCGAGCCCGGCGGTCTCGTCGAAACCGCAGGCCACGTTCATCGCTTGCACGCAGTTGCCGGCGGCTCCCTTGACCAGGTTGTCGATCGCGCTCACGACCACGACGCGCTGGCCGCGCGGATCGAGCGCGAAGCCGACGTCGCAGTAGTTCGAGCCCGACAGGATCTTCGGCTCCGGATAGCGGTAGATCCCGGTGCGCTCTTTGACCACGCGCACGAACGGCTCGGCCGCGTAGGCCTCGCGATAGATCCGCCACAGCGCCTTCTCGTCGAGCTCGCGCGCGAGTGGCACGTGCGCGGTCGCGAGCACGCCGCGCACCATCTCGATCGAGGTCGCGGAGAAGTCCACCCGCGGATGAGCGAGCTCCTGCTCCATCTCGGCGGTGTGGCGATGACCCACGGGCGCGAACGATCGCACCGCGCCGGCGCGCTCCGGATGGTGCGTCGCCTCCGAGGACTCCCGGCCGCCTTCGGACGACCCGACCTTGGCCTCGGCCACGATCGGACGCGAGCGATCGATGACGCCGGCGCGCGCCAGCGGCAGCACGCCCAGGATCACGGCGGTGGCGTTGCAGCCGGCGCCGGACAGCTGCCGGGCGGTGCGGATCTGCTCACGATGCAGCTCTGGGATGCCGTAGACGAACTCGGCCAGCCGCTCCGGGTGGGGATGCGGCGCGCCGTACCAGACGTCGTACGCGCTCGCCTGGCGCAGGCGGTGATCGGCGGACAGATCGACGCAGAGCGTGCCGAGGCCACGGAACTCGTCCAGCCGGCGCATGGCCTCCCCGTGCGGGAGCGCCAGGAACACGACGTCCGCCGGACGCAGGGCGTCGTAGGGTAGGAAGGCCAGGTCCGTTCGCTTGCGCAGGTTAGGGTGCGCCGACCACACGAACTTGCCTGCCTGCGACTCGGAGGCCGCCTGCAGCTCGGAAACCTGCGGATGGTCGAGCAGGATGCGGAGCAGCTCCCCGCCGGTGTATCCCGCCGCCCCCACGATCGCGACGCGCATGCGTCGGCACGATAACGGCACGAAGACTGCACGCACGCCTGGCGACCAATAGACGGAGGTGTCGAACGTGGCCGAGACCTATCGCTGCGATCAGTGCGGCAAGTCCTTCCCCACCGAAGGCGACGTGCGTCAGCACACCGAGTCGATGCACGGCACGGCCGGAACAACCGGCTACAAGCAGGACGA
>VBHP01000009.1:14435-14773 GCA_005881435.1 Chloroflexota bacterium | reverse complement strand
ATGCGGCTCGCTGGGGAACGGCCGATACATCGCAGCACGGAGCTGAGATCCGTCGTTTAAGCACACGAACACGGTTACACCATTAGGCGAGTTCTGAACGCTCCGGCTTCGGGTAGTTTTGTCGGTGGCAAGTCGCACGCTCGCGAAATATTCAAGCGCAGCGAGCTCAGGACTCAACCGTGTCGTCGCGACGCCATCGTTGGATGATTTCTGAAACGACCCCAGTTCTCCATCCGCGTAGTTCACTGCGATCTCGGGCCCGAACACCGCCGCCGCAGTGCACTGCTCGGAAGGCGACGGCGTCGGAACGACAACCGGAACGCCGCGCCCGCATGCGC
>VBHP01000009.1:13350-14306 GCA_005881435.1 Chloroflexota bacterium | reverse complement strand
CACCTCCTGTTGAATACAAGATGCATGAATACCCACCGTTGAAGTTGTAGTACCAAGCGAGATAGGCCTCAGGAATGTAATCGTCGTCGGTACCTGGACTTGGGCTGCATCGCCTCGGGTTGTACGCGGAAGCCGACGCGCTATCCCAATAATTGTCGTTTTCGTTCCATGGACCGACCTCTTTGGTCCACACGGGATCAACCGTGATATTGGTCGCGCCGTTGTAAACGGTTACTTAGTAGGGTGCCGGATAGGAGCCATAGTTGTACGGCGGACTCGCGTAACCTGAAATGCCGAGCGTCGCAAACTTGGCCTCCCAGTCTGGGATCGCAATGTTGTAACCGCTAGTCCCGAATTGCGTTGCAAAGACATAAACGAAGTTCTGCGTGTCGGACGCAGCGGCCGAATTACCGAAAAGACGCGCAATGGGATTCGACTCCGATCGCGCGTGTGCTGCTCGCATCAATTGTTCGCGGTACGCGGCGTCGCGGGCGAGCCAATCGCGGAGCCAGATACGCATCTGAGAATATCGTGCACCCACCAAGCTGCGAAAGCGCGAGTCCATGATCGCGCCGATGGCCTTTACGCTGGACTCACGAGCGCCTTTGGGGAGCGCGCGTAACCGAGAATACGTATCGAGCGCCAGCGACCTTAGGGCCTTTTCATCACCAGCCGTCACATTGAAGTCATTCAAAAAGGTAGCCGCGGCTTGACGGACCTCGGGGTTCGCAGTGAAAAAGAGGTAATCGAGCACGAAACCCTTGTCCCAGGGGTCAACGAAGCTGACGCCTCCAAGCCCGGTTCCTGCTGCGGGAACTGGATAGAGCGCCAATGCCCACGTCCAATAAGCAACGAGACCCATCAAAACGGAGACAATGGACCGGAACCGCATTTTCCGACTCCCTTGTTTCATTGAGCTAGCGTCGCAGAACCATCGCACTCGGTCAGTCTCAGAC
>VBHP01000009.1:0-13330 GCA_005881435.1 Chloroflexota bacterium | reverse complement strand
TCCTTCCCTCGGTCGCGCTTTCGCGACAACAAACAACGAATTAAGCAGAACTCATGCAGCAGGCGCCGTGCCAGATGACGATCACCCGTTCCGTCGTAAGTGAGCTTGAGAGCAAGGAAGCCTGTCAACCGCTCGCGGGTTGCCGCGCGCCGACCTCATCCGCACTTCGATTGGACGCGTCGCGCACGGTGACCCCGGGTTGCTCTCCCGGATGCGGCGCGACATCGTAGCGCCTCGAAATTCAACGGCTCGGCACCAAATTTGGGCACTGGTGGTCTTGCGTAGATGGCTGGCGTGAGCCTAATCACAGGCCTCGTCACGATCGAGCGCGCCGAATTGCGTTTGCTACCTCGGCTGGTTCACCGGAGAGTTCCTCCGCGAACTGCTGGCGAAGGGCAGGCTGTCCGGCGTCCGGCGCGAGACGGCTGAAGTCGCGAGCTAGCTACAACAAGCATCACGTTCAGCAGCTATTGACTCTGCCTGGGCCCGGGCACCAGAATCCGGCCTCTTCGGGGAAGGCGGTTGGGGGAATGAAGAGCCGGTTCGCGTATGCGGCCGTTCTGGTCCTCGTCGCACTCTGCGCGGCACCGATCGGTGCTGATGCCGGAAAGCCGGTTGCGGTTGCGGCGCGGGCCACGCCGGAGCTCGCGCTACCGCTGGGAGCGACAGGCGCCCCTTCCACCGCGCTCTCGCTCGGCGTCGCCCGTGAGGCCCGGGCGCTGGCCACGACCGAGGCGAACTTTCCAGGTATCCCCGACACCGGCTTCGATCCCAGTGACGGTGCGATAGCGGCGGGTCCGGCGCACATCGTCCAGGCCGTGAACACCACGATTGCGTTCTTCAACCGGGACGGGACAAAGCTGGGGCAGGTCGCGCTCGGAGACTTCCTGCGGCTGCCGTCGTCGCAGAACTTGACCGATCCGCGCGTGGGCTATGACCAGTACACCGGGCACTGGGTAGTCGCGGTCGCCGGCGTTGACGAGTCCGCCCACACCAGCCACCTGTATTTCGCTTACTCGATGGGAGCCGACCCCACCGGTCAGTTCTGCGGGTACGACGTCGATGACTCCGTGGTCGGCGGCGTCCCGAACCAGGTCGGCGGCGACTTCCCGACCCTGGCGTGGGACGACGTCGCGCTGTACCTGTCAGTGCGGCGGTTCTCGTTCACCACCGGCCTGGCCGTCGACGACAAGGTGTACCTCGTGCCGAACCCGCCGGTGCAAACGTGCACCACGACCATGCTCTCGGTGGCCACCTGGGTCATCGATCCGGCGTTTCCGGACGGAGCCCGAGCCCGGATCCTGCAGCCGGCACAGCCCTTTGGCGCGGTGAACGACGCGTACCTCGTCGCGAGCGAGGCGGGTGGTGGCAGCTATATCGGCTTGTGGCGCATCAACAATCGCGGGATCGACGCGACCATGACCCCCCTGGCTCCGGTCAGCGTGACGCCATACGCGGCGCCGCAACCGGCGTCGCAGCGGGACAGCTCGGTGCAGCTCGCGGCGTTCGACGCGCGGATCCCGACGAGTCCCATCTATCGCAACGGCACGTTGTGGTTCGCCTTCACCGTTCTCGGCCCGGCGGGCCTTCCCGCCGTGCGGTGGTATCAGCTGTCGCCCACGGCGCTCACGGTGACGCAATGGCAGAGCCTCTATTTCAGCGGCGGCGGGTATTCGTATCCCGCGATCATGGTCGATGCGTCCGAGAACATGGTCCTGGCGATGACCATCAATGGCTCGGCGTACTACCCGGACGTCGCGATCGCGTCGCGCCTGCGGACCGATCCACTCGGCACGATCTCGCAGCCGACGATCTACACGCACGCGATCGCTCCCTACGAGCGAACAGTGCCCGGCACGCCGGCGCGCTGGGGCGACTACTTCGGCATCGCGCTCGACCCCGACGGTGCGCGCGTCTGGGTCGCCGGCACGTACCCGGTGAGCCGAGTGGGGTGGGGCACGCAGATCGCCGCCACGCGAGCGAGCCCGGCCATCCAGGGCGTGTTCGCGATCTCCGGGACGATCTCGGATAGCGTCACGGCGGCACGTCTCCGCGGTGCGTGCGTGGTCGTCGCCCCCGCCACGACCTGCGCGGCGACCTCGGACGAGCTGGGCCGCTATCGCGTCGAGGTGCCGGGGGTGGCCCAGACGGTCCAGCTCACGTTCAAGCGCGTCGGCTATCAGCCGGCCCAGGCGACGATCAGCGTCAACGCGTCGATGACCTACGACGCGGTCCTTACGCCCATGACACCGACCCAGACGGTGTACCTGCCGAATATCACCAAGACCTTCGGCGGCCAAACCGGATACGAGACGCCGTTCATCGTGCAAGACATCGGCACCGCGCCCACTGATCTGGAGCTGACGTTCTTCCGCTTCTCTGACGGCAGTCTCGTGTCGACGAAACTCGTCGAGGGACTGAAACCTGGGACGTCCTACGCGCTGCAGCCCAACAAGCAGGCCGATCTCACCGACAACACCCAGTTCTCCGTCGTGGTGAAGAGCTACGGTGCGCCGATCGTGTCGGTGGTGAACCAGATCTCGGGCGTCGGCGCGAACTTCCGCTCCGGCTCGTACGTCGGCGCCTCCTCAGGCGGCACGACGGTGTTCCTGCCGAATATCACGCGACGATTCTTCGGCTTCAACACGCCGTTCATCATGCAGAACCTCGGCTCGCAACCTGCGACAGCCTCGGCCTCGTTCGTGTCGTTCGACGGCAGCAAAACGGCGACGATCGGACGCACCATCGCGCCAGGCCGCTCCCAGGTCATCAATCCGAACTCGGAGGCGGCGCTTGTCGACGGGACCCAATACTCCGTCGTGATCACCTCCACGCAGCCGCTCAGCGTGGTGGTGAACCTCTACACCGACGGTGACCCCGGCGTGCTCCTGGCGATGAACGGGTTGACACAGGGCTCGGCGAACCTATATGCGCCATACCTGGTGAAGAACCTTCCGGGTGTCGGAAAGGGGATCACGACCGTGGTCGTGCAGAACGTCGGCGCGGCATCCGCAACGCCTCAGCTCACCTTCACCGCTCTCGGCGGACAGGGTGCGCCGACCACGTTCACGGGGCCGGCGGTGAAGCCTGGCGGCGCCTGGAACTTCGATTCGCGGTACACCGACGGCGACACGCACAAGGCGCTCTGCGGCGCGGCGCGGACCGCTGGCTGTCTCGCGGACGGCGAGTACTCGTTCGTCGCCAGCGCGCCCGGAGCGCAGCTTGCCGGCGTCGTGAACGTCACCGGTGCCGGGACCGCCGCGACGTACACCACGATCCCGGCCGCGGCGAGCAAGCTGTTCTTCCCGAACCTGACGCGAACGCTGGGTGGAGCGAACGGCTGGACAACGCCGCTGGTGCTACAGAGTGTGTCGGCGACGAGCGTCGGACTGTCGTGGTATCGCTTTGCCGACGGGACGCTCGCGGCCACGCAGAATCTGAATTTCGCGCCCGGCACGGCGCAGCTGGTCGATCCACGCACGGTGCCCGGTCTCGTCGACGACACGCAGTACGCTGTCGTCGCGACCGCCGCCGGGGGACAGATCGCCGGCATCGTCACCGAATTGAATTTCCTTGGCGGCGATGCCTTCATGATCTACGAGGGCTTCGCCGGCCAGTAGCGTTCATCGCGGAGTGCGGCCGGTCCGACCCGGTACGCTCTCTGGCACGATGCGACGCCACCTCGGAGCCGCGGCCTGAATCTCGTCGACCTGGTGATCGTCGCGGCGCTAGTGCTGGCGGGCTATGAGGGCTGGCGCGCAGGCTTCATCGCGACGCTGTATGGCCTCGCGACCTGGCTGGTCGGATTGATGGTCGCGATCGCGGTGAACGCGCCGTTCGCCGCGGCGCTTGGCGGTCTTGGCCTCAACGCCACCGTGGCGCGAGCGCTTGCCTTCGTCGCGATCCTGATCCTGGCCGAAGGCGCCTTCGCACTGGCAGCGCGCTTCACTCTCGCGCCATTGAAGCGCGCCGTCGGCGCGCACCAGATGATGCGCGGCATCGATCGCATCGCCGGCATCGTCCCGAGCGTCGCGCGCATGCTCGTGGTCGTCGCCCTGTCGCTTTCGGTGCTGGTCGTCTTCCCGGTCGTGCCGGGATTGCAGGCGGCGATCGATGAGTCCCGCTTCGGCAGCGCCATGGTCTCGAGCGTGGCCGCGCTGCAGCCGCAGCTGGAGAAGCTGCTCGGCAACTCCGACGAGGGCGTGCTGCTCGTGACCAAGGTCTCGGCCGACGAGCAGCAGCGGCTGCAGCTCCCGGACAACCTGAATCCCACGCCCGACCCGGAGGCGGAGAAGCAGCTGTTCGACCTCGTCAACAGCGAACGCACCAGCCGAGGCCTGAATGCGCTGACTCTGGATCCGCGCCTGGTCCCGATCGCACGCGCACACGCTGAGGAAATGTTTCGGCTGAAGTACTTCGGCCACGTCTCGCCCGTCACCGGCAGTCCGTTCGATCGCCTGATGAAAGCCGGGGTGTCCTATCAGCGGGCGGGCGAGAATCTGGCCTATGCGCAGTCGGTCGCGGTCGCGCACAAGGGCTTGATGGACAGCGAGGGTCATCGCGAGAACATCCTTCGACCGGAATTCACCAACCTCGGCATCGGCGTCATGAACGCCGGCTTGAGCGGCCGGATGTTCGTGCAGCTCTTCGTCACCCCATGACGACGCGCGAGCAGGAGCTCGCCGTCGCGCCCGAAGCGAAGGGCCTGCGCTTCACCGCCCTGGAGGTCCCGCAGTTCCGGACCTACTGGCTCGCCAGCGCGGTCTCCATCACCGGCGACGGGATGGAGAACGTGATCCGCAATTGGCTCGTGTGGGAGCTGACGCACTCGCCGCTGTGGCTGGGGATGATGGTCTTCGCCCACTGGGTGCCGTTCACGTTCTTCTCGCTGTACGCGGGCGTCCTCGCCGATCGGTACGACAACCGCAGGGTGCAGCTGGTGGCGCAGACCATCCTCTTGAGCGCGGCGCTCGGCGTCGCCGTCGCGACGCTGGCCGGTCTCCCGCACCTGGAGTTCTGGATCTTCGGGCTCCTGCTCGTTCACGGCTTCGCCGGCGCCATCGGGAACCCGGCGCAGCAAACGCTGATCAACGATCTCGTCGGCAAGGAGCGCCTGCTTTCGGCGATCAGCCTGAATTCGTCGATGCGGCAGGTGACGCAGGTCATCGGACCGCTCATCGCCGGCTGGTTCCTCGTGGTGCTCGGTCCGGGCTGGGGCTTCCTGGCCAACGCCGTGACCTTCGTGCCGCTGCTCGTGGTGCTCTCGGTGATCCGGCCGCGTCATCGCGCCGTCCGCGAACGATTGACGATGGGTACGCGCGAATCGATCGGCGAGGGCTTTGCGTTCTTGCGTGCGAACCCCACCATCGGCGCCCTCATCGCGCTGGAGATGGTCCCGGTGGTGTTCCTCGGCCACACCTTGAGCTCACTGATGCCCGCCATTGCCACGGATGTCCTACACGTCGGCGAGCAGGGATACGTCGTCCTCCTTGCGGCGAGCGGGATCGGCGCGCTGGCGGCCGCGATCTGGCTGGCCTACGCCACGGTCCGCCGCAGAGGCGTGGTGATCATCACCACGGCTGTCCTCGAGACGCTATGCGTGCTCGTGTTCGCGGGCTCAACCAGCTACGGACTGTCGTTCGCGTTGCTCATCGCCATCGGTGCGACCGGCGTCGTGACGCAGGCGCTGACGAACACGACGATCCAGCTCTCCGCACCGGACCGGCTCCGCGGACGGGTCATGGGCGCGTACAGCTTCGGCACCCAAGGACTGCGTGTGGTGAACGGTCCGATCCTCGGCGGCGCCGCGCAGCTCCTGGCGAACGTGCCGCTCGCGATCGGCGCCGCCGCCGTCGTGGTCATCGGCCTGCTCGCGGGTGTCGCCGCGCTCGTCCCAGGCCTGCGCAAGCTCGACTAGCCGCTTCCGCTCGTCCCAGGGGATAGGCTCGCACCGGCCGGCGATGGACTGGCTGCACGCTCCCGATTACTGGCTCGCGCGCCTCATCCTCCAGCGAGCGCTAGGCGCGGTGTATCTCATTGCATTCGTCGTCGCCGCACGCCAGTTCGTTCCGCTCCTCGGCGAGCATGGCCTGCTTCCAGTCCCGCGGTTCATTGCCGCCGTCCCGTTCCGAAGTGCGCCGAGCCTGTTCCACCTGCGCTACTCCGACCAGCTCGCGCAGATCGTGGCCTGGATCGGGATCGCGCTCGCGGCGATCGCCGTAGGCGGACTGCCGGAGACCTGGCCGCTGCCGCTGACGATGCTCCTCTGGCTGACGTTGTGGGCGCTGTACCTGTCGTTCGTGAATGTGGGCCAGACCTTCTACGGGTTCGGCTGGGAGACGCTGCTCCTCGAGGCCGGATTTCTTGCGATCTTCCTGGGGAACGCGACGACTGCGCCCCCGCTGCCATTGCTCATCCTGTTCCGCTGGCTGCTCTTCCGCGTCGAGTTCGGCGCGGGTCTGATCAAGCTCCGTGGCGACAGCTGCTGGCGCGACCTGACCTGTCTCTACTACCACCACGAGACGCAGCCGATGCCGAACCCGCTGTCCTGGTACTTCCATCATCTGCCCAAGCTCCTGCATCGCGGCGAAGCGCTCGGCAACCACGTCGCCCAGCTCGTCGTACCGTTCCTACTGTTCACGCCGCAGCCGCTCGCGTCTCTCGCCGGTCTGGTGGTGATCGTGACGCAGTCGTGGTTGATGCTCAGCGGCAACTTCTCGTGGCTCAACGCCATCACCATCGTCCTCGCGTTCTCAGCGTTCGATGGCGCCGCGCTCGGTCGCGTGCTCCCCATCGCCGCGCCGCCGCTCGAGGCCATTTCCTGGTACGACGCGCTCGTCGTGGCCGTGACCCTCGTCGTGGTGGCGCTGAGCTACTGGCCCGCGCGGAATCTCCTGTCGCGTCATCAGCTCATGAACTCGAGCTTCGATCCGCTGCATCTGGTGAATACCTACGGCGCGTTTGGGAGCGTGACCCGAGAGCGCTACGAGGTCATCGTCGAGGGCACCGACGATGGCGCCGGTGGACCGGATGCGCGGTGGCAGGAGTACGAGTTCATCGGAAAGCCCGGCGATCCGCTGCGCCGTCCGCCGCAGGTCGCACCCTATCACCTGCGACTGGATTGGCTGATGTGGTTTCTTCCGCTGGGGATGCCGTCCTACGAATGGTTCGTCCCATTCCTGGTCAAGCTCTTGGTGAACGACGCCGCGACCCTGCGACTGCTGCGCCGCAATCCATTTGCGGACCGGCCGCCGCGATTCGTCCGCGCGACTCTCTATCGCTATCGCTTCAGCACGCCGCGCGAGAGACGGGAGACGAGGGCGTGGTGGGTGCGGTACCGGGTCGGCGAGTACGTGCCGCCGGTGTCGCTCCGCGCCGAAGGGGAGCGGTTAGGCGAGCGGCTCGGTGTCGTCGGATAGAGGGGATCGGCTCCGGCGTCGCTCTGCGGTGTGATCGCGGAGGATAGCGACGCCGGTGCCGACCATGGCGGTCATGAGCATCGCGAGGATCCCGAGATCGGACTGCAGAAGGTCCAAGCTCATTTGGCGATCCTCAGACTCGGGGGGAGGGTGGTGGATGGGGATGTCAATGGACCGGCCATGTGCCAACGGATGCTCGGTTCGCATGTAGCCTTTCGCGACCCCTGAATGGGTGAGCGCGGCTTAGGCCTCGGCGCCGGATTCAGGCCGCAACGATTCCCAGAGGACCTCGGCGAGATGCGCGACGCGTGTGCGTCTGCCTCTGGCGTCCAATCCGCCTCGGATATGCGTGAGGCAGCCGGGATTGTCGGCGATGATGAGGTCGGCGGCGGTCGCCTGCGCGTTGGCGAGCTTGCGGTCGAGGATCCGCGTGGCAACCTCGGGATAGTCGAACGAGAACGTCCCGCCGAACCCGCAGCACACCGCGGACTCAGCCATCTCCGCGACGTCGATGCCGGCGACCTCACGCAGCAGACGGCGCGGCTCGTCGTGCACGCCGAGGACGTTCTGGGACTGACAGGCGTCGTGATAGGTGACGCGAAGCGGGAGCCGCCGGCCCCGCGCGCCGCTGGCGCGTTGCAGCTCGTCGGCGAGACGCGTGAACGGCTTGATGCGGCTCGACACGCGCTGCGCTCGGGCGCGCCATGGGGCATCGAGGATGCGCAGGTAGTCGTCGGAGATCGTGATCGCACACGAGGCCGAGGGCGAAGTGATCCATTCGGCGTCGACGCCCTCCAGTTTTTCGATCGCACGTTGCGCCATGGCGATCGCGTGGCCGCGGTCACCGCTGTTGAGCTGCGGCAGACCGCAGCACGAGTCGGCGTGCGTCAGGTGCACCTCCGCGCCAAGAGACTGCAGGACACGCGCGGCCGCGTACCCCGCGTCGGGGAGCAGCCGATCGATGAGACACGATGGGAAGAATGCGATCCGCACTTTCGCCTCCGCCGGATTGCTATCGGCGATCTCGCGCGCGCGGTAATGCAGCGGCCTGTCGGCGACCCGCGGCAGGCTCTTCTCGGCGACAAGCTCACCGAGGAACGGTGGGCGGACGACGCCGTTGCGCGCGAAGGGGCCCTGAAGCAGATGCGCCCAGGAGAAGAGGCGATCGAGGCCCTCACGCGTGGACCACATGCCCAGGGCCACGCGCTTCGCCGTCGACATCCCGGTGCGCTCGACGGCCTTGGCGCGGACGTCGTTGATCAGCGCCGCGAGCGGGATCTCCACCGGACACACGGTGTCGCAGGCGTTGCAGCCGAGACACATGTTCTGCTCGTACGCGACGGACTCGATGCCGTGGTGCCACGGCGAGAGCACCAGTCCGATCGGGCCGGTGTAGACGTGCCCGAACACGTGGCCGCCGACAACGCGATAAGAGGGACAGACGGTGCTGCACGCGCCACAGCGGATGCAACGGAGCGCATCGCGGAAAGCGGGATCTTGTCGCATCGCGGTGCGGCCGTTGTCCAGCAGCACGATGTGGACTTCCTTCGGACCGTGTACGCCGATGGTGAGCGTCTGCTCGATGTCTGCTGATCGCGATGGCCCGGTGATGAACTGCACGTACGAGGTGATCTTCTGGCCGGTGCCGCTGCGTGGGAGCAGCTTCAGCATCGCTACCGCGTCCTCCATGGTCGGCACGAGCTTGTCGATGCCGACGATCGCGATGTGCACCGGTGGCACGCTCGTGGCCAGGTCGGCGTTGCCTTCGTTGGTGACGAGCATGAGCGTGCCGGTCTCGGCGATCAGCGCGTTGCCCCCGGTGATGCCGATGTCGGCGTTGAGGAACGCGGCGCGCAGCTGCTCGCGCGCTACCTTCACCAGCTCGGCGTTGTCCGCGGGGATCTTCCGGCCGGTCTCCTTGGAGAACAGCTCGGCGACCTCTTCGCGGGTCTTGTGGATCGCCGGTGCGATGAGGTGGGAGGGCCGATCGCGGGCCAGCTGGATGATCCACTCGCCGAGATCGGTCTCGACGACGCGCAACCCCTCACGCTCGAGATGCTGGTTGAGGTGGATCTCCTCGGTGGCCATGGACTTCGACTTCACCACGAGCTTCGCGCCCTTGGCGCGGCACAACCCGGCGACGACCCGCAGCGCCTCCGCTGCGTCCGGCGCGCGATAGACCCGCGCGCCGACTGCCTCGGCCTCCCGCGTGAAGCGGTCGATGAGCTCGGGCATGTGTTCGACGGCGGCCGCGCGGCGCTCGGCCAGGTCATGTCGCAGGCCCGGCCAATCGAGCTGCGCCATAGCCGCGTCGCGACGCTCCTCGAGCGTCGTCAACGCGCGCTCCAGTGCCGTCGCCAGGCGCTTTGACGACAGCGCGCGGTTGAGGCGTTGCTGAAACTTCGTTTTCGATGCGGTCATCTGAACAACAGGTAGCGCACCCACACGTCGACGCTCGCGACGCCCATCGTGAGTAGCGTCGCTGGAACACCGTAGCGCAGGAAGACCCGGAACGTGATCGGCACGCCGCGCGCCTCACTCATGCTTGCCACGACGACGTTCGCGGATGCGCCCACGATCGTCGCATTCCCGCCGAAATTCGCGCCCAGCGCCAACGCCCAGATCAACGGCTCGACGCTCATGTGCTGCCCGAGCTCCTGCACCAGCGGGATCATCGTGATCGTGTACGGGATGTTGTCCACGATCGCGGAGAGCAACCCGCTCATCCAGAGCACCAGGAACGACGCGGCCGCGACGTTGTTCCCCGTCAACGCCAGCGCACGGTCGGCGACCGCGACGATGATGCCGGCCTTCACCACCGCGCCCACCACGATGAACAGACCGATGAAGAAGAAGAGCGTGCTCCACTCCACGCTGCGCAGGATCTCGTGCACGTCCTCTTTAGCGACGATCATCAGCACCACCGCTCCGGTCAGCGCGATGGTCGCCGCCTCGAGGTGCAACGGGCGGCTCAGGAGGAAACCCACGACGGTCAGGCCGAGCACCGCGAGCGATTGACGCATCAGCATCGGGTTCTCGATCTTGCGCTCCTCGCGCACGAGGCGCTCGATCTCATCGGGCTCGAGCGCGGTCACGGCCTCACGCAGCTCGGCGCGGAACAGCCAGCGCGCCAGGATCAGGTATGCGACCAACGCGACGGCGACGGTCGGCGTCAGATTGAGCAGAAAGTCGTTGAAGTCTTTTCCCAGGCGGCTGCCGATAAGGATGTTGGGCGGGTCGCCGATGAGCGTGGCCGTACCGCCGATGTTCGACGACAGGATCAGCGACACCAGGAACGGGATCGGCGAGGCGCCGAGCCGTCGCGCGACGAAGAAGGTGATCGGGGCCAGCAGCACCACGGTCGTCACGTTGTCCAGGAAGGCGCTGACCACGGCGGTGACCACCGAGGTCGCAACGAGCAGCCGGTATGGTCGTCCCTGCGCGCGACGGACCGCCTCGACGGCGATCCATTGGAAGATCCCCGTCTTGGCCAGGATATTGGCGATGATCATCATCCCGGCCAGCAGGAAGATGACGTTGAAATCGACGACGTTCTCGGAGAAAGCCTCGGCTTGGGTCATCAGCCCGAGCAGCAGCACCAGCGAGGCGCCGAGCAGCGCCGCGAGGGTGCGGTGCACGCGCTCGGTCACGATCAAGGCGTAGACGCCGACGAAGACCGCCGCGGCAAGGAACGCGTTCACCGGCGCGGAGTCTAGGCAGGCAACACTGTCGCTGTTCCGCCGTATGCCGCGTCGAGCACCTCCACCACATGCGCGACGCGAATGTCGAGTCCAGCGCGACGCAGACCCGCTTCGATCTGCATCGCGCACCCCGGATTCGCCGTCACCACGACGCTGGCGTGCGTCCGCGCGATCCGCTCGACCTTCCGTTGGAGCAGGGCTCGCGCGATCTCGTCGTGGGTGACGTTGTAGATCCCCGCGCTCCCGCAGCACATGTCCGCCTCCTCGAGCGGCACGACCTCCAACTCGGGGATCGCGGCCAGCAGCGCGCGGGGCTGCTCGCGGATCTTCTGGCCGTGCAGCAGGTGACAAGGATCGTCGTACGTGACGCGGAGGCGCAGACCGCCTGGCGTGGCGGCCAGCCCACGGTCGCCAAGGAATTCCGTGGCATCCTTCACCCGCGCGGCAAAACGCTCCGCGCGCTCGGCATACTGGGGGTCGTCCTTCAGCAGCCAGCCGTATTCCTTGAGGTTCGCGCCGCAGCCGGCGGCGTTCACGATGATCGCGTCGACATCGGGCACGCGCTCGAGCCGATCGATGTTCTTGCGTGCGAGCGCGCGTCCGCCGTCTCGCTCCCCGGCATGGACGTGGAGCGCACCGCAGCAGGTCTGATCATCCGGCGCGAGGACGTCGAACCCGTTGCGGGCGAGGACGCGCGCGGTCGCCGCATTCACATCGCCGAAGGCGGCACGCATCACGCACCCGCGGAACAGCAGCACGCGCCCGCGCCGTTCGCCGATCGCCGGCATTAGTCCCGGCAAGCTGTCCCACACCAGCGCTCGCCGCGGGATCAGCGCGGTCATATCCGACAGACGTTGGAATACACCGCCGCCCCGGGCGAGGGCGCTGAGAATAGGTCCGCCGACCCGCGCGCCGAGCACCGAGACGCGCGCCGCCAGCGCCAGTAATCGCGGCCGAGGCAGCAGCACGTCGAAGAACAAGGCGCGCACCGCGCGTTGCAGCGGGGGACGTGGACGCTGCGCCTCGACCTGCGCGCGTGCGGCCTCGACGATCTTGCCGAACTGGACGCCCGAAGGGCACGCGGTCTCGCAGGCGCGGCAGTCCAGGCACTTGTAGATGTGCTCGTCGAATTCGCTGCCGACCGATACGCCGCCCTCGTGCGCGGTCTTCATCAGACGGATCCGTCCCCGTGGGTTGTCCATCTCGACGCCGAGCACGACGTAGGTCGGGCAGGTCGGCAGGCACAGCCCGCAATGCACGCACTGGCGAATCAGCTTCAGGTCCGGCACGTCCGCGGTGGCAACGTACGAGGTCATCAGATGCCGCCGACGAAACGGCCGGGGTTCAAGGTGCCCCGCGGATCGAACTCCTGCTTGATCCGGTGCATCAGGAAGAAGCCGGGTGGCTCGCCGAACCAGACGTCGCCGATAGCCTCTCGCAGCGCCTCGGCGACGTGTTCGAGCCAGGCGTCGCCTTCGAGGGTCTTGGCCATCGCGAAGACGTCGAGCGAGGCCTGGCGCAGCGCGTCGCTGTCGCCCGTCAAACGTGTTCGGACGATGCCACTTGCGGCGTGGACGGCGATGGTCGCCATCGCTCGATCGCCGGCGATGCGTCGCACCTCGTCGACGAAAGCGGCCTGCGCCGCGAGCGGCAGGCTCGCGCGAAGCACCACGCCGTCCGCGGACTCGACCAGCCTGCGGCTCGAGGACAGAGCCGACTCGAGGTCGCTGGCTGGCTCGACGGACGTCGCGCCGTGCTCCGACGCGATCCGCGCCGCGTCGGAAAGCACGCGCTGGACCGCGGCCGCGTCGCCGTCTGCCGCGACCACCAGCCGCGCCGTCCGGTCCAGATCGTGCGCTTCCACTGCCGCGGGCCGGAGCGACGTCCGCGCCAGCGCCACGCCGGCCTCGGTCGCGGCCCGCAGCGACGGGAAAGCCGCCACGATCGCGGCCTCACGTGCCGGCAACGGCAAGACCTTGAATGTCGCCTCAACGATGACGCCCAGCGTGCCGAGCGATCCGAGGTACAGCTTGTTGAGGTCATAGCCCGCGACGTTCTTGACCACCTTGCCACCCGCGCGCGTGATCGAGCCGTCGACGAGGGCGACGCGCGTGCCGATGACGAGATCGCGCAGGGTCCCGTACTTCGCGCGGCGCGGTCCGCTCGCATTGGTCGCCATCAGGCCACCGACCGTGGCGCGCTCGCGATGCG
>VBHP01000008.1 GCA_005881435.1 Chloroflexota bacterium | reverse complement strand
TGCGATCGCGACAAGTTCGCATAGTCGGCGAGGTCGTCGAGGCCGACCCAGAACTCATGCGGCAGACCGTGCAGCCCGGGGAGGAGAACGGGTTCGACCGAATCGAGCCGCTGCCCGATGAGTCGCGCCGTCTCTATCGCGCGCGGGCGCGGGCTCGCGACGACGAGAGCGTACGCCGGGGCGGTCGCCGCGATGCGGAGGCACAGGGCACGGCCAGCGTCGCTCAGGCCGCTTTGCTCGTCTCGCCGGTCGGCGCGCTCCGCGTGCCGCCGCACCTCGACCTGCGCCACCTGCGGCTAGACGCGATCGAGCGCGCGGTCGAGGTCGGCGATGATGTCGGCGACGTCCTCGATCCCGACGTTGAGGCGAACGAAGCCGTCGGTGATTCCGAGCCGGCGTCGCTCATCTGGCGCTATACGGCGGTGCGACGAGATCGCTGGGTACAGCACCTCCGTGAACAGATCCCCCATCGTCGTGGCCGACGCCGCGAGCTCGAGGGCATCGAGGAAACGGAACGCGGACTCACGATCGTCTTTCCGCATCACGAACGACACCACACCGCCGAACCGTCCGTCGAACTGACGCTTCGCCAGTTCGTGCTGCGGATGATCAGGCAGCCCTGGGTAGTGCACGCGCCCGATCTTGGGATGCGCCGCCAGGTGCGTCGCCACAGCCAGCGCGTTGGCGCAGTGCCGTTCCATCCGCAGCGCCAGCGTGCGCATGCCGCGGATGATCTGCCAGGCCTCGTGCGGCGGCAGATAGGCGCCGTCGAGAATGGCGCGGTCACGCATCGCCGCGGCCAGCCCCTTCGAGCCGGCCACGGCGCCGCCCATAGCGTCGCCGTGGCCGTTGATGTACTTCGTCAGCGACTGCACCACCATGTCGGCGCCGAGGGCGGCCGGGCGAACGAGCACGGGCGTGGCGAAGGAAGCGTCGACGGCGAGCGATGCCCCGCGCGCGTGCGCGATCTCGGCGAGGCGGGCCACATCGGCGACGCGGAGCAGCGGGTTGGCGATCGCCTCCACGTGCAGCAGGGCGGCATTGGTCTCGGCGAGCGCACGATCGACGGCGGCGTGATCGTTCGGATCGACGAAGCGGACGGCGGCATCGGCCTCACGCGCCAGGCGCTCGAGGAGCGCTCGCACCTGACCGTAGCAGTCCTCCTGCACGACGACGGCGCGACGCTGCGCCAGCGCGCAGGCGGTCACGAGCGCGTGGACCGCCGACATGCCTGAGACGAAGCACACCGCAGCCTCGGCGCCCTCGAGCTCCGCCAATCCCTCTTCGAGCGCGGCCGTCGTCGGCGTCCCGTATCTGCCGTAGACGTAGCCGGGACGTTCGTTGCCGAAGACGGCGTCCTGCTCCGCGGCCGAGGCGTGATCGAACGCGACGCTCTGCACCAGCGCCGGCACCACTGGATCGCCCGCGCCAGCGGGAAGCCGGCGCGCAGCCCGGACCAGACGCGTGCCAATCCGGGGCTCGTCGTTCATCGCCGAGAGGTTAGGACGTGTGGGGATCAAAGAGGCGCGGCTGAGAAGCATGCCACGATGCGACGCTCGCCGTGCGCCGCATCGTGGCCGTCAGCGACCGGGTCAGCTCGGGATGCCGTTGCCCGCAGAGGCTCGCGCGCCGACCTCGGTCTGGACGGGCGTCTCGAACTCTTCGACGACCTCGCGCTCGGCTTGGGCGCCACTCTCCAGAGCCTTCGCCCGCTCGATCAGGTCAGCCACCTTCTGGCCACCCTTGCGCCCGATCTTCTCAAAGTGGCCGGGCCCGTACTTCTGCGACACCGCCCGGCCGCCCTTCTTGCCGATCTTGCCGAAGAAGTCGCGGCCGTATTTCTTCGCCGTGGACGAGCCGCCCTTCTTCCCGATCTTCTCGTAGAACTCGGGACCGTACCGTTCGCTGACCAGGCGGCCGCCCATTCGGCCGGCCTCTGTGACGGTCATTTGGCCGCCTCTTTTTCTTGTCACGATCGGTTATCCCCCATGATGAAAATCACTGGGTCGCTTGGCGCAAGGTGCAGAGGACATGCCATCGCCCTCGAATACTGCGGGATTTCGCTAGCTTCTTCGTCGAGTTTGTCGCCCACAAGCCGCACTTTGCCGATCTGGTCGCCCGGCCTGTCACCAAGCGGGCCTGCCGACCGGGGTCGCGAAACCTTACTCCGCGGCCTCGGCGTGCTGCTCGCGAGCCGCGCCGAGATAGCGATCGAACCAATCGATGAGCGCGGCCATGTGGTGCATGCGATTGGAAGGCTTGCCGCCACGAGTCAGCTCGTGGGAGTCCTTCGCGTACCGGATCATCCGCACCGGTTTCCGCAAATACGCCAGCGCGGTGAAGAACTGGTCGGCTTGCTCGATCGGGCACCTCAGGTCGTTCTCGGCGTGCAGGATCAGCACCGGCGTGCGCACCTTTCGAACATGCGCAAGTGGCGAGAAGCGCAGGTACTTCTGTGGATCGGTATAGGGGTCGGCGTCGCCCATCTCGTACTCCCAGAAGTGCCAGCCGATGTCGCTCGTGCCGAAGGACGACAGGTTGTTGGAGATGGAGCGTGCCGTGACAGCCGCGGCGAAGCGGTCGGTGTGACCGACGATCCAATTCGTCATGAAACCGCCATATGAGCCGCCGGTCACCCCCATCCGCGCGGTGTCGACGTAGCCTTGCGACACCACGTGATCGACGGCGGCCATGAGGTCCTCGTAGTCCTTGCCGCCCCAGTCGCCGACGCAGGCGCGTGCGAACCCGTCGCCGTAGGACTGGCTGCCGCGGGGGTTGGTGTACAGCACCAAGTAGCCCCGGCCGGCGAGCGATTGGAATTCGTGGAAGAACGAGTGGCCGTAAGCCGTGTGGGGTCCGCCGTGGATCTGTAGGACCAGCGGGTACCGAGCGCGCCGATCGAACCCGTCGGGCTTGAGCAGCCACCCCTCGATGTCCCAGCCGTCCGCGCCCTTGAACTGGACGCGCTCCGGCGGGGCGACGTACGCGCCGCGCAGGATCTCGTCGTTCACGCGGGTGAGGCGGCGCAGCTCGCCGCTCGCGGTATCGCCGACGTAGACGTCGCCCGGCTCCGTCGCGCTCGCGACGAGCGCGGCAAATCGCGCCCGGGCCTGATCGAAGGACGCCGTGACGACCTGGTGCGCCCCACGCGTGACCTGACGCGGTGCCGCAGCGCCGTCGGCCGCGACCTCATACAGGTTCGCGGTGCCGCTGTCACTGCCGACGAAGTAGATGCGCTCGCCGTCGCCGCTCCACGCCGGCTTCGGTAGCGGCACGAGCCCGCGCATGTCGGTGATCACGATGCTGCCCACGGTGCGGTCCCAGGCATCGATGGTGCGCGGCTCGCCGCCGTGCGCGGGCGCGACCCAGACGTGGTGACTGACCGCGTTCGACGCGCGCCGGTCGCGGTGTCCGAAATACGCGACGGAGGCGCCGTCCGGCGAGAACGCGGGATGTTCTTGCGGCCCATCCGAAGCAGTGAGACGCGTGATCGAGCCGCGCGCCACATCCAGAACGTGCACGTCACGCACGGTGTTGCGATCGCGATCGTCGGTGCGGTTGGAGATGAACGCGATGCGCGAGCCGTCCGGTGACCACGATGGCTCGAGGTCGTCCCAATCACCGTCAGTCAACTGCGTGCTCGCGGCCGACGCGGCGTCGATGAGCCAAAGATGTCGACGCCGCAGGTCGAGAAGACCCTCCTCGTCGCTCTTGTACCGAAGCCGGTCGTAGACGCGCATCGTCGGTTCGGACGCGCCCTTGGGACGGTTGGCCTTCGCGACCACGACGAGACGTGCGCCGTCCGGCGACCACGCCACGTCTTTCACGTCGTTGTCGAAGGCGGTGCGCTGCTGCTCGCCGCCCTGGCCATCGGCGATGAACACGTTCCGCGGCGCGCGTTCCTTCCCGCCCGGCACCTCGCCGCGATCCGAGACGAAGGCGATGCGCCGGCCGTCCGGCGACCACCGCGGCAGCAAGTCTTCGTTCGCGCCGCTCGTGAGCTGTCGCGCCGCGTCCGGCGGGCCGGCGCTGGGCACGAGCCAGATCGCGGATCGGTACCGATCGCGCTCGCGATCGACGACGCGCACGACACACGCGACCGCCGCACCGTCCGGGGACAGTTGGACGTCGGTGATGAAACGGAAGCGGAAAATGTCGTCAGGAACGATCGCTCGCACGGGGTGTCGACGATACCAGCGGCACGATCCGGCCGTTCACCATCATCCTGCTCTTGCTTCTGCCGAGCTCGCACCACGGCGACACCGGCGTGATCTCGATCCATCGTTTCTCGCAGAGGTAGTGGATCACGCCATCGCGAGCGTCCTCGATTGTGTCGCGCCGATACACCTTCGCGCTCGGCACCATGAACGCGCAGTCGCCGCAATTCAACGGTAATGCCGGACGTGGCTTATTCGTCTGACGCGCGATCACGAGCCCGGCGGCAAGGCCCGCGCCGGCGACGAACGCCAGAAAAAGGATGAAGACGATCTCCAACACGGTGATGCTAGCGATGCCTTATCGGCGATAATTCGAGGACAGGGCCGTTAGCTCAGTGGATAGAGCACCTGCCTTCTAAGCAGGTTGCCGCGAGTTCGAGTCTCGCACGGCCCGCCGATCAACCACTTGTGGTCGGCCGCGCAACGGATCGCTCCGTCAAACGGATTAGCGTCATCGAAACACGGGAACGCGCGGCCCTCGACGGCCCCTGGAGGTGCCGAAGTAGCGTCCCCCGTTCGGGGCTGCGCGCCTCTTGCGCCACCCCGTCACACTTTTTGTCGATGAGCGACGTCCGCGACCTCGTCGGAGAGATCTCCGCCCGCTTCGCCACGCTCGAGGCTGACCTCGCGCGAACGCGCGCGGAGCTGGACGAAGCGAGGCGAAAGGTTGCTTCGTACGAGGGATTCGACGCCGAGCTGCGGGAGACCATCGCTGCAGCCGTGGCCAAGGCGCAGGAGGAGCTCCTGCCGCGGCTCGTGACGCTGCGGGACGAGCTAGCGCGGACGGAGCTCGAGCGCGACGCGCTCCGCGCCGAGGTCGGCAAGCTGCACGACGAGCGGAGCTCGCTCGAACACGCGGTCTCCGAGCTGCGTCCCGAGTCCAGCGCGCTCCGCCGCGCGTCCGCAGAGCACCTCCGTGGCATCCTCAACGAGGTCGTCGCCGAGATGCGCAAAGAGCTCGCCGCCGTCGAGCGGCCCCACGAGCCTCGACCGGCGACCGCGCCGGCCGCGGCGCCGCCGGCAAAACCGGCCCCTGCACCGGCGGCAGCCGCGCCAACGATCCCATCTGCGCCGGTCATCCCATCGGCGCCGATCACGCCGCCGTCACCGCAGCCCTCGCGCGCGGCGGTGGAAGACGTCGAGGAGTTCATGCCGCGCGGCGGCGCGTCACCGCAGGCGGCTCCGGCGCTGACCGCGCTGCAAGAGACAGACTCTCACCAGATCGAGCTAGTGCTCCGCTCGGTGCGCTCCTTCCCGCAGTTGATCGCCATCGAGAACCGCATCCAGTCCTTCCCCGGCGTCACGCGTGTGTACATGCACCGCACCGGCGTCGACGGCTCGGCGACCCTCACCGTCCAACTCGAGCCGCAGATGGACCGGGACGAATTCGCCGCGGCGCTCGGCCGGAACGATCGGCCGCAGATCAAAGTCGACAATGTCGCCGGGGATCAGATCGAGGCGACCGTCGCCCAGTAGCGGGCTAGGCGGCCGTGTGCACCGCGGTGCCGAGCGCGACAAGGGCGGCCTCGCGCAGGGTTTCCGCCAGCGTGGGATGGGCGTGCATCGTGTCCGCGAGGTCCTCGGCGGTGGCCTGGACTCGCACCGCGAGCGCCGCCTCGGCGATGAGCTCGCTGGCCTCCGGACCGACGATCTGCACCCCGACGATGAGCCGCTCGTTTCCAACGGTGACGAGCTTCACCAGGCCATCCGTATCTCCCAGCGCCAGCGCGCGACCGGAGGCGCCGAAGCGGAACCGCGCGATCTTCACCGTGTCGCCGTGCTTCTCCTTGGCCTGCGCCTCGGACAGGCCGACCTGCGCGATCTCCGGATGCGAGTACACAACCTGCGGCACGACGCCGTAGTCCATGCGACGGTCGCGGCCGAGGATGTTGTCGACCGCGATCTCGCCTTCCATCGACGCCACGTGCGCGACGCCACGTGCGCGAGCTGGAACACGCCGACGCAGTCGCCGATCGCGTAGACGCCGGGCAGGTTGGTGCGCATGTGATCGTCGGTCTCGATGCCGCGCTTCGAGGCTTTGAGACCGGCATCCTTGACGGCGTCGAGGAGCGGCCCCCTACCGGTCGCCACCAGGATCTCGTCGGCCTCGAACGCCTCGACCTTGCCGCCGGTCTCGGCTTTCACCTGATGCGGCTTCTTCCCCACGCCGGAGGCGACCTCGGTGATCTTCGCGCCAGTGATCACCTTGACGCCCTTCTTGTCCAACGCCCTCAGCGCCAGCCGGCTGAGCTCCGGGTCCACCTGCACCAGCGCGCTCGGCAGGAGCTCGAGGACCGTCACCTGCGCACCGACCTCGGCGAAGAACGAAGCGAACTCCATGCCGATCACGCCGGCACCGATGACGACGACGCGCTTGGGGACGTGATCGAGCTGCATCGCGCGTACGTTGTCGAGCGGCTTCGCCTCCTTGAGACCGGGGATCGGCGGCATCAGCGGACCGAACGAGCCGGTGGCGACGATGACCGCCTTCGCGCGCACCTCGCGGTCCCCGTCCTTCGTCTTGACGGCGATCGCGCCTGGCGCGCGAAACGTGCCGTCACCCTTGATCAGCTCGACCTTGCGCGCCTTGAGCAACGTCTCGATGCCGCCGACGAGCTGATCGACGACCTTGTCCTTCCGGGCGACCGCTTTGGCCATATCGAATCCGGCGTCGGCGACCTTCACTCCGTAGACCTCGCCCTCGCGCACGAGGCGGAACGCCGCGCCCGAGTCGGCGAGAGCGACCTTCGGGATGCACCCCACGAGCACGCAGGTTCCGCCGACGCGATCGCGCTCGACGAGTGCGACTCGGGCCCCTTTCGCGCCGGCGTACAGCGCCGCCACATATCCGCCGGGCCCGCCGCCGAGGATCGCGATATCGAACGGTTGGCCGTCGCTCACATCGTCGAGTCTAAGGATTCGGCCTCGGCCTCGCGCTCGAATGGATGCCGCGCATAGCCGACCCTCGAGTAATGCCAGAGGTACAGCGGAATGAACCGAAGCCCGAGCCGATCGTACTGGCCGACGTGCGCGAGCTCATGTCGCCACCCGCGCTCGGTGAGCGGGGCCAGGCTGACGATGACGTGCCCGAAGGTGATCGCCGAGTAACCGCGTCGCTTCAGGATCAGGAACGCGAGGCCGCGATCGCTGACGTACTGCGTGACGCCGCGCGCGCGCCGTGGTCTGGCCAGCGACAGCAGCCCGATGACGTGACCGACCAGGTCGTAGACGCGTCCGGTGTTCAGGGCTCGCTCTCGTCGACGGCTTGGGCCGCGGACGCGAGCGCGAGCGTCAAACGCTCGGGATCGGTCACGGTCGGGTCGTACCACACCGTGACCGTCCAGTTCTCGCGATCGACGCGCATGCGCTCGACTCCCGGAGCCATCTGCGCTTTCGCCACGACCCGTGGCGCACATGCCGGTCAGAGCAGCGCAGGAACAGAGAGCGTGACCTGAGCCACCCGAGGTCCCGCCGCAAGCACCACACCGGGCGCGGCGGTTCCAGGCGCGCCGTGGAGGGCGAGCGCCGGCAGGCCGAAGCCGACCGCCGCCGATGCCGCGAGCAGACCGGCCCTGGCCAGACCTCTCAAGTCTTGCGTTCCATCTGCACGCCGGTGCCGGCGAAGCACATCACGAACTTCAGTGTCGTCGTTCCGGTGTTGCGGATGCTGTGGTAGCCGTCGGCCGGTGACATGACGCAAAAGGAACCGGCACCGATCGGCCGCACCTCGTCGCCGACGCGGACCTCGCCCGAGCCTTCGAGGACGTAGAAGCCCTCCTCGACGTAGCGCTCGTCGACACGGTGGCGATGCACCGGGATCTCCTTGCCCGGCTCGATCTCCGCCGCTCCGAAGGAGAGCTGCCGGGCGCCATCGGCGGCGTCGACGAAGATCGCGCGCCGCACGCCCGGCACGACATCAGACAGGGGCTTATCGGAGCGAGACGCCACGCGCATCGAGAGAAAGGATACTGGTCGCGTGCAGCGGGCCGCACTTCCACCGGAAGACTTCATCCGCGAGCTCTGGGCTTACGCCAACGAGGTCCCCATGCTCGAGCACCCTTGGTTCAAGGGCATCATCGATCACATCTGGACCCGCGAGCAGATCGTCCTCGGCGAGATCCAGCACTACCTCCGCGTGCGCACGAATCCGATCTTCTTCGGCTACATCGCCGTGAACGCGGTGAACGAGAAGGCCTACGGGCTGATGGAGACCGTCGTGGACAACTTCATGGAGGAACTCGGCGGCGAGAAGACGCACGTCGACATCATGCTGCAGCTCCTCGAGGAGGCCGCCATCTCGCGCGAAGAAGCGGACAACGCCGAGCCGACGCCCGGAACGATGGCCGCGATCGAGATGATCGTAGGGGGCTGTCAGCGACGGAGCGCGATCGAAGGGATCTCCGTCGTGACCTTCGCGGAGGCGCAGCACGGCGGCCCGAACGGCGTGGCGGCCAAGGTCTTCGTCGAGCTGACCAAGTACTACGGCTTCTCCAAATACGCCGCCGGGACGTACGAATTGCACGCCGAGCAGGATCAGGGTCACGGCGATAGGCAGATCGAGGCGATCGAGAAGTACGCCACGGATCCGGAGACGCAGGACAAGGTGCGGCGTGCCGTGAGACTCGGCGTGAACGCGTTCAACTTCGAGTGGGATGGGCACGTGCAGGCCATGACCGCGAAGCGCGAGTACTGGAGTGGCAAAGCGCCGCTGCGGCTGCGGACGCCCGAGGTACGGCTGCCGGCGCGCTAGTCCCCGCGGGCTCACATCGGCCACGATTTCGGGAACCCCTTGCGCCACTCGAGATACTCGGCGTCTCCGGCGTGCTCGCGTTTGATGCGTCGCAGCGCCTCGAGGACCTCCTCGAGGCTCAGGTCGATCGTGCTCGAGACCATACCCGTGGTCTCCTCGAAGCTCGCGCTTCAGTTGCGGCGTCAGCCGCGCATCCGCTCCATCAGGTAGCGGTCGCCGGACGAGATCGGCATCACTCCTCCACGCCCGAGAACCCGGAGCGTTGCGACGTTAGCATCACGACCTCCGGATGCGGCCGAGCCTTGCTGTCGAACCGCACCGCGAGCCGCGCCAGTACCCGCCAACCGTCGAGCCGCAGGATTAGGAACGCGTTCTCCACGGTCTCGCCGGGCGCGCCGGACGTCCGGACCCGGAGATCGAGGGTCACGCTCTCTCCGGACCCGATGACGCGGTCGTGACGCGTCGACTCGCCGCGGAACCGTCCGTGCGGCAGCCACGTCTCGAACAACCGCACCGAGACCACGCCCTGATTCGTGATGCGCCAGCGCTCGACGCCGATCGGCTCGACGGCCAGGCGCGGCGCCTCGGTCGATGTCGTCACGCGCCGAGCTCTCGCGCCACGTTCCGGGCAAACCCGGCGATGAGCTGATCGGCCTTGCGCTTCACCAGCAGCCGCCCAAGGCGCGCCAGGCGCCCGACCACTTGGACGTCGCTGTCGAGGAGCAGGCGCGTGCCGGCGCCCGAGTGTTGCGCGCGCATGGTGATCGCGGCGCGGATCCCTCCGGCGCGTGGATCGTCGCCGACGGCGCGCAGCGTGACCGTGCGCGTGGGTTCGTCGCGGGACAGGATCGTGACGTCACCGGCCAGTGTGAGGTGAAAGGGACCGATGTCGACGCGCAGATCGCCAAGGTACCGGTCGTGATCGCCGGCGCGCAGGTCGGAGGCACCGGGCAGGCAGCGCGCGACCCGAGGCAGGTCGAGCAGAAACGAAAAGGCGCGATCGGGCGGCGCCGGGATCTCGATGACGTGCGCGAACTTCACCGATCCTGCGCTAAGCCGCGTCCTCCACGACCCAACGGACCGAGTTCGAGCACGGGCACGCTCCACCGACACGAGCGAGGTGGGGCGTGCTCTTGATCGCGTCCTTGATCGTGATCTGCCCGGCGACCAGCTTCCGCAGCGTCTCGACGTAGTGCTTGACGTCGCGACTCGCCAGGTACGCCTCGGGCAGGACCGCGCCGAGGTGCCGCACGTACGCATCGACGTCCGCGAATGGCGCGCCGTCGACGGCGATCATCTGGAACGCCGGCTCGCCGCGCCGGCGGAAGAATCGTGGATGCGGCAGTCGGAGGAGGTCGGCCTCGTCGACGGTCGCAGCGCGTGCCTCCATCGCGCGGACGTGACGTTTGTTCAGGTCGTCGAGCATCTTGCCGCACTCGTCGATGTACGCGTCCTGCGCTTCGCCGTTGGCCATGTCTTTCAGACCGAGCGCGACGATCTCGTGGCCCTTCGCCTCATGGCCGAACATCTCCAGGCCACGGCCGAACCACTTGTTCACGGCGCGCTGCAGCGTCGCCATGGTGATCAGCGGATCGCCCGAGGCGGCCTTCTCGACCCAGCGGCGCATCGGGATGACCCCCGTGGCCAGATGGAATGCCTCCTCGCGCAACATCGGCGGCATCGACGCGGCGAAGGGCCGGTAGCACGAGGCCTTCTGCATCGTCAGCTGGTACTTGCCGACCCGGTCGATGAACGCGCAGAAGATGACGTTGTCCACGAACGAGTCGTACTCGAGGTTGAACGCCGCGAGCACGTGCGAGCCGGTGCGCATCGACAGGATCTCCTCGACCATGTCCACCGGCTTCGCGTCGGAGACGGACGACCAATCGGCCGAGGTGAGCAGGTGGATCATCTGGTAGCCGTGGCGGAGCTCTTCGGCCATCACCCGCAGCACCCACATCTTGTCCTGATCGTCATTCGCGCGCTCGAGCGTGGCCTGGTGCTGCTGGATCGACCCGAACTCGGTCGAGGCCTGCGCCCGGATGATCGCGAGGAGATGGCGCGCCGCCTCGGGCTCCAGCTCGGCGGGCCGTAGCGAACGCGGCTCGCCTGCGTGCGCTCCGACCGGCTGCACGTCGGGTATCGACTCCTGAATCCGCGCGCACAGGCAGAAAGGCTGGTCCGTTGGAAAGTACTTCTCCCAGGTCTGCGAGAGCAGCGGGTAGTCCGGGAAGTTGTGCTTCTGCCAGTGCATCACCGCGTCGTGGTACGGCTTCGGGACCTCGTACGTTCGCTCGCTCATCGAGGACGAGTCTACCGGGCGCGCCGGCTACAGCGGACGTCGCTCCAGGGGCACGACCTTCGCCGGCTTGAAGCCCATTGCGCTCAAGAAACCAGCGATCTCCGCGTCCTTTTCCTGGACCATCGTCCGCGCCACCTGCGCGCCGCGCTCCCGAAAATGCGCCAGCAGCGCTTCGAGCAGCCGACGTCCGAGCGAACGGCCGCGAGCCGAGGGATCGACGCCGAAGAATTCGACCCACCCGGTGGGCTCGTTCATCCCGAACTCGCCGCCGCGCACCTCGCCCATCATGAAGCCGACCACAGTCCCATCGACCTCGGCGACCTGGGACGAATCTGGATCGCGGCGGATGTAATACGCGGCGCGGTCCTCCCACACCTCAGGCCGGTACGTGCCGGTGACGCGCTCGTCGATCTGGGTGATCGATTCGATGTCGAGCTCAGTCATGGCCCGGATGCGAACGGCGTCGGACACGCGGCGAGTGTAAAGAAACGATGTAACGTGAGCCGGGGAGGATGCCGTGACGCGGATCATCGTCTACACCGGAAAGGGCGGCGTCGGTAAGACGAGCGTCGCTGCCGCGACCGCATTGCTGTGCGCAGACCGTGGCTTGCGCACCATCGTCATCTCGACCGACATCGCGCACAGCCTCTCCGATTCGTTCGACGTCCCGCTCGCCGCGGAGCCGGTTCCTATCGCGGAGCACCTTTGGGGCCAAGAGTCCGAGGTCTTCCACAACGTCCGCAAGTACTGGGGCACGATCCAGGCGTACATCGCGAGCGTCTTCCAGTGGCGTGGCCTGGACGAGGTCCGCGCCGAGGAGATGACCGTGCTGCCCGGCATGGACGAGTTGGCCAATCTGCTGTGGATCGCGGAGCACAACGACAGCGGGAGATATGACGTCATCGTCGTCGACGCCGCGCCGACGGGCGAAACGCTCCGCCTGCTATCACTGCCGGAGGCCGGAAAGTGGTGGCTGGAAAAGGTGTTCCCCATCGAGCGGCGGATCGTGCAGGTGGCCGGACCGGCGGTGCGGCGACTCGTCGGCATGCCCATGCCGAGCGACGCCGTCTTTGCCGCCGGCGAGCAGCTCTTTCACCGGCTCGAGCACATGCACGAGCTGCTGTCCGATAGCGCACGCTCCAGCATCCGGATCGTGCTCAATCTCGAAAAGATGGTGATCAAGGAAGCGCAGCGCTCCTTCACCTACTTCCATCTCTACGGGTACCCCACGGATCTGGTCATCGTGAATCGCGTGCTACCGAACGACGCCGGTCCGTACTTCGCCAGCTGGTTGGAAACGCAGCGCCGCTACTGGCCGATGGTCGAAGAGCGTTTCGCGCCGGTCCCGATGCGCTCGGCGCCGTTCTTCGACCGCGAGGTCATCGGGATCGACATGCTCCGGCAGCTCGGCGCGGCGCTGTTCGGCGAGGAGGATCCGACGCGTTTCTATTACCAGGGCCGGCCCTACCACGTCCGCCGCGAGAACGGCGCGTTTGTGCTCTCGCTCGATCTACCCTTCACGACGCGCGAGGACGTATCGCTGACCCGGCACGCCGACGAGCTCGTGCTGCAGGTCGGGTCGTGGCGCCGGAACCTGATCCTGCCGCGGGTACTTGTCGAAGCGCCCACGACGGGAGCACGCTTCGAAGGACAGACGTTGAACATCTCGTTCGCGGTGCCGCCGCGACCAAGAAAGGGAGGCTAGCGATGGCCAAGGACAGGGTGAGCGAGCTGCAGGAGCGTGTCGTCGAGCTCGAGGAGCGCATCCGCGACATGGAACGCAGGGAGGAGCAGAGCGTCGACCGGATGATCCGCCGCCTCGTTCCCGACGACGTGCGCGAGCATCTGCGCCACGCGCAGAAGGAGCAGCTTCTGGCCGTCCGCAGCATGCTGGACCACTGGATCGAACGCACCGAGCGGAACGCTGGGGCGACGCCTCGCCGCCGCGAGAGCATCACCGTCGAATAGCAGTCGCTAGCATCGCGTCATCGCCAGCCCGCTGCGGACCGGGATCCTCGTCGCCGCGCGAAGCGGCGCGGTCTCGTCGTTCATGCGGCGATATGGGATGCGATTGGGCGCTTCGCGGTTCGTCGCCGGCGAGACACTCGATACGGCCGTCGCCGCGATCAGACGCCTGAACGAGAAAGGTCTTGCCGCGAGCGCGACGCTGCTCGGCGAGTACGTCTCGGATGAGTCGCAGGTCGAACAAGTCGTGGCCGAGCACGAAGCGATCATGCGCCGCCTGGCGCGCGAACGGCTCGACGCCAACATCGGTTTCAAGCTCACCAACGTCGGCCTGTCCATCGGCGAGGCGCTGGCGTTGAAGAACGCGGACCGGCTGGCCCGTCTCGGCGAAGAGCTTTCGATGCGGCTCCGTATAGACATGGAGGAGTCCTTCACCGTTGACCCAACGCTCCGGATCTACCGCGCGCTGTTGCTGGGAGGACGGCAGGACATCGAGATTGCGCTGCAGTCGTACCTGCGCCGGACCGAGGCCGACCTGCGCGCCTTGCTCCCGCTCCACCCCAAGGTGCGTTTGGTGAAGGGCGCCTACCTGGAACCGCCGGAGGTCGCCTTCCCCGACAAGCAGGACGTCGACACGGCGTACCTGCGTCTGCTCGAGCTGTCCCTTGGTCCCAAGGCCTATGTCTGTGTCGCGACCCACGACGATCGCATGATCGAGCGCGCGCTGGCGCTGGCGCGGGAGCGCGCCGTGCCGCTTACCGGCTTCGAATTCCAGATGCTGTATGGGATCCGCTCCAGCCGACAGGTCGAGCTGGCCCGCGCCGGACACCGGGTGCTGATCTCGGTCCCCTTCGGACCGGAGTGGTATCCGTATCTCATGCGCCGTCTCGCTGAACGGCCGGCGAATCTGCTCTTCTTCATCGCGAACTACTTCCGCCGATGAAGATCGCGCTTGTCGTGCTCGCCGCAGCACTCGCTCTCGTCATCGGCATCGTCGCGACGCGGGGCCCGGCGACCGTCGCGGGCGCCTGCGGGAACGTCCGAGGCGGCGTCGACGGCGGATACGCGCAGCTCCGGTTCGTCGATAGCCGCGAGGATCACGCCACGTTCACGTTCGGTCAAAGTCAGACCGGCACGTTCCAGCCGCCGCCGTACGAGCTGTCCGAGGGTGCGCGCGAGGGCGCGCATCGCGTGTTCCGGCTTCGCTTCAGCAACGCCTCGACGGTCAATCCGGACGGGTCGCCGAGCCTGGAGGGGCTGGCGTTGTTGCAGCCCGACGACGAAGAGCTTCGTCAAGTGCGCCTTGTCTCCAACGCGAATGGCACGATCACGTGGGAGATCACGTCGGAGGGCACGCGATGTCCGCGGGTCGCGGCCAAGCGCTACACCCAGGGGACGTTCCCGCGCGTCCAGGTCGTCGTGCTGTTCGCGGATCGCGGGGCGATCACCGTCGAGCCAGCGACGATGGTCGGACCGCAGGTGTGGGTCAGTGGCATCGCCTTCGGCACCGGCGCCGTAGTCGACGTGATCTTGAACGACACGACCGTCACGGCGATGACGACGGACACCGGCGCGTTCGAGAAGGCGCTGTACGTGTTCGACCTGCCACCTGGCGTGTATCGCGTGCGCGCCCACGACCGCGTGGGCCACGATGCCAGCGCGGCCCTCACCATCCCGGCGCAGCCGATCGTCCCCGATCTCGTGCCGCGGCAGTGAGCCGCGCGTTCTGGCCTCCAATTTGCATCTGTTACCCGCGTCGAACGCTGACGGCGCCGCGCTCCGTGGCCCGCCTGACCGTCTCGGGGCAGCGCGGTCGCGAACGACTTCCTGGAGGCGGCGGATGGTCGGCCGCGAGCGACCGTCCGCCGTCTCCTCTGCTTTAGACGAGCGCCGCGTATTCCGGCCGGTAGGCCTTCTCCGCGATGTAACTGCGCAGGTCGGTCGGCCGCGGCACGCGCGCCAGTCCGAGGGCGAAGATGGCTTCGGCCGCGCGCTCCGCCGCGCGCAGTTCCGTCTCGAGGATCGCGGACTGGGGCGGATAGATCAGCCCGACCTCGAGATCGGCGCTGGTCACCTGTTCGGCGACGCCGCGCGCCGCGGCGATGAACGCTTCGTCGGGCACGCGGGTGGCCTCGGTCGCATAGACCGCCATGCCGATCGCGGGAAAGATGTAGACGTTGTTCCCCTGGCCCGGCACGAAGATGCGGTCGCGATAGTGCACCGGCGGGAACGGACTGCCGCTCGCGAACACGGCTCGACCGTCCGACCAGGCATAGGCCTGTTCCGCGGTGCACTCCGAATGAGAAGTGGGATTCGAGTACGGGAAGACGATCGGGCGCTCATTGATCCGCGCCATGGCGCGGACGACCGGCTCATCGAACGCTCCTCCCACGGTGCTCACCCCGATCAGGGCGGTGGGCCGTGCGGCCTCGATCGCCGTCAGAAGGTCGGAGATCGGCGGGCGTGCCTGCACGAAAGGCCGTTGAAAGGGCTTGAGGTCGTCGCGCCCGGCGACGAGCAGACCCTTGCGATCGAGGAGGAAAAACGCGCGCCGCGCGTCGGCCTCGCTGACGCCCTCCAGCTTCATGGCGCGGACCAGCAGGTCGGCGATGCCCGTCGCGGCCGACCCGGCGCCAAGGAACACGAAGCGCTGATCGGCAAGGCGTCCCCCGGTGATGCGAAGCGCACCGAGGACGCCCGCGAGCGCGACGGCGGCCGTGCCCTGGATGTCGTCGTTGAAGCAGCAGACCCGATCGCGGTAACGCTCGAGCAACCGCACCGCGTCGGAACCGGCCCAATCCTCGAACTGAACGCAGCAGCGCGGGAACTCCGCCTGCACCGCGCCGACGAACTCCTCGACGAGCTCGTCGAGCTGCTCGTCCGCGGCCCGCGGCTGTCTCAGCCCGAGATACAGCGGATCAGCGAGGAGCGTTTCGTTGTTCGTCCCGGCGTCGATCAAGACGGGCAGCGTCAGCCGGGGCGGAATGCCGCCGGCCGCCGTGTACAGCGAGAGCTTGCCGATCGGTATCCCCATCCCGTTCGCGCCAAGATCGCCAAGTCCGAGGATCCGCTCACCACTGGTGACGACGACGAAACGCACGTCGCGCTCCGGCCAGTTGCGTAGGATCTCGCGTACTCGTCCTTTCCGGCGCAGCGACACGTAGAGCCCGCGCGGACGGCGCATGATGTGGCCGAAGCGCAGGCAGGCTTCGCCGACGGTCGGCGTGTACACCAGCGGAAGGAATCGGGCCGGATCAGCCATCAGGACGCGGTAGAAGAGTGTCTCGTCGGTGTCCTGCAGCGCCGAGAGGTACACGTAGCGCTCGAGATCCGTGGTCTTGGCATCCAGCTGCAGCATCGCGCGCTTGACCTGCGTCTCCAGATCGTCAACGCCCTCCGGAAGAAGTCCCAGAAGGCCGAGCGCCTCGCGCTCGGCCTCGGTGAATGCGGTCGTCTTGTTCAGACGCGGATCGTGGAGCAACGCGGCGCCACGGGGCGTCATCAGGTGTTCGGTCGTGCTCCGAATGATGTCATCGCGCGGGATCCGACTCGATCAGAACCCGGCGACGGCGGGAATGACCTGGCGGCCGATGATCTCCAGCGGCTCCACCTTCCACACGTCCGCGACGCTCCCGATCGCCGTCTGCACGCCCATGCCCGCGAGCCACTTCAGACGGCCGACGAGCTTTCCGACACCGGCGCCGCGCTCGCCCACGTCGAAGCTGAACATCGCGGTCTTCTCGATGGCGTCGTAATCGGCACCCTCAGCCTCGCAGTGACGCCGCAGCACCTCGAGCTTTCGCGGCAGCTCGGGTGTAGGGAATAGATTGCACGCCTGCGCGTACTTGGCTACGAGTCGCAGCGTCTTTCGTTCGCCGGATCCTCCGATCATGATCGGCGGATGCGGGCGGCTCAGCGCCTGGGGTGAATTGAGCGGACGCGCCAGCTGGTAATGCCGCCCTTCGTATGGACTGTCGTCCTCGCTCCACATCCGGAGGCAGATCTGCAGCGTTTCCTCAAGTCGCTCGAACCGTTCGGCCAATGGCGGGAAGGGAATACCGAGTGAGCGTGCCTCATCCTCGTTCCACGCCGCGCCGATACCCAGCTCCGCGCGACCGCCGGAGAGCACGTCCAGTGTCGTGACCGCCTTTGCCAGCACGCCGGGGTGCCGATACACCACGCCGGTCACAACGGTGTTGAGCTTGGCGCGCTTCGTATGCGCTGCGAGGAATCCGAGCGTGGTGTAGGACTCGAGCATCTCGCGATCCGCCGGTCCGACCATGCGGATCTGGAAGAAATGGTCCATCACACCGATCCGGTCGAAGCCCGCGGCGTCGGCGGCCTCGGCGATGGCCGCGAGGTCGGCGCCGAGCCTGCCGGGACCACCGGGAAACGTGAAATCCGGGATCTGCAGTCCAAGCTTCATCGCCACCGATGGTAGGTGGCCGACTCGGACGAGCCGGCGTGGCTTTTAGCTAGGGACCGCGCCGCCGTCGCTGCGGCGTCGTCGCGTTGCTCGGCGCCTGCGTCCGTGTGACCGAGAAGCTCGACCCGTCCGAGGTCAGGGTCGAGGGCTGCGCGATCGCCTGGCGGGTGCCGTTGATCATCGTCACCGAGGTCGCCCCCGCGCCGCTGATCGTCACGTTCTGGCCGTTCTTGACGGTGGACCCGTTGGTGAAGGTGATCACGCCGAAATCGTTGAGCGGGACGACGCTGCGGCCGCTGCTCGGCGCCTCCTCGATCCACTCCGCGGACGACTTGGAGGAGTTGTACGTCACGGTGTTGCTGTAGGTCTGCGAAGTAGTGTTGTTCTTGATCGAGATCAGCCACGCTCCGGCCGTTCGCTCGGTGATCGTCGCGGTCACCGAGTCGCCGGGACGGACCGTCAGGGCCACGGATTGCGACGAGTCGGGCAGCATCTCGATCCAGGCCTCGTAGTGCACCGAGCCGTTGGAGACCATCGTCTGCGTGCCGGCCTGGATCAGGTCGCGCGTGTTCACGCCACCGATCCCGACCCACGTCGCCTCGGCCCCGATAGAGGCGGCCGCTGGCTGCGGCACCACCCAGGTCCCGGTCACGGAGGTGAACGTGCCGCCAGTCGCGGCATATCCCGACCAGTTGCTTGATACATCCCGCACCGGCGCCGCGTCGGCGACGGGCTGCCCGCTCTGCCCGGGCGGGGTGCCCGCGCCCGGGCTGATGGTCCCGGTGCCGGGTTGCGTGTTGGCCGAGATCAGCCAGTTCGAGCCGTCGAGCACGAGCGTGTAGTCGTTCTGGTCGGTGCTCTGGTCCGTCGAACCGTCGGAGTACGTCGAGCGCCAGGTCTCGAAGGTCGTCGCCTGCGCGGTCGTGCCGCTCACCGTGATCGTGCCCCAGCTGATGTTCAGCAGCTCGATCGAGGTGACGCCGCCCGCCGCCAGATCGTTGTTGATCTGGACCATCTCCTGATAGTGCTCGGCGGTGGTGGTGTCGCGCATGATCGTGGCGTCGTTCTTGTTGAACGCGTCGGCCTGCTCCTGATTGGCCTTTTGGATGAGCTGTTGTACCGCGGCCTGCTGCGCGTCGAAGGACGGGCTCGCCGCCGGCGTGGGCTGACCGGAAAGCGTGTCGACGATCCGCCCGATATCGGGGACCGCCACGGTGCAGCCCGCGAGCACCACGGCGAGCACCGCCGCGGCCATCGTTCGAAGCGCTTTCGGGTGCGTTCCCATCCTCATGCGATGGTCCCACAGTGCGCCATGAATCTGAGACGGGCGTGTGCCGCGCCTGAGAAAAAACTAAGAAACCGCTAGCGGACGGTCACGTACCAGAACACGCCGTAATCCTCGAGCCAGGCACTGCCCTCGACGAGCGGCCGGATCGAGAGGCGATAGGTGCCGGGCGTGGCCGGCGCCTGCAGCGTGAAGGAGAACCATGCCACCTGGCCCGGGCCGACCCACGCGGTCGTGGGGACGGCGACGCGGTTGTAACGAGGCCAGCCCGTGTTCGGACTGCCGAGCTGTCCATCGCCACCGAGCTTCGTCGGGCGGTCCTGTCCCGGCTCGGGATTCCACGTGCCGAGGTATGCCGCGTCGCCCATCCTGCCGAGCACCCACCCACGCGAGCCGCTGTTGTAGTAGCGGACGATCCCAGTCAGCAGGCCCCCGGGACAGAGCGTCGCGTATCCACTCTGTCCATACCACACGGCGTGGAATCCCGGGATACCCGATGGCACCGAGGGTGGTCCATCGATCCACGGTCCGTACGACGGCGCGCATGCCGTCGCATTCGACGTCAGCGAGACCGACCCGACCTGACCCGCGAACACCGTCGCGCTTGCGCTCGCACCACCGGAGCTGACGCGATAGGCGCCGGGAACGAGGTCGATGAAGCCGAACCAGCCCCGCGCGTCCGTCGTCCGCGAGGCTTGATACGCGCCGGTCGTCGCGCTGTAGAGGTCGACTCTGGCATCGACGACCGTCGCGCCGCCGTTGGAGACCTGGCCCTGCAGATGCCCCGTGGTGGGCGCGGTCTTCCACGGCATCGCTGAGATCGGCGCCGGCGCGGCGAAGACGGGCGGCGTGGTCGTATCGAAGGTCGACGTTTGCGTCAACGCCGCGATGAGCTCGGCGCGACTCGCTGCAGCGGTCCGGGCTCCGCTGTTCGCGAGCGCGTCGGGCGTGCGATAGGAGTAGCCGACCCAGCCGACGGCGCTGTTTCCGGCGGGGCTTGCGGCGAGCGACTCGCGCACCTGTCTGACGGTCGAGGCGACGTCATTGAGATAGGGTGCTGTGCCGACGACTGCCTGACGCCCGAACTGGTTGTCCTTGGCGAATTGCGCCCACTCGCTGAACATGCGTCGCTGGTTGTTCGATCCAAGGTTGTCCGCGTCGCGCTTGTAATCCATCGGGATGTTGAGGTCGAGGATCCCCTCCTGCATCCAACCACGCCAATCCTGGAGCTGCTCCGCGTACGTGCGAGTGCTGGTCCAGCCGCCCTGGCTCTGCGGTCCATACCCGTAGGCGATCGTGTCGGCGCTGATGCGCACGCGAGGCTTCAACGAATACGACTGCAGGTAGATCTTCCGCACGATGTTCGTGACCTGATCGCGGCGCCACTGCGTCCACTGAGCGTCGTTCGCAGCAGGCCGATCGGCGCGGCCCATCGCGGCACGGAAGCGCGACAGCGCAGTCGCGTTGTAACCCCACGACGGGACGTTCGTGCCGAGGTTCCCGTCGGGGTAGCGGATGCGGTCCAGATTGATCCCGTCGATGTCGTAATTCGCCACGAGACTCGTGGCGACGTCGACGACCCATTGCGCGGCGTCGGGATGGCCGGGGTCGAGGAGGTATTCGTCGCCGAGCTGTGTCGCGCCGTCGGAACGGACATCGAGCCAGTTCGCCCCGCCGGTGGCAGCTGGACCATGCAGGTTGAAGATGTGCTGCGCGTCGCGTGGCGCCGTGCTTCCCTTCCACATCCCGGTCGCGATGATCCAGGCGTGGACCTCGATGCCCTGCGCGTGGGCCTTCGCGACGAGGGAGGTCAACGGGTCGAACGGCGGTGGCACCGTGAGGACGTCCGTGCGTGGGGCGAGCGAGTGATTGCACCAGCAATCGCCTCGACGGACGACCTGCGCGACGATCGCGTTCAGGTTCGCGGCCTTCGTCGCCGCTACTACCGAGTCGATCTGGCCTTCATCGTTGAGACCGTCACCAAATGCATCGACCCAGAAGGCGCGAAACTGCGAGACCGGAGCGGCGATCGCGGGCAGGGGCGCAAGCACCGAGAGCAACACCGCGAAACTCGTCGCGATCGCCAACCTGGATCTCCCCATCGGCACGTGGAACGCACCGCGCGACCCCAGGAAACGCCTTGCTCGGCTGATCCCCGCGGACACGCGCTGATTCGATTCGCACCGTGGATAAAAGGTCCCTCCCGGGACAGCGATTTTGGTGGTGTGGCTAGTACTAGACAGAATCCAGCGCGATCGCGACACGCGGCACGTGTCGCACGAAAGCCGCGACGGTCGTGATCATGCGCCGAAGGTCTTCCGGTGCGACGAGTCCGCCGGTACAGAGCGCGTATTCGCGTTGCAACTCCCATCGCCAGCGCGGCCCGGTCGCGAGCAGCCAGGCCATCAGCTCCGCATCGATGAGCGCTTTGGCGAAACGCGGATCGGTCGAGCGAACCTCGAAGATGCGGTCGAAATCCCGTGACTCGAATTGGATCGCACGGTTCTGGACGCCCCACGCCGCCCATGTCGCGCCGTCGACGGCGGCGCCGACAGCGCCGACCCCGCTGATTACCACGTGTGGCGCACTGCCGCCGACGACGGCCACGATGCACGTGAGTCGCTGCCACACCGTGTCGGCGTCGGCCGGTCGAGCGGTGCCATCCGCGCGATCCGGATCGGGATCGACGTAGCCGAAATCGAACCCGGTGACCTTTACCCCGGCAAAAGTGCCGCTGAAGAGGTTCTCGCATTCCTGCCGGACGCCGCGCGAGAAGAGCTCGAACGGATACCGAGCCGGCGTCGCACCCGGGAAGGCAGGGTCGGTCTTGGCGAAATCGAGCCCGAGATCGCGGGTCACCCGCTCCATCGCCTGCGCGCGGGTCAGCTCCCGGCGGAACAAGCGCAGGTACTGCGGCGCCGCCAGGTAGGCACCGATGACGACGGCGGCGAGCAGGAGTACGGCGATGAGAGCGGCGCCGGACACCTCAGTTGTCGGGCGACGGCGCTATCGGTGCAGCCGTTGCTTGCGAGCCCGTTCCTGCTCGGCGCGATCGCCGTCGAGACCGGTGCGCTCGTGCCATGACTCCCACCCTTCCCACGCGCTGATCCAGATCGTGTAACAGGCGAGATACATACCGGCGAAAAGAAAGAGTGGTCCGACGATCACCAGAAGCCCAGCGAGCGAGCTCGGAGCGGAGGGGTCGAGGGAGAATGGCATCGCGACGAAGAGATTACGCGCGTCGAATGAGTCGCCCTCACCCGACCGGGTATCGGGCGCCGTCGCTTTCTTGCTCGCCCGGGGCGGCCTCGGCACGGCGCGCCGTCTAGTCTGGGGCGAAAGCGTGAATGACAAACAGGCGTTCATCGGCGTCCCGCAGGCTGATTCGTTCCGCATGCTCGTCGAGAGCGTCAAGGACCTCGCGATCTGCATGGTCGACGCCGCGGGCTACGTGAGGTCGTGGAACGAGGGCGCGCGGCGGATCACGGGCTATGAGCAGCACGAGATCGTGGGGAAACACTTCTCAATCTTCTATCCGGCGGCAGAGGCACGACGCGGCAAGCCGGCCTACGCGCTGCGCGTCGCCACCGATGAGGGCCATTACGAGGAAGAGGGCTGGCGCGTGCGCAAGGACGGCGCGGCGTACTGGGCCAGCGTCGTGCTCACCGCGGTGCGAAGCGCGGACGGCGAGCTGGTCGGGTTCGCCAAATTGACGCGAGATCTCTCCGAAAGCCGAGGCCGGGACCAAGAGCGAAACGCGCTGCTCGATCTGGAGCGGCGATCTCGGGCTGAGGCGGAAGAGAGCCTGCAGCGACTGCGCGCCATCGGGTCGGTCACCGACGCGGCCCTGGCGCACCTCAGCCTGGACGAGCTGCTGGCCTCGCTGCTAGATCGGATCGCCGCGGTGCTGTCCGCGGACACCGTTGCGGTGCTGCTGATCGCCGCCGACGGGAAGGCACTGATCCCGCGGGCGGCGAAGGGCCTCGAGGAAGAGGTCGAGCGGGGAGTACGGATCCCGCTGGGAAAGGGTTTCGCCGGACGGATCGCCGAGGAGCGCCATCCGATCGTCATCGACGACCTGGACCAGGGGGATGTGGTGAATCCGATCCTCCGGGAGAAGGGCGTGCGCTCGATCTTGGGCGTGCCCCTCGTGGTGCAGGGCACAGTGATCGGGGTCCTCCACGTCGGCACGCTCCATCCGCGGCGTTTCACCACAGCGGACGTCGAGTTCCTCCAGATCGTCGCCGATCGCGTCGCGCTCGCGATCGACCACGCCCGGGCGTACGAGGCGGCGACCGCCGCACGGGCCGAAGCCGACGTCGCGGCGGCCATGGTCCGCGCCCGCGACGATTTCCTCTCTGTCGCCGCACACGAGCTAAAGACGCCCATGACCAGCGCGAAGGCCGCGGCGCAGTACCTCCAGCGGACGTTCAGGTCGACGACCACGTTGGACGCAGGCCAGACGCGAGCATTGGAGACGATCGAACGCCAGATCGACAGGCTGGGAAAACTCGTGGTGCAGCTCCTCGAGACGGTACGGGTGCAAGAGGGTCACCTCACGCTTCAGCGGCGGCGGACGGACGTCGCCGCGCTGATCAGGTCGGTCGTAGTGTCGATCGAGGTCACGACGACGTCGCATCAGGTCGTGGTGTCGGGACCCGAGCATCTGTTCGCCTGGGTGGATCCCCTCCGTATCGAGCAGGTGCTGATCAATCTGCTCAGCAACGCGATCAAGTTCAGCCCGGAGGGCGGGAAGATCGAGATCGAGCTCAGACGGCCGGTGTCGACACACGTGGTCGTAACTGTCCGGGACCGTGGCCTAGGAGTGGCTCCGGAACACCGTGCGCGATTGTTCGAACGCTTCTACCAAGCACACGCGGACCGCTCGGGGATGGGACTCGGGCTGTACATCAGCCGACAGATCATCGAAGAGCACGGCGGCACGATTTACGCAGAGTTCCCCGAAGACGCCGGCGCGCGCTTCGTGATCAGCCTGCCGGTCGGACCGCGCGACATCAGTGAAATACAGCCACGATCGGAGACGGCATAGCCAACGCTCAGCGGATACTGCTCGTCGAGGACGATGAGAGCATCCGAGAAATCATCGCGCTGGCGCTTCAAGCCGAAGGCCGCGAAGTGAGAACCGCGATCGACGGCGCGGCGGCGCTCGACCTTGCATCCGAAACGCGGCCTGATGTGATCGTCGTCGATCTCAAGATGCCGGGCGTCGACGGCGTCGAGTTCGCACGCCGCTACCGCGACGCGCAGGGGGACGCGCCACTGGTGCTCCTGACCGCGGCCCAGCAGCCAGAGATTGCGGCCGAGAAGATGGGTGCGGCCAGGTGTGTGCGCAAGCCGTTCGACCTGTATGCCCTCTTCAGCGTCCTCGAT
>VBHP01000037.1:39856-45597 GCA_005881435.1 Chloroflexota bacterium | reverse complement strand
GTCGACCACCACGTCGCGGACCGCACGCGAGCCGCCGCCGAAGAGGAGCCGCGTCGCCGCGTCGCCGCCGGGGCCCCCGAGACGACTGGCGTCGAGGACCAAGACGTCGGCGCGCTTTCCGACCTCGAGCGTGCCGATCTCTCGCTCCAGACCGAGCGCCTTCGCACCCTCGCTCGTCGCGAGCGACAGCGCCGTCGCCGCGGGCATCGCGTTCGCGCCCCGCTTCGCGCGCGGCAGCAGCGCCGCAAGGCGGGACTCGACGAAGGCGTCGAGGCGGTTGTTGCACGCGGCGCCATCGGCGCCGACGCCGACGGTGATGCCGGCGGCGCGGAGCGCCACGACGTCGGCGATCCCGGATCCGAGCTTGAGATTCGACGACGGGCAATGCGCGATCGCGGTCCGGCGTTCGGCAAGGAGCCCGATCTCGGCGTCGTCGAGATGCACGCCGTGTGCGAAAACGGCGCGATCGCTGGCGATGCCGACGTCGGCGAGATAGGCCGCGGGCGCCCGGCCGGTGGCGCGTTCGACGAGTTCGCGCTCCGCGGCGTTCTCGTTGCTGTGCGTGTGCACGAGCGCCCCCATTTTCGGCGCGAGGTCGGCGACCGCTTCGAGCAGCCCTCGCGTGCAGGACAGCGCGAAGCGCGGCGCGAACGCGTAGCCGAGCCGGCCGTCCTCCTTACCGTTCCACAGCTTCGCCAGCCTCGCGCTCTCGTTGAGGGAGTCGTGCGTAGGCTCGAGTAGCCTCGGCGGAACCGCGTCGCCCGCGTCCATCATGGCTTTGCCGAATCGCGCGCGTATGCCGGACGCCGCGATCTCTTCCGCCACGAGGTCTTCGTGGTGGGTCGTTCCCATGTCGAGGATCGTCGTCGTGCCCGTGAGGAGGAGCTCCGCGAGGCCGAGTCGCACCGACGCGCGGATGGAGCGCTCGTCGTGTGCGGCCTCGAGCGGCCATACACGGGTGCGGAGCCATTCGAGAAGTGAGAGATCCTCGGCAATTCCGCGAAAGATCGTCTGTACCAGGTGCACGTGCGTCTGCACCAGACCGGGAAGGACGTAGCAGCCGGACGCGTCGATGGTCTCCGCGCCCGCCAGCGCGACCTTCGGCCCGATCGCCGCGACGCGCCTGCCCTCGATGCGCACATCCGCGCTGGTCGCCGCACCATCCGCGGCTCCGAGCACCATGCCGCCGCGAAGAACGATGGTCAGGCGCGTCTCCGCTCGTAGCGCTCGAGCTGCCCGACGTCACCGATGTGCTCAAGCATCCTGGCACCAGCGTCGACCATGCGCGGGTCTCCGGTGAGCGATCCGAGCTCGTAGCGCACGCGCGCTATGAAGGGCTCCATGCCGGCCTGCGCGAACGCGGCTTCGGCGCGACACAGGGCCTGGGCGTCGTTGCTTGCGAGACCGATCGCGCGATCGAGCTCTGCTGCAAGATGCACCGGCAGCACTCGCATGCGCGATCCGATTTCGCGTTTGACCGTGCGAAGATCCTCGACGGACGGGAGCTGCCCGAGATCGCACAAGACGGACGTCGCGTGTCCGACGAAGTTCGGATAGGGCCTGGTTCGCAGCGCCGCTGCCATGGCGCCCATGTCTTCCGCCGCCAGGGCGAGGTAGTTGTGCGAGGACGAGCCAGCGGGGAACTTCGCCGCAATCGCCTCGACCACTTCACGGAAACGATCCGCGCGCGCCTGATCTCGTCGGCCGCGAGCGGCGCGCAGCACCGCGAAGAGGCCGCCCTCCGCGTACCCCGCGGCGCTGCTCCCCGCCTCGGTCCAGAGCACAACGGCGCGATCGCCGGCCAAAAGCGCGTCGTCCCACCGGCCGCGCAGGTAGAGCGCGTGCGCGAGCCAGGCCGCGACGTGCAGCGCCCAGGCGGGCACCTGGCCGGGCTGAACGTTCGCAAGACCGTCTCGCGCCGTGCGAATGGCCTCGTCGAGCTCCCCGAGCCACGTGCTCATCCACGCATCCATGGCGAAGGCGTCGAGACGCTCGGTCAGTGGCAGGTCGCGCATCCGTAGACGACGCCGCGCAGACTCACGCGACGCGGTGAGGTCACCGCGCTGCGACTCGAGCGAACCCGCCGCATCGAGAGCGGCACTGATGAGCCGTTCGTCGTTCACCCGCTCAGCGAGGGCGAGTCCACGTCGGGCGCTCTCCTCGCAGTCGACCAGTTCCGCCTCTGTGGCCTGACGGAACGGCAGGATCCAGAACGTGAAGAACGCGTCGGCGACAAGGAAACGGGCGATCACGCGATCATCGGTCGCATGCGCCGCGAGGGCACGGCCTCGCACCCGCTGTGCAGCGATCTCGTCCTCGCTCGGACGCGTCGCGAGCGCGCCTTGGAAGCGCAGACGCACCATGTGCGCCGCGCCGAGAACGCTGAGCTCGCGATTGGCCGAGAGGGCCCCCTCCCGGCAGAGCACGAGCGCGCGGAGGTACGCCTCCATGGCGCGGTCGTCAAAGCCGTATGCGTCTCCGAGCCGTTCGTACAGCTCCGGGAGGAGCTCGGTCCCGGCCAGATCGATCGCGGCCTGGAGGTGACGCGCCGCCTCGAGGTCCGCCGCCGCTGCCAGCGCGAGCTCTCCGGCGCGTCGTAGCCAACGCACCGCGGTTCGCCGCAGCGCGCTCGGATCGCCCTCGTCCTCGCGAGTAAGCGCGGCGGCTTCGCGATAGTGGTACGCGATGAGCTCGGCGAACGCATCCTCGCGTCCGCTCGCGAATATCTCGAACCAGTTCCCCGCCGCGGCGTGAAGGCGCGCCCGCTCGCTTCGCGGCAGTATCTGGTATGCGACTTCGCGGATGAGGATATGCCGGAAGACATACGCATCAGATCCGGAGGAGCGAATGAGGTCCTTGTCCAGCAGCATGTCGATATAGCTGCTGACGTCGCTCAGGGCCGGATCGAGCGCGATCACGCCCGCTGTCCGAAAGCTTCGGCCGAGCACCGCGCCGAGCTGCAGCACCCGGCGCTCCTCGGGTTGCAGCAGATCGAGACGTGCGAGGACGGTCGCCTGCACCGTGTCGGGAAGCGATGCGAGCGCGCGCTCCACCTCACTCGCATCGTGGAGCGTCGACACCCGGTCGAGCAGCGCGCGCACGAGCTCGCCGGCGAAGAACGGATTGCCTTCGGCGCGGCTCACGACCCGCGAGACGATCTCGGGGGAGCTCGACTCAAGGAGATGCGTGACGAGCCGTGCGACGGCGTCGTCGGCCAGCGGTTCCAGCGCTAAAGCAACGTAGTTGCGCCGGCCGCCACCCCATGAGGGCCGCCGGTCGAGCAGCTCAGGGCGCGTGAGCGCGAGCATGAGCACAGGGAGATCGCCCCGGGGCTGCATGACGAACTCGACCAGGTCGAGGAGCGAGTCGCTCGACCAGTGCAGATCCTCGAAGACGACAACCAGCGGGCCACGGCGCGCCGCGTGCTCGAAGGCCTCGCGCCAGGCGGACTGGAGCGCCACCCGATCCGTGACCTCACCCTCGCCCGCGCCGACGGTCGCAGCCAGGAACTCGGCGGTCCGCTCTCGATCCGGACCGTCCGGTCCGCGCAGCCAGGCGCGCACCGAGTGGCGGACCTCCGCGGGGGATGCGCGCTCGGCGATGCCGACCATCCGGAACAGCACGGCGCGAAGTGGCCAGTACGTGAGTCGCTGGCCGTAGGGCAGACACTGCGCGATCGCGACGGTCGCGTCGGGGGCGTGCGACGGGAGCCGCTCGAGGAACTCCTCTAGCAGACGCGTTTTTCCCGTTCCGGCGGGCGCGATGATGCTGATGAGTTGGGGCCGACGTTCGCTAAACGCGCGCTTCGCGGTCAGTTCGACCTGCGCGAGGTCGGCGTCGCGACCGACGAGCGGGATGTGTGCGCGGCGTCGCGCGAGGCGGCCGAGGACCAGCGAGGCCACGGCGCCGGCGCGCTTTCCCTTCGCCGCAACCGTGCTCGCGGGCCCGAAGCCAAAAGAATCGCGTGCGGCCCGCTGGGTTCGCTCCCCGGCCAGGACTTGCCACGGCTCAGCGGCCTGTTGCAACCGCGCCGCGACGTTCACGGCGTCGCCGGTAACGAGGAAATCACCGGCGCTGCTGTCGCGCGTCGCCACGACCTCGCCGGTGTTGACGCCGATCCGCACCGGCAGCCGGTCGCCCAGCTTGCCGTCGTTCCGCACTCGGTCGCGAAGCTCGAGCGCCGCCGAGACCGCTCGTTCGGCGTCGTCGCCGTGCGCGAGCGGCAGTCCGAACACCGCCATGACCGCGTCGCCGATGAACTTCTCGATGGTCCCGCCATGTGAGGCGATCACGTCCTTGGCGATGTCGTAGAAACGCGAAAGGAGGGCACGGACATCCTCGGGATCGAGTGACTCGCCGAGGTCGGTCGACCCAGCAACGTCCGCGAAGAGCACGGTGACGACGCGTCGTTCCTCGGCCATTTCGGCGGAACAGCGTAGACCGATCGATCGAGGTGGGAATCCGCTCGGAAGGCGCAATCCCGGTGAAGCCTCGGTCGGCCGAGAGCGCTACGCTCGCGCCGATGAGCCTCGACCTCTTCGGCCAGCTGAACTGGCTCGCCGTTCTCGCTGCCGCGATCGTGTACTTCGCGCTCGGTGCGGCCTGGTACCTGCCGGCCACGCCGACGGGTCGGGCCTGGATGAAGGCGACCGGTTTCGAGATGAGGGCGGATCGGACTCAGCCGAATCCCGCCATCTACCTCGCACCGCTTGCGGCGTACATCGTCGCCTCGGCTGCGACGGCGACGCTGTCGCGCGCCACGTCCACGGACACGCTCGGCGAGGCTGTCGTGCTCGGCCTGCTCGTCGGCATCGGGTACGCGCTGACGCTCTGGTTCGTCGCCGCGGCGTTCGATCCGCAGAAGCCGCAGCCCTGGGTCTGGTTCGCGATCAACGGCTCGTACCACATCGTCGCTCTGCTGCTCGTCGCGGTGATCGTCTCGCTCTGGCGCTAGACCGTCAGGCGCTCCCTCAGCGCGATAACGAGCTCCGCGATCGGCACCCGCTCCTGCGCCATCGAATCGCGATCGCGGATGGTCACGGCCTTGTCCTGCAGCGTCACGAAGTCGACGGTGACGCAATATGGCGTGCCGATCTCGTCCTGTCTCCGGTAGCGGCGTCCGATCGACTGCGTCTCGTCGTACTGGGTCATGAAGTGCGGACGGAGCGTGGCCCACAGATCTCGAGCGACGCTCGAAAGCTCCGTCTTCTTCGAGAGCGGCAGCACCGCGACCTTGATCGGCGCGAGCTGCCTGTCGAAGCGCAGCACCACACGCGTCCCCTCCTTGTCCGGCTCCTCGGCATAGGCCGCGCACAGGAACGCGAGCATGGAGCGATCGGCGCCCGCGGAGGTCTCGACGATGTACGGGATGTAGCGCTCGTTCCGTTGATCGTCGAAATAGGTCAGGTCCTTGCCCGAGTACTGCTGGTGGCGCTTCAGGTCGTAGTCGGTGCGGTTGTGGACGCCCTCGAGCTCCTTCCAGCCGAAGGGGAACTCGAATTCGAGGTCGATCGCGCGCGCGGCGTAGTGCGCGAGCTCGTTCTTGGCGTGCTCGCGCTGACGTAGCATCGCTTCGGGTATGCCGAGATCGGCGTACCAGCGGAAGCGCTCCGCAAGCCAGCGGTCGTAGGCGCCGGCGGCCTCGCCGGGGTGGACGAAGTACTGCATCTCCATCTGCTCGAACTCGCGCGAACGGAAGATGAAGTTGCCAGGCGTGATCTCGTTGCGGAAGGCCTTGCCGA
>VBHP01000037.1:0-39816 GCA_005881435.1 Chloroflexota bacterium | reverse complement strand
GACGTTGTGGAAGTTCACGTAGATGCCCTGGGCCGTCTCCGGCCGCAGCCACACCACGGCGGCCTCGTCCTCCACCGGGCCCATGAAGGTCTTGAACATGAGGTTGAAGCGTCGCGGCGAGACCAGCTCGCGTTTGCCGCAGTTCGGACAGGCGATCGGGCCGATGTCGATCGGCGCTCCCTCGCGCCAGGCGTCGGCGAGGCGCTCGCCATCGGGGAGCTCGTCGAGCCGGTAGCGCTTCTTGCAGTTACGGCAGTCCACGAGCGGGTCGGTGAAGTTCTCCACGTGCCCGGAGGCTTCCCAGACCCGCGGGTGCATCAGGATCGCCGCGTCGAGCCCGACGACGTCGTCGCGCAGCTGCACCAAGCTGCGCCACCAGGCGCGCTTGATGTTGTTCTTCAGCTCCACCCCGAGCGGCGCGTAGTCCCAGGTCGAGGCGACGCCGCCATAGATCTCGCTGGAGGGGAACACGAAGCCTCGCCGTTTGGCGAGCGAGGTGATCTTGTCCATAAGGTCCACGGCGGGGCGCGTGACCGTGTCGCCTGATCCGATCACGCGCCGGCGCTCTGCAGGCCGCGCACGTCGTCGAGGAGACGAGCCGCGTTCACGTCGCGGTCCAGCACGGTCTGCAGGAAAGCACGCAGGTGGCGTTCGAGCTCGAGCGACAGAGACGCATCGATGCGCAACCGCGCCGCCTCGGCGAACTCGCTGCGCAGCAGATAGCGCAGCGACTTCAGGGCGCGCACGGTGATGACCGCGACGACGCCTTCGGCCTCGGCGCGGCACCGCGCGCACAGCACGCCGCCCGCGGCCGGGCTGAAGACGTGATCCCGCTCCTCGAGCGGGACCGCGCACTGGACGCAACGAAAGAGCTCCGGCCGAAAGCCGGCACGATCCAGCAGATGCAGATCGAACCATCGGCACACGAACCCGGCGGGCTGGCCCCGGTTCAGATGCCGCAGCGCCGTGGCCAGCAGGTCGAAGGTCGGCGTGCTCGGCACCCGATCCACGGTGAACCGATCGACCAGCTCCGCGACGTACCACCCTGCTGCGGTCTCGACGAGCGTCTCGCGCAGGCCGCGGTAGGTCTCGCGCGTCTCCGCCTGCGTGATGACATCCAGCTCGCGACCCTTCGCCAGCTGGAATGTGGCGTGCGCCAGCGGCTCGACGTGACCGGCGAGACGGCTCGTCGGCCGCCGCGCGCCCTTTGCGATGGCGCGAAGCTTGCCGAAATAGCGCGTGTACAGCGTTACGATGCGATCCGCCTCGCCGAGATCCATGCCCTTGAGGACGATGGCTTCAGCGCGGTACGTGCGCGGTATTGGCATGTGGTCTTGATTGTAGGTGGGCCCGAGCGTTCCGATTGTCTTCTTCGATCACAGCAACGTCAGATCGGAAGCGTTCGGCTAGCATCGACGCCGTGACGGCGGACACCGACAGAGTCGGCTCGCTGGGCATCCCGAACGATGTCGTCCTCGAGCCGGCCGAGCGCGTCATTCTCGCGACGAAGCCGCTGGCGCTGTGGTTGCCGGTCACGATCGTGCTGCTGGCGCTGTGGATCGCGGTGCTCTCCTTCTGGTCGTCCGGCTCGACGGGCGCGTTCTCGGCGCTCGTGCTCATCGCGGTCGCGCTCACCGTCGTCTCGGTGGCGGCGTGGCTGCGGTGGCGCGCGCGCTGGTACATCCTCACCGACCGGCGCATCATCACCCGCGCCGGCATCCTCAATCGGGTGCAGTCCGCGATCCTGCTCGAACGCCTTCAGGACGTCACGCTGGAGCGTCCCTTCCCGCTGTCGGCCCTTCGCGGCTACGGCGTGGTGGTCATCGAATCCGCCGGCGAGCACTCCGAGGAGCGCATCCCGATGGAGCACGCTGACGTGTTCCACCGCGAGCTGACGCAGGCCATCACGCCCGGGCGGTGATCGCGCCGTACCTGGCGGCCATCGACGACGAGATCCGCGCGCAGCTGGTCGCCGACACCCCCGAGCTCGCGTCCTTCTACGAGATGATGCGCTATCACCTCGGGCTCGACGCCAGCGTCGCGCGGGGCGGCAAGCGACTTCGCCCGCTGCTGTGCCTCCTGCTGCATGAGGCCACCGGCGGCGCGAGCGGCGGGGCGCTTCCGGCGGCCGCGGCGATCGAGCTGCTGCACAACTTCACGCTGATCCACGACGACATCGAGGATCAGGACGAGACCCGTCACCATCGCGCCACGCTGTGGGCGCGCTTCGGGGTCGCGCAGGCGATCAACGCCGGCGACGGCATGTACGCCATCTCCCGTGTGGCGGTCCAGCGACTTCGCGCCGGCGGCGTCGCGCCGGAGCGCGTCCTCGAGACCGTCGCCGCACTCGATCGCGCCGCCGTCCGCGTCTGCGAAGGCCAGTTCCTGGACATCAGTTTCGAGGGCCGGATCGACGTGTCGGAAGAGCGGTATCGCGAGATGATCGCTCGAAAGACCGGCGCCCTGTTTCGCGCGCCGGCGGAGATCGCCGCGGTGCTCTCGGGCTGCGACGCGAGATCGCGCGAGGCCCTGGTGGCGTTCGGCCAAGCGCTCGGGCTCGCATACCAGGCGCACGACGACCGCAAAGGTATGTGGGGCAGCGCCAGCGAGACCGGCAAGACCGAGATGAACGACATCGCCAAACGGAAAATGACCCTGCCGCTGGTGCTCGCCGTGGGCCGGGCGTCCGCGGCGCAGGCGGCCATCGTCCGTCTCGCCTACGCCAGGCCGGCGCCGCTCCCACCCGAGGAAGTGCGCCGCGTGCGCGAGGTCGTCGACGCTCTCGCGGTGCACGACGATGTCGACCGGTTCGTTACCACGGAGCGCGAGCGCGCGCTGTCGTCCCTGGCGCGGGCGGAGCTGCGCGAGCCGGCGCGCACCGAGGTCCTGCGCCTCGTCGCCGAAGCGACGGGCGCGTCGGCTAGTCCCGCTGCTCGAGCTTGAACGGGCGCGGCAGCAGGTCGGCGAGGCGCGCGACCTCGCGCGCGCCGGCGGCGCTGGCAAGGATCACGCGCAGCTCCGGTTCGCAGAATTCGGTCAGGACCTGCAGGCATGCGCCGCACGGGCGCGGCAGATCGTCGGCCACCACGGCGATCACCTCGAAGCCCTTCTCACCGGCGTTCACCGCCTGGAACACGGCGTTGCGCTCGGCGCAGACGGTCAGGCCGTAGGAGGCGTTCTCGACGTTCGCGCCCGCGGTGACCTTGCCGCGCCTGGTGCGAATGGCCGCTCCGACGCGGTATTGCGAGTACGGCGCGTATGCCCGCTGCCGTGTCAGCGAGGCGATGCGGACGAGATCCTCGTCACCGGGGCTGGTGGTCCCGCCGTTCGAGCTCATCGCGGCCGCGTCGCGGCCTCGCTCGGTTCGCGCCGCACGCGGATGCGTCTGGCCCGGCGGGCCTGGACGTCCTCGACGGTGAAGATCACGCGGCCGGCATGGACCACGTCGCCGGCGCGGGGCATACGCCCGAGCTCGTGCACGATGAATCCGGCGAGGGTGTCGTACTCCTCGGACTCCGGCACGTCGAGCGCGAACAGCTCTTTCACGTCCTCGAAGGGCACGCGCCCGTCCATCACGGCCTCCTCTTCCGACACCGGGATGACCCGCTCCTCGTCCGTCTCGAATTCGTCGCGGATCTCGCCGACGATCTCCTCGACCAGATCCTCGATCGTGACCAGGCCCGAGGTGCCGCCGTACTCGTCGACGACGATGGCCAGGTGGATCTTCTGCTGCTGCATCTCGCGCAGCAGCTCGGCCACCTTCTTCGTCTCCGGCACGAAGTGCGCGGGGCGGAGCAGCTCGCGCAGCGCGCCGTCGAAGCGGCCGCGCGCGATCTCGCGCAGCAGGTCCTTCACGTACAGGATGCCGATGATGTCGTCCGGGTTCTGCTGGTAGACCGGGATCCGCGAGCGGCCGCTGCGCATGACCAGATCCATCACCTCGCGCATCTGCGTCTCCACGTCGATGGCCACGATGTCGGTGCGCGGCACCATCACCTCGTGCGCGAGCTTCTCGCCGAATGCGAACACGGAGTGGATGAGCTCGCGCTCCTCCTCCTCGATGAGACCCTGCTTCTCGCCGGTTTCGACCAGCGCCTTGAGCTCCTCTTCAGTGACCAGCGCCGCGGCCTCCGGAGACGCGCCGAACGGGCGGGCCAGCACGCTGGTGACCCCGAAGAGGAGGACCACGACCGGTGTGAGCACGATGGTCAGCACGCGGATGGGCCAGGCCAGCAGCGCCAGCGTGCCGGTCGGGTGGCGCGTCGCGATCGCGCGCGGCAGGAACGCACCCAGGACGATCGCGAGGATGCTCACCACGACGACGGTCGACACCACCGCCGACACGCCGGACACGAACGGCGAGAGTCCGAGCAGCGACAGCACGTCGGTCAGCCCCGGCGCGAGGTACGCCGCGGCGATGGCCGCGAGAGCGAACGTGGTGAAGAAGTCGCCGATGACCACTGCGGCAAGGGCCCGGTTTGTCGGGCCGCCAAGCTCGGCCGCCGGCTTGGGCAGCGGCCCGATGAAGCGCAGACCCGACCGGCGCACGGCGCGAAGCGCGGCCTCGGCCGCCGACAGCATCGCCATCAGGCCGATCAGCAGCAGCTCGATGATCAGCGCGACGGTCCCGGTCATTGGAGGTCCGCTTCAGGCACGACGCGCTTGATCGCCCGGGCCGGCACACCCACCGCGAGCATGCCCGGCGCGACATCCTTCGTGACGACCGCGCCGGCGCCGGTCTTGGCGCGGCGGCCGATGCGCACGGGCGCGACGAGCATCGTGTCGACTCCGAGGAACACGCCGTCCTCGATGACGGTCGCGAGCTTCTTCTTGCCGTCGTAGTTCGCGGTGATCGTGCCGGCCCCGACGTTGACGTCGGCGCCGATCGTGGCGTCGCCGAGGTAGCTGAAGTGGTGCACCTTCGTGCCGCGTCCGAGACGGCTGTTCTTGATCTCGGCGTGATCGAGGATGTCGACGCCACGCGCGAGATACGTGCCGGTGCGGATGTGGCAGTACGGTCCGATCGAGACCTCCTCCTCGAGCGTGGCGCCCTCGAGGTAGGACTCGCCGATGCGCGAGCGGTCGCCGACGATCGTGTCGCGCAGACGCGAGCGCGGTCCGATGACGCAGCCTCGGCCGATGCGTGTCTGGCCCTCGAGGATGGTCCCGGGCAGGAGCTCGGTGTCTTCGCCGATGCTGACGCCGGCATCGATGAAGGTCGACGCGGGGTCGCGAAGGGTGACGCCGGCGAGCATGTGCCGCTCTCGGATGCGCGCGCGCAGCAGCGCCTCGGCCGCCGCGAGCTCATCACGCGAGTTGACGCCCATGCCCTCGCGGGGATCGTCGAGGCAAAAGGCCGCGACCACCTTGCCGTCCGCGGCCGCGAGCGCCGGCAGGTCCGTGAGATACACCTCGCCGGACGCATTCCGTTGCAGGCGCGGCGCCGCGCGCCGCAGCCAGGACAGGTCCACGACGTACGCGCCGAGGTTCCGTTCAGCGCTGGTGCGCTGCAGCTCCGGATCCGGTTTGGTCTCGACGATGCGCGTCACCGTTCCGTCGGTCGCGCGTTCGACGATCCCGTATGCCGATGGCGGCGGCACGCGCGCCGACAGCAGCGTCAGCACCGCGCCCCGCTCGCGATGCAGTTGCTGCATCTGGCGCAGCGTCTCCGCGCGAAGCAGCGGCGTATCGCCGTAGACGATGAAGGCTTCGCCCTCACCGGGCAGCACCGGCAACGCCACCTGGACCGCGTGCCCGGTACCCAGCGGCGGATCCTGCACCACGGTCGCGACGCCATCGAGATGCTCGCGCACGGTGTCGGCGTCGCGTGACACGACCACGGTCGGCGTGGCGCCCGCCCCGCGGATCGCGTCGACGACGAGATCGATCATCGCGATGCCCGCAAGGGTATGCAGCACCTTCGGTCGTACGGAACGCATCCGTGTTCCCTTACCGGCGGCGAGGATCAGGGCGCTGCCCGCGGACACAGCCTCGCCTAGTCGAGTTGGGGCGGCAGGATTCGAACCTGCGGTGCCGGCTCCAAAGGCCGGAGCCTTACCACTTGGCCACGCCCCAGCGCTTCGCGCACGCACGGCCTGGCCCCGGAATGGGGATGTGCAATCACCTCAAGGCTAGCAAAGGGACGCTAGCCTTCCTCGTCCTCCGCCCCACGCGCCGCCTCGCGGCCGCGTTTGATGAGCTCAGCCACCCGTTGGCCGCCCTTTCGGCCGAGCTGCGAGTACCCCTCCTTGCCGAGGGTCCGCTTGCGCGCTTCCCCGCCCTTCTTGCCGAGCTCGGCGTAGCCAACGGTCCCGAGGGTTTGTTTCCGTGTCTCGCCGCCCTTGCGGCCGAGCGCACGGTAGCCCTCCTTGCCAAGCTGGCCGCGACGGATCTCTCCACCGCGTTTGCCGATCTCTCGATAGAACTCCGAGGATCGCTCCCGCTGGTCGCGGTCTGGTGTGTCGTTTCCGTTCTTCATCAGTGCCGACCTTCCCGCTTGTGGCGATGCCCACGTGACCCGCACCCTTCATGCCCGACGTGCGCGCGTGAGCCGTGGCTGGTAACGAACTGGTGGAAAAGACGACGGTACTTCATTGAGAGCCCTCTGGCCACGAGACGCTCGCTCGCCCGATGCACATGGACTCAGGCCGAGCGTGCTGATGGCGCCTCGACGAGACCGATCTGGATCGCGCTGGCTCGCACATCGGCGCGCCGCATCCGCCGCGCGAGCGCGAGCGCGTGACCGCGATCATCGGCGATGGCGAAGAGGGCGGCGCCACTGCCCGAAAGAAAAAGCGGCGTCGGTTGCATCCGCTCCCGCAACGCCACGATCGCCGGACAGAGCGCGACCGCCACCGCGTCCAGATCGTTTCCGCACAGGGCGCGCAGCGCCGCCGCGTCGACAGCACCGGCTGCAAGCGCGCGCACCAGCCGCGCGGTCCTCTGACCATCGCTCCACGCGCCGGATGCGAGCCGCGCGAACGCGTCGGCGGTCGAGACGCGCCCGCTCGTCAACGCCAGCGCTCCCCACCACGGTCCGCCCGCAACGGCGCGCACGTGCTCTCCCCGGCCGCCGACCTCCGCCAGCGGCGCGCCGTGAAAAAAGAACGGCACGTCTGAACCGATCTTCGCCGCGACGGCCGTAAGCAAGGCGTCGTCGAGACGCCACAGGTTACCGAGAGCGCGGAGCACGGCGGCCGCATCGCTCGATCCGCCGCCGAGACCGCTCGCCAACGGTATGCGTTTGCGGATCGTGATCGCGGCGGCGACGTCTCGACCGCTGCGGCGCGCGAGCTCGTGAGCCGCGCGCTCGGCGAGATCGGGACGGGCGTCGAGCGGCGGATGGATCGCCACGTGCCAGCTCCGCGATCGCCGCACCCGGACGTCGTCGCCAAGGGAAATGCGCGCGAACACACTCCGCAGCTCGTGGTATCCGTCGGCGCGGCGACCGATGACGTCGAGCGTGAGATTGACCTTGGCCAGCGCGCGGACCTGCACCGCTTTCATCGCGGACGCAGGTCGCGATCCGCGAGCGCGGCATAGAGACGCACCCAGTCGAGCGTGGCGAGACGCTCGGGGCGGGCTGCGGGCTCGATCCGCGCCGCGCGCAGCCCCGCAATGGCTGACTCGCGCGACAGACCGGCCTCGAAGCCGAGCGCGGATACCAGTGTCTTCCGCCGGTGGCGGTAAGCATCGCTCACCAGCGCGAGGAACTGCCCCTGGGGATGCGGCGCGAACAACGGCCGCGGCCGCGCACGCAGGCGCACGACAGCGGACGCCACGCGGGGTGGCGGCTCGAACGCACCGGGTGAGACGCGTCTGACGATCTCGATCGTGGCGAAAGCCTCGACGAAGATGGAGAGCCACGACCGTGTCGCGCCACGCATCCGTTCCGCCACTTCCTGCTGCACCATCAACACCGACAACGGAGGCCTTCGCTCGTCGGCGAGCAATCGCTCCAGCACCGGCGTGGTGATCTGGTACGGGAGGTTCGCCACGACACGGCTCGGCCTGCTCGCGAGCATGTCCGTGGCGAGCACGTCGGCGTCGACGATCTCGACGTTCGGCGCGTCGCGCAGCACCTCGCCACGCAGGATCGCGCTGAGGCGCGCATCGATCTCAAAAGCGATGACGCGGCCGGCGCGTGACGACAGACGCACCGTCAGCGCGCCAAGTCCCGGACCGATCTCGACCACGTGATCTTCGGGCGACAGCTCCGCCGCCTCGACGATGGCATCCAGCACCGACGGGGACGCGAGGAAGCGCTGCCCGCGAGAGGCGGACGCGCGCAGACCGTATCGCGCGAGCAGCGCGCGGAGTGCTGGCCGGTCGGCGGGGTCGATCAGCGCGCGAGCACGTACACGGTCAGGTACCGACGACCCCACCAGGCACCATCTCCGTCATCGAACGCCACATCGATATGGTCGCCGATGATGGCGCTGCCGACATCGCGCGCCTGCGCGATGCCATAGCCGGGGACGTACACCCAGGAATACATCGGGATGACGCGCGGATCGACGGCGATGATCCCCCGTGTCGCCCGCGCTCCCGTCGCCGTGATGCCGTAGAGCGGCGAGTCCGGTGCCTTGCCACCGTTGGCCGGGGTGTAGTACGTGGCGACGACGTTGAGCGCCCGCGTGTACGACACCGGTCCGTACGGTGTCTCTAGCGTCAATGGGCGGGTCCCGATCGCGATGCGTGGCGCCACGGCCGCGTCGAGCGCCACCTCGGTAAGGAGCTGGCGCTCCACGACCACGCCGTCCTCGGTCCGCACCCGGTACGTCCGCTCGACGGTGCCGGCATGGCCGGTGGACACGACCCGCGAATCCCCAATGTTCAGGCCGGCGTCGTTCTGGTAGGTCGTGGGCGCGATCACCGCCTCGTCGATCGTTTCGACGCGCTCCGCACCGCGGGTCACCTGCACGATCATCCCCGGCACCAACGCCGCGTCGAGCGATCCCTCGACCCGGTCGAGCGGGCCGAGCCCGTAGATCGAGGCGCGCAGCAGGTCTAGGACAGTCCCCGGCTGCACGCGCAGCTCGGCGGGCCGGCCACCGTCGACCAGCGTCAGGCGGATGCCGTCGGCGCCTGCGGGGCCGCCAGGAGTCGGGAGCGCGAAGTCGCCGACACGCACCGCGCCACGCGAAAGGCTCGAGGCGCGGACGGCCGCGGCCGGAGCGAGCGCGGGCAGCTGCCGGTCGACGCCGCCGATGTCGAGCGCCGCCCAGGTACAGCCGGCCACGAGCCATGCGGCGATGCCGAGCGCCGCGGCGCGCAGGGTGACATCGAGCAAGGGGGTGCGCCCCACCGAGCACCTCCGCTTTGTGCTGCTGACTCCTCCGGCCCACCCACCGGAGGTCTGCGTCCCGCTTGGCGCGGGAGCACTATCCTAACGACCGCAGGCTAGGGCTCGTTAGGTCGCCTTACGCTTGTCGGAAATCCGCACACGGAGCCAGGACGCCAGGTCGTCACGGAGCTCGGGCCGCTCGAGCGCCGCGGCGACAACGGCGCGGACGTACTCACCGCGATCGCCGGTGTCGAAGCGTTCGCCTTCGAAGCGGTAGGCGAAGACGGGCGCGCGCTGCGCCAGAGCGTTTACCGCATCGGCGAGCCAGATCTCCCCGGCCTTTCCGGGCGCCGTTCGGTCGAGCTCGTCGAAGATCTCCGGCTCGAAGACGTAGCCGTGCACCGAGGCGAGGTCCGAGGTGCTTTCGCCGCGGCTCGGCTTCTCCACGATGCGACGCACGCGCCAGGTACGGTCGTCGAGCTGCTCTCCGTCGATCGCGCCGTAGCGCGAGAGTGCCTCGCGGCCGACGCGCATGACCGCGGCGACGCTCCCGCCGCCCTGGCGCTCGCGGGCCCGCACCAGCTGCCGTGCCACCGGAGGGTCGCCCAGAACGACATCGTCGCCCCAGATCATCACGAATGGCCGGCGGCCCACCGCGTCCCGGGCGCACAGCACGGCATGCCCGTTTCCACGGGGCTCCTGCTGGTGGACCAGGATCACCTTCTTGGCCAGCCGCTCGCCGCGGCGCGCCAGCTCGAGATCACGATCGCGACCCTCGGCGGCGAGCCGGGCCTCCAGACGCGGGTTCGGCTCGAAGTAACCGTCCAGCGGCGCCTTGCCCGGCGCGCTGACGATCACGACCTCCTCCACCCCGGCGGCCACGGCCTCGGCGATGACCAGCTCAACGATGGGTCGGTCCACCAGCGGCAGCATCTCCTTCGGCACCGTCTTGGTGACGGGCAGAAAGCGGGTGCCGAGCCCGGCTGCGGGTATGACCGCGACGCGTACAGCCGCGACGGTCACTGTCTGGTCACGTGGAGCTGGAACGCACCGGGCTGCGTCGTCTCCGCCGCGAAGGCGGTGACCGCGAGCAGCCCGCCCCGCGAGCCGATGGTGGCGTCGAGGTGCAGCTTGCCGTCCAGCCCGGTAGTGGCGCGCATGACCGTCGCAGGCGTGCCGAAATTCAGCACCTGCGCGACGAAGCGTTCGCGCACGACGTTGCTTGAGCGCACAAACCCGGCGGCGGTCCAGTCGCGGTCGGCCTCCGTATCGTCGCTCCAGCCCGCCTCGGGTATCGCCAGGTCATCGACGGCGAAGCCATCCTTGTTCAGCGCCTGGTCCGTGACGTACTCGAAGCGCACCTCGATCTCTTTGTGCGCGTAGGCGCTGAGATCGACGCGGTCGGCGATCCACTTCGGCGCCACGCCGCCCCCCGACTTCCCGGTGACGCCGTTGCCGAGATTCGTGCCGTTCGGATCCTTGTCCGTCGAGGCGCCGGTGCGCAGCGTCGTCCACGTCTTGCCGCCATCGGCGCTGGCTTCGACGTACGCGTAGTCGAATCCGTCCTCGATGTCGAACCACGTCGAGTACGTGAGCGTCGCTTTGTCCACCGCGCGCAGGTCCACGTTCCGGGTCAGCGTCGTGTCCGAGCCGTCGCCGCGGTTCGACCACCACACGTTCTTGCCGGAGCGCGGGTCCGTCGGTAGCAGCCGGACCTGTGTCGCGCCGGAAAGGTCGATCGACACCGTCCCCGCCGGAAGGTCGAAGTACCGCACCGCGAACTGGTGCACCGATCGCGCGGGATCGGTCGCCGCGGGCACCGGTCCCCGAGCGGCGCGCAGCGTCACTGGCAAGTCGAGCGCGGTGTAGCGGTACGGCGCCGGCGGATCGGTCTGATCGAGCATGCCGATGGTCGCCACGAAGTCGAGGTAGGCGTCCTCGATGCCGGTCCCGCCGTGCTGCTTGATCGCGGCGTCGATGTCGCCCGGTCGCAGGACCCCGCTATCCATGAGCTGCCGGATCAAAGGCGGTCCGCCGAAACGCTCGGAGAGGTACTGCAGGAACAGGAAGGCATGGCCGTAGTTCGCGCCGGACTGTGAGGCGGTGTCGCCCCAATCGGTGAGCTGCGTGTCCGGCTGCCGCAGGAACTGCGCGGCCGTGCCCGTCGGTGTGAAGCCGTTGTTCTGCTCGGCGGTCTGCGCCTGACCTTCGTTGAACCACACCGATGACGGCTTCCGTTTGGCGAAGTCGATCATGTGCGAGAACTCATGCGCCAGCGTCGACAGCAGGAACGAGCTGCCAACCGGAGCGCCCTCGATGTTCACGTAGAGCATTTCCCGCTCGTTGCTATACGGATTCACCCAGCGCGGCACCTCGTCCGCCGCGGTGAAGTAACCGCCGACATCGGGGATGCGCGCGACGAGGATGGTGATGCGCGGGTCGGCGTCGATCCCCGGGCTCCACTCCTCGCCGAAGAGGCTGTGATCGGTCGGGTAGATCTTGCCCTCGAAGAACAGGACCGTCTGCTGCAGCTTGGCCGGATCGACGGCGATGCCGTCCTGGAAGTACCAGTAGGCGTGGTCGCTGCGCTGCCGCACCACGGCCATGAGCTTCTCGTAGGCTTTGGTGCGCTCGTTGTAGAACCAGAACTCATCGCGGTCTCCGACCTGGCGGTTGAGCGGCCCGCTCCGCACCGGCTCCCACGGTCCGGGCACGCCGTTGCGGCCGCGCAGCGCACGTGTCAGCGCGAACGGATCGTTTACCGGCAGCGCGGTCCGGGCCAGCACGTCCGTCATGTCGGCGCCCTGCGGAACGGCAGACAGCGTCGCCGAAGCGGACTGCGTCGGCGTCGGCGTGGGCGTCGACTCGCAGGCGATCAGAACGGCGAGCAGCAACAGCGCGACGCGACGGATCACGTTCGCGTGTAGCCGGCCGCGGTCTTCACGCCGACGACCCTTCCGGCGCGCCGGTACACCCGCGGGACGCGCGGATGCAGATTGGTCATCACCTCATAGTTGATGGTGTCGATCTCGCGAGCGAAATCGTCCGCGGTGCGTCGGTCCGATCCCTGTGCGCCGATCATGACCACCTCATCGCCATCGCGCGCAGCGGGGACGTCGGAGACGTCGAGCATCACCAGGTCCATGCAGACGCGGCCGACGATCGGCACGGCTCGCCCCCGCACGAGCATCGCGCCGCCGGGCGAGGCGCGGCGCGGCAGGCCGTCGCCGTAGCCGAACGGCACCGTGCCGATGACGCGTTCGCGGTCCGTCACGTAGCTGTGCCCATACGACACTCCCGTGCCGGCAGGAACGCGCCGCACTCGTGCCAACCGGGACACCAAGCGGAGCGACGGGCGCAGCTCCTCGGGCGCGAGGTGCGGCGCCGGCGGCAATCCGTATAGCGCAACACCGGGCCGGACGGCGGTGAACGCTCCGTACGGGGCGAGCGCCAGGATGCCCGCGCTCGCCAGCGCGTGCTGCCATCGCGGACGGTCCGGCAGCGCGGCGAGCAGGTTGGCAAAGGTCTGAATCTGTTCTCGCGCGAAGCTGACGTCGGGCTCATCGGCTGTGGCGAGATGCGTGTACACGCCCGCCAGCGCGAGATGATGCCGCTGCGCGATGTCCCGTGCATAGGCCTCGGCTTCGTCGGGGCTGACGCCGAGACGGGTGAGACCGGTGTCGACCTTGAGGTGCACGGCGATAGGCTCGCCGCCGCGGGCAGCGTCATCGAGCGCGTCGAGCTGGTCGCGCCGCCACACCGCGACGTCCAGTCGCGCATCGGCAGCGGCGCGAGCCTCGCCGCGCGGCGCGGCCCCGAGGAACACCAGGATCGGCGCGCGGATGTCGGCGGCGCGGAGCAAGAGCGCCTCCTCCACCGTCGCGACCGCGAGCATCTCCGCGCCCGCGGCGAGGCACGCCGGCGCGACCGCTTCTGCGCCGTGACCGTAGCCATCGGCCTTGACCACCGCGATCAGCGGCACGCCGGCGCGCGATCGAAGGAAGGCCACGTTCGCCTCGATGGCGTCGAGGTCAACGTCGGCGACGCTGTCGCGCAGCGGCATGCGGCTCATGCCGTGAGGCTCGCGAGCGCGCGAGGCAGCGCCGCCGCGAGATCCGTGGCGAGGACGCCGCGCACGCCGACCTCCCGGGAGACGATCGCAGCCGCCTCTCCCTGCAGCAGCACGCCGGCGCAGGCGGCGCGGTACGGCGTCAGTCCCGAGGCGACCAGCGCTCCGATCGCGCCGGAGAGCACGTCGCCGCTGCCTGCCGTTGCCAGCGCCGGATTCGGTCTGTCGTGCGCGAACACCTCGCCGTCGGGAGCGGCGATGACCGTGCACGGACCCTTCAGCACCAGGACCGCCCCCCAGGACCGCGCGCGGTCCCGGGCCCATTCCACGCGGGCGGCGGGGACCGCCTCGCCGGCGAGTCGCGCGGCCTCCCGCGCGTGTGGCGTCAGCACCGTGCTTTTCGGTAACCGCTCGGGCCACCGCTCCGCCCGTGCGAGCGCATTGAGGCCGTCGGCATCGAGCACGACCGGTACCGTGGCGCGGGCCAGCACGCCGAACACGAGCCCATCCGTCGTCGGATCGTGGCCCAGGCCTGGGCCGAGCACCAGCGCGCGATACCGTCCCTCCTCCAGCGCGGTCGCGATCGCGCGCGCGGCGCTCGCGTCGATCACACCGGTCGAGGCCTCTTCGAGCGGTAGGAAGGTCACCTCGGGCGCGCTCCCGGCCAGGCCCAGCGCGAGTGATCGCGACACGGCAAGCGTGACGATCCCGGCGCCGGCACGCGCCGCGCCGATGGCCGCCAGCAACGGAGCGCCCGAGTAGCGGAGGGAACCGCCGACGACCAGGACGCGTCCGCGCTCGTCCTTATCCTCATCAGGTCGCGGCTCCGGGATCCAGGATCGGACTTCGGCGCTGGACGTCACCGCGGGGGAGTCTCGCCCACCGCCGCGGCGACGGCGAGATCGCGGATGTGCGAAATGCTCACGGTCATGTCGCCGAGACCGAGGTGTTGCCGGCGGCGCTCGGCGTTGCCGTGGAGCCTCACGATCGGCTGCCCGAACGGTGTGCGCAGGATCTCGATCTCGCGCCAGCCGACCCCGTGGACCCCGAGTCCGAGCACCTTCGACACCGCTTCCTTCGCCGCCCAGCGCCCCGCGAGATGGAGCACGTTGCGACGGCAGTAGCCGCGCTCCCACTCCGTATACACGCGGCGCAGGAAGCGATCGCCAAATTTGTCCAGAACGCGCTTGATGCGCGCGGTCTCGATGATGTCTACGCCGACCTCGGCCATGTGCGCTAACTGTATCGGCGGTGCGGCCATTCCACGTCGCGCGCGCCGACGAACGCCGCCAGCTCCGCGACGGCGTCGCGCAGCGCCGGCGCTGGGACGCGCGGCCGGTCCGGCGTCAGATGCGTCGATAGGATGCGCAACCGGCCCGTCTCGCGCGACAGGCGTGGATCGACGGTGCCGACGATGCGATCGCCGTGCAGGATCGGCATGGCGAAGTAGCCGAACCGTCGCAGTGTCGGCGGAATGTAGATCTCCATCCGATAGCGGAAGCCAAACAGCCGCTCCGTGCGCCGGCGGTCGATGATCAGGTTGTCGAACGGCGACAGCAGCGTGGTGCGTATCTCGCCGGGATCGCGCTCCAGACGCGCGAGCAGCGGTACATCCTCGGCGTGCACATACCAGGGCTCGCGGCTCCCCTCGACCTGGACATGGGCGAGCCGACCGTGTCGTTCCAGCCAGTCGAGTGCTCCAGGGGTGACGAACCGCCAGTACGCGTAGTGCGAGCGCAGGTCACGGAGCGTCGCGATGCCAAAGGCGCGCACCGCGCGTTCGGTCGCGTACCGTTCCGACTCCGTCGCCGACAGCATCCGCGTGTGCGGCAGCCAGGACCGGGCGATGGTCCAGCGTCGCTCGCCGCCCGAGCGCTCGGCGACGGTGATCACGCCCTGGCGCCAGAGGAATTCGAGCATCTGGCTGACGTTCTTGCCCGCGGTCCATCCCGTCGAGCGCCAGGCAATGGTGGCGCGATCTTCGAAAGCGCTGGTGGGCAGCACCTCATCGCGGCGGAGCCGCGACAGGATGTGACGGCGGAGCGCGGCGTTGGCCTTGACCCACGTCGCGACGCGCAACGCTCGACCTCCGCTCGGCCGGCGATGGAGCGCCATCGTGCGGGCGTGCAGCGGAAGGTCCTCCACCGGAAGGATGAAGGCGGAGTACTCGAAGAGGCTGCGATCGGCGAGCAGCCGTTCCACATCGACCGGACGGAACGACGGCACGCGCGCGCGCAGCACCAGCAGGTGGCTTCGGGCCACGACGTTCGTCGGGTCCAGCTGAACGTAGCCGAGCTCGCGTACGGTCTTCAGCACGGCGGCGGCGCCGCGTCCGCGACGAGGACCGGCGAGCCGTTGCTTATGGAGCGCCAGACGTCGCGCCCCGGCCAGCCCCACGACTTTCACCGCCGGGGGTGCCGTCGACCGCGCCTTCAACGAGAGCGAACGCAGCCGCGAGGGCTCACTCGACGGTGACGGTCTTGGCCAGGTTGCGTGGCTGGTCGACGTCGCAACCGCGGCGGTCAGCGACGTGGTAGGCGAAGAGTTGGAGCGGGACGATGGCGACGACGGGGCTGACCAGCTCGTGGCAGGCCGGGATGGTGATCACCTCGTCGGCCTTGTCGCGGATCTCGGCGTCGCCCGCCGTCGCGACCGCGATCACGATCCCGGCGCGCGCCCGGACCTCTTCGATGTTCGACAACATCTTGCGGTACACGCCGTCCCGTGGCGCGATGGCGATGACCGGCAGGTTCTCGTCGATCAGCGCATTGGTGCCGTGTTTCATCTCGCCACCGGCGGTCCCCTCTGCGTGCGCGTAGGACAGCTCCTTCAACTTCAGCGCGCCCTCCAGCGCCGTGGCGTAGTTCACGCCGCGACCGAGGTGCAGGAAGTCGCGCGCGGCGTAATAGCGGTACGCCAGAGTGCGGACCTGCTCGCTGCTCTGCAGCGCGCCGTCCACGAGCGTCGGCAGATGGAACGCGCCGGCGAGGATCCCGCGCGAGGTGGCTTCGTCGATCTTCCCGCGCCGTTGCGCCAGGAACAGTGCGTATAGCAGCAGGCACACCACCGTCGCGGTGTAGGTCTTGGAGGCCGCGACCGCGATCTCCGGGCCGGCGTGGAGGTAGATGACGTCCGCCGCCATGCGGCTGGCCTGGCTGCCGACGACGTTGCCGATCCACACCAGCCGCGCGCCGCGGCGCTGTGCCTCTTCCATCGCCGCGAGCGTGTCCACGGTCTCGCCCGATTGCGTCAGCGCCAGCGTCACCTGTCCGGGCACGATCGCGGGCTCGCGGTAGCGATATTCGCTGGCGAGCTCGACGTCGGTGGGGATCCCCGCGAGCCGCTCGATGAGGTACTTCCCGGCGATCCCGGCGTGATACGAGGTGCCGCAGGCGACGATAGAGATGCGCGTCACGGCCCGGGCATCCGCCTCGGTCATCTTGACGTCCTCGTCGAAGATCACGCGGGAGGTGCGGCGATCGACGCGAGCGAGCAGCGCGTCCGAGATCGCGCGCGGCTGCTCGAAGATCTCTTTCAGCATGAAGTGCTTGTAACCGCCCTTCGCCGCGCTCACGACATCGAATGCGACGGTGGTCTTCGCCTTCACGATCTCCTTGCCGTCGAGGTCCATGAACCGGACCAGGTCCGGGCGCACCACGACCATTTCGCCGTGGTCCAGGAAGGAGAACGTCCTGGTGTGCTCCAGCAGCGCCGGCATGTCCGACGCCACGAAGTTCTCGCCGTCGCCGTAGCCGACGATCACGCCGCCGGCGTTGCTGATGCGCGCGGCCACGATCGTCTTCGGATCGGACGCCGACACCAGCACCACGGCGGCGGCGCCTTCGATCCGTCGCAGCGCGCGCCGCGCGGCCTCGGCCAGATCGCGTCCGGCCCGCAGCTCCTCTTCGACCAAATGCACGATGACCTCGGTGTCGGTCTCGCTGCCGAAGCGATGCTTGCGCGCGATCAGGTCGTCCTTCAGCTCGCGATAGTTCTCGACGATGCCGTTGTGGATCACCGCGGTCACCCCGTCGCAGTCGAGGTGCGGATGCGCGTTCGTCTCCGAGGGCCGGCCGTGCGTGGCCCACCGGGTGTGGCCGATCCCCAGTGTTCCTGACGCGGGCCGCTCGGCGATCACGCGATCGAGGTTGCCGAGCTTTCCTTCGGCGCGGCGCAGCTCGAGGTGTCCGTCGACGGCGACGGCGACCCCGGCCGAGTCATAGCCGCGGTACTCCAACCGGCGCAGGCCCTCCATCACGATCGGGACCGCATCTTTCGTTCCGACGTAGCCGACGATGCCGCACATCAGCGCAGCAGCTCCTCGGCCTTGCGGGCGAGCTCGTCGGCGCTGGAGGACGCGACCTTTGAGCTGCGCGCTTCGACATAGATGCGCAGCACCGGCTCGGTGCCCGACGGTCGCACGATGACGCTGCCGGAGTCGCCGAGACGCTTGCGCATCTCGTCGACCGCGATCTTGAACGACGGGACCTGCTCCCACTCCTGGCGCCGCGAGGCCGGCACGTTTCGCAGCACCTGCGGCCAGATCTCCACGGTGCGGGCCAGCTCGGACAGCGCGACGTTGCGCTCGCGCAGGACCGTGAGCAGCCGCAGCGCGGTCAGGATGCCGTCGCCGGTCGTGGAGAGGCGGCGGATGATGACGTGTCCGCTGGTTTCCCCGCCGAGGGACGCGCCGTGTCGCACGATGCCGTCGAACACGTGCTTGTCGCCCACCGGTGTTCGCTCCAGCCGCACCCCCTCTCGCGCCAGCGTCGCCTCGAGGCCGCCGTTCGTCGTCACGGTGCCGACGACGACGTCGCCGGCGAGCTCACCACGCCGGCGCATGTCCAGCGCGAGGATGCCGATGAGCGCGTCACCGTCGACGATCGCGCCCGTCTCGTCCACGACCACGACGCGATCGCCGTCGCCGTCGAAGGCGAACCCGACCGCGGCGCGCTCCTCGGTGACCGCGCGCTGCAGCGCGCGCGGGTCGGTACTGCCGCAGCCGGCGTTGATGTTGGTGCCGTCGGGAGCGTCGAAGTACACGCGCACCTCGGCGCCCGACGCATGGAAGATCTTCGGCGCGACGCGGAACGTCGCCCCGTTGGCGCAGTCGAGCACGACGCGCATTCCGGTGAGCGGCGGCGCATACGACAGCAATCGCCCGACGTATACGTCGGCGAGATCGCGACGGTCTCCGACGCGTCCGATCCCCACTTCGGTCGGTCGCGGCAGGGCGCTCGCGCGCGACCCAGCGGAGGAGACCAGCCGTGCGCCGTCGCCGTCCATGGCGCGCTCGATCTCTTCCTCTGTCGCGTCGGCCAGCTTCAGGCCGTCGCCGTCGAAGAACTTGATGCCGTTGTCCGGCGCGGGATTATGCGAGGCCGAAATCACGGCGCCGGCCACGAATTCGGGAAGCGTGGCGAGATATGCCAGCCCCGGGGTGGGGATGATCCCGGCGAGCCAGACCTCCATGCCGACCGAGCACAGGCCGGCCGCGAGCGCGCTCTCCAGCATGCGGCCCGAGCGCCGCGTGTCGCGGCCGACGATGACGCCGTGGCCGAGTCCGCCGAGGATGCAACCGGCCGCGCGGCCGAGCCCCAGCGCGAGCTCCGGCGTGAGCTCCATGTTGGCCACGCCACGAACGCCGTCGGTCCCGAACAGCCGCCCCATCAACTCCTCGAACGCACCACGACGGTGATGCGTGCCGGCCCGGTCGCGCTGCCGGAGACCCCGGCGGGCGTTCGGATCGCGGCATCGATCTGGTATGTGCCCGCGGCCTTTCCGGCGAGGTCGACCACCACGGCGATCTGATCGACGCGCAGGCCTTGGAGCGTCGAGAGCGGTCCGGACACGACCACATCGAGGCTCTTTGGGTCGAAGTCCGCGACGAGGTCGCTGCGTAAGCCGGAAGGCTGGACGGCCACCGAGAACAGCCGCGTGGCAGTGACCGCGCGAACTGCGATTGCGACCTGCACGGTGCCACCCTCTTGAGCAAGCGACGTGCCGGGCGGCAGCACGAGCGGCGCTCGAACGAGCCGGTCGACGCTCATGCCGGTGACGTCGATCGCGACGGTGACGAGGTGGTCGATCTTGTCCAGCGTCGCGGGATCGCCACGCACGGCGACGACCGCCGGGTCAGATGTCGCCGACGCGACCCAGTACCCCGCCGCCGGCTGTCCGACGATCGTGGGGATGATGCCGACGGTCCGTGTCGGCGTGGCTTGCTGCACCGCGACCGCGACGGCGACGTTGCGCGGCTGCACGTCGATGTCCGGCACCTCCTGTCCGGCACCATCGATCGGAACCGCGCGCGGCGTCAGGTGGATGTCGTTGGGCGCGTCACTGAAACGCACCTGCACGATGACGCTCACGACCTCCCGCAGCGCATCCGAGGGCCCGCGGACTTCGACGGCCGCGGGCGAGAGGGTCGGGTCGGCGGCCTGATATCCAGCGGCGGGCTGGTTCTCATACCGCACTTGCACCGTCATCTGCTTGGCCTCGACCGGCACCAGCTTCGCGGCGACGACGCTGGGATGGATCTCCACGATCTTCAGCGTCTCGGGTACCGCGCTGACGCGAACGGGCAGCTCCTGCAGATCCCCGACCCGAGTCAGGTCGTACTGAGACAGATCGACCTCGGCGCGAAAGCTCGACACGGCGAGCTCCTTCAGATCGCCGACGGCGCCGTGCACGTTGACGGTGACGTCGCCGAGCGAGCCGCGCAGCACGTATCCCGCCGGCATGTTCTGGCGCTGTACCGGGATACCGCCGTTGAACGCGACCGTCTGCTCTTCCGGCGCCTGCGCCTGGGACAGCACGTACCAGCCGAGCAGCGCCACCGCGACCGCGGCCAACTTCAGCGGGACGTTCCGCGTCACGAAGCCGCGAATATCGAGGCGCGGCCGCGTCAGGACTCCGATCGCGCGCGCCACGACCTAACTGACCTTCCGAAAGGGCAGCGGCTGGACGCGGCTCCGCAGCAACGACCCCAGCACGCGGCGCAGGCGCTCCTCATCGAGGCCGCCGATCATGCGCCCGTTGTGCGCGACCGAGATGCTTCCAGTCTCTTCGGATACGACCACCACGACCGCGTCGGTCTGCGAGCTGATCGACAGCGCCGCACGGTGGCGCATCCCATAACGATGCGTGGCCTGCGCGGCGGTGTCCTCCAGCGGCAGGAGGCACGCGGCCGCAAGGATCTGGTCGCCGCGCACGATCACGGCGCCGTCGTGCAACGGAGAGTGACGGAAGAAGATGCTCGCCAGCAGCTCGGCCGTAAGCTTGCCGTTGATCGGCACGCCGGTCTCGCCGTAGTCCTGCAGACCCGTGCCGCGCTCGATGACCACGAGCGCGCCGTGACGGTTGGCGCTGCAGAGCAGCGCGCCGCGGACCAGCTCGTCGACGATGCGATCGACGTCCTCCTCCGACGGCGGTGCCAGCAGACGGTTCAGCGATCCGAGCCGGCCGATCTGACCGAGGGCGCGTCGCAGCTCCGGCTGGAAGATCACCACCACCGCGACCAGGCCGGCGAGGGACAGCGACTGCAGCACGAACAGCGTGACGGTCAGCTTGAGGATCGACGCCACGCCCCACACCACCACGATCACCAGGATGCCGATCAGCAGCTGTACCGCGCGCGTCCCACGAATCAGTAACAGAACCCAGTAGGTGAAGACGGCGATGATCGCGATGTCGAGGACGTTGTTCCAGCCGAAATTACCGCGGCGCAGGAAGTCCAGCAGCTGCTGGAGCAGCGCCTCCATCGCTATACGGCCGCGAGGCGCTCGACCTCCGTCGCCGCGTCCGCCCTCCCGTCGAGGCGCAACGCCTGCGCCAGCAGCGCGCACTTGTCCTTCGCGATCTCACCGCGGCCCAGCGACCGCGCGACGTCGACGAGCAGTCGCTGTGCGTCGCGATCGGTCATTCCGGCAGCGACCATCTGCAGCAGCAAGTCGGCGGCGGCATGTTGCATGCCTTCGCCGAGCAGCGCGCGCGCCGCCTCGAGCGCCGCGACCGGGCCGTTCGGATCGAGACGCGTGATGAGGTCCTGCGCGCGCGCCTCGAGCGCGAGCGCGCGCCGGAACGGGTCGGGCGGCGCGCTCTTCATCAGGTCTTCGAACGGCTGGTGCGCGACCACCACCTTCGGTGGCGCCTCAGCAGGCGCGGCCACGTCGGGGACCGCGGCGAGCTCCGGGGCAGGCGCCGGCGCAGGCGCTTCAACGCGGCTCGGCGCGGCGTGCGGCGCGGTGCGGAACGCGGCGAGCCCGTCCGCGAGCTCGATCATCCCCGGCGCGTTGCCCAGCGTCTCGCGCGCGTATTCCAGCTCGAGGTGCGCGCGTCCGACGTCGTTTTTCTCCAGAGCCAGAGCGATGAAGCGACCGTACTCGATCACGGCGCCGGCGTCGTTTCCGGCGTTGGCCAGCGCCGCCGCGTAGCGGCGATGCAGCGTTCGATCATCGGGCGCGAGACGCACCGCGTCGCGGAGCAGCTCGATGGCCTCGCCGCGATTGTTCGAGCGAGCCAGCGACTGCGCGCCCTCGCGCAGGATCTCCAGCGCCCTGGCGCGATCGTCGAGCTCGATGAACACCTTGGCCAGGCCGCGATAACCGCCGGCGCATTCCGCACATCGCTTCACAGCGAAGCGGAAATGCGATTCGGCCTTGCGGAGCTCGCCGGCCTCGAGCTGCTTGGCGCCCTCGGTGATCGCGACCTTGTAATGGATGTCGTCGCGCGGCACCTAGCGATTCTATTTCCACAGGTTCGGGTCCGGCCGGGGGAAAGCCGCGGCTAGCGCTTCGTGTACTGAGGCGCCTTCCGCGCGCGCTTGAGCCCGTACTTCTTGCGCTCCTTGGCCCGTGGATCGCGCGTGAGGAGGCCGGCCTTGCGCAACGCGACCCGATGTTCGGCGCTCGCCTGCAGCAGCGCCCGCGCGATGCCGTGGCGGATGGCGTCGACCTGCCCCATCAGGCCGCCGCCGGCCACCTTGACCATGGCGTTGAATCTCCGGGTGGTGTTGGTCGCGGTGAACGGAAGACCAACGAGCTCGGGCGCGTCGGTGCGATGGAAATAGTCCTGGACGGATTTCCCGTTCACGACGATGATCCCCTCGCCCGGCACGAGCCGAACGCGCGCGACGCACTCCTTCCTGCGGCCGGTCCCCTGGAAGTATGCGGTCGTCATGCTTTCGTACTCCTCTCATCGACAGGACGCTGGGCGCGATGCGGATGCTCGGCTCCGCGATACACGTGCAAGCGCCGGATGAGCTCGTCGCCGAGACGGTTGTCCGGAAGCATGCGCCGCACCGCGCGACGCACGACCTCTTCCGGACGACGTTGCAGCAAACTCTCCAGCGTCTCGACACGAAGCCCTCCGGGATACCCCGAGTGCCGCGCGTACGTCTTCTGGCGGAGCTTGTCGCCGGTGACGCGGACCTTCGACGCGTTCACGATGATGACCGGGTCGCCCATGTCCAGATGCGGCGTGAAGGCTGCCTTGTGCTTTCCGCGGATCAGCGCGGCGACGCGCGTGGCGAGACGGCCGAGCGTCTGTCCATCGGCGTCGATCACCCGCCAGGTGCGCTCGATGTCTTTCTCTTTCAGCGCGTAGGTCTTCATCTATTCATCCTCTTCGTCGCCGCCCCGCGAGGGCCGCCGATCATATCGCTCGCCCGCGTAGCTCACCGCCACCAAACACAACCCGTGCGCCGGAGCGCTCGGTCCACCCCGATCGCGATCGGCGGCCGCCACGATCGCCTCGAACGCCTCCGGCTCGATCTTGCGGCGTCCGGCGCGCACCTGCGTCCCGACGATCCCGCGCACCATCCCGCGGAGGAAACCGTCCGCGGCGATGTCGAACACAAGGACCCCGTCGCGATCCGTCCACGTCGCGCTTCGGACCGTCCGCTCCCGCGAGCCCACGCCCTTCATTGCGAAGGACGAGAAATCGCGAGTGCCGATCAGCGCCGTAGCCGCCCGTCGCAGCACCGTCAGGTCCAGCGGCTCCGGCACCCACCACGCCGTCCGGCGCAACAGGGGTCGGGGCCGCGGCCCGTTCCAGATCATGTAGTTATAGGTGCGGCCCGTCGCGCTGAAGCGGGCGTGGAAGCCGTCGTCGACTTCGCTCACCTCGCTCACCGCCACGTCCGCGGGGAGGAGTGCGTTCACTCCCCTCTCGATGGTCGCCTCCGGCAGCCGTGTCCCCGACCGGAAGCTGATGACCTGACCGCTGGCGTGCACTCCGGCGTCGGTCCGGCCGGCACCGACGACCTCGACCCGCTCGCCGAGCAACTTCGTTAAGGACTCCTCGAGCGCGCCCTGTACGGTCCGATCCGCCGCCTGCGTCTGAAAGCCCCGAAAGTCCGTCCCGTCGTATTCGACCGTCGCGCGGAAGTTCCTGCCTACTCCTTCTCCTTCTTCTTCGCGGCCGGCTTCTTCTTCTCGTCCGCCGTGTCCTTCTTGGCCGCGGGCTTTGGCTTCTTTGCTTCGGCCTTCTTCGGCTCCGCCTTCTTGGCCACCGGCTTCTTGGTCTCTGCCTTCTTGGTCTCTGCCTTCTTGGACTTTTTCGCTTCGGCCTTCGGCGCGGCCTTCGCCGCCGGCTTCGGCGCGACTTTCGTTTCCGCGCCCTCAGGCGCCGGCGCCGCAGGTTCGGACTGGCCCCCGCGCCGCAGACGTCGGGCGATACCGCGCACGCCACTTGCCGGCGCCTCCGCCGGCGCGGCCGCCTCCGGTCGCGCTTGCGCCGGAGCGCCCTCGAGCAGCTCCACGAGCATCATCGGCGCGCCGTCGCCGACACGGTGTCCCAGACGTACCAAGCGCGTGTAGCCAGAGCCGCGGTCGCCAAAGCGCTCGCGAAGATCGGTGAAGGTCTTTTCAACGATGAGCTGGTCGCGCGTCAGCGCCAGACTGCGGCGCCGAGCGGCCAGAGTGCCGTCTCGACCGAGTCCGATGATCTTGTCCACTATGCGCCGGACCTCTTTGGCCTTGGCTTCGGTCGTCTTGACGCGTTCGTACCGCAGCACGGCCACGGCGAGGCTGCGCAGCATCGACAAGCGATGGTCCGAGACGCGGCCCAGCGTGCGCAGATGCACCTGATGGGGCATCTAGACCTCGCCCGGCTCCTCGTTCTCGTCCGTCGACTCGGGCTCGACGCCTTCGTCCTGGAGGACCGATTCCTCGGACCGCTCGACCGGCGCGATGAGACCGCGCGCGGCCAGCCGGTCCTTGATCTCGTCCAACGACTTCCGACCGAAGTTGCGCATCCGCAGCAGCTCCTCGTCGGGCGTCGACAGCAGCTGGCCGACCTTGGTGATCCCGTGTCGCTTCAACGAGTTGAACGCGCGCTGCGGAAGATCGAGCTCTTCGATCGGCATCTCCGCCACCGCCGGCGGAACGCCGTCGGTGCGGACCTCGGGCTGCGGGACCGCGGCCTGCGACCGCGTCAGGTTGCCGAACAGCGAGAAGTGCTGCACCAGGATCTGCGCGCCCTGCGCCAGCGCCTCGTCCGGAGTGATGGTGCCGTCGGTCTCGACGTCGAGCAGCAGGCGATCGTAGTTCGTCATCTGGCCGACGCGCGTGTTCTCGATGTTGAAGTTCACAAGGCGGACCGGCGAAAACAGGGCGTCGATCGGGATGACGCCGATCGGCAGGCCCTCGCGGCGCTCGGCCGGGTGGAAGCCCTTGCCCGTCTCGACGGTGAGCTCCATCCACAGCGAGGCCTCGGGCTCCAGAGTGGCGATACGCTCCTGCGGGTTCACGATCTCGACGTCGCTGGTAGTGACGATGTCGCCGGCGGTGACCTCTCCCGGGCCGTCCTTTTCCAACGTGAGCGTGACCGGTTCCGTGGCGAAGCTCTTCAGGCGGACTCGCTTCAGGTTCAACACCAGCTGCACCACGTCCTCGTTGAGGCCGGGGATCGTGGAGAACTCGTGCGCCACGCCGCGGATCCGCACCGAGGTGATTGCCGCGCCGGAGAGCGAGGACAGCAGCACCCGACGCAGCGAATTGCCAAGCGTCGTGCCGTAACCGGCGGGCAACGGCTCGATGACGAAGCGCGCTTCGCGCTCGTCACCCTCGGTGCGCTCGATCTTCGGAAATTCGATCTCGACCATGTGGCTAACCCTTCCAATCCGCTAGCGCGAGTAGTGTTCGACGATCAGCTGCTCGTTGACCTGCGTCTCGATCTGATCGCGCGTCGGCAGCTGCAACACGCGGATCTCCAACGCGTCCGGATCTGTCTGCAACCAGCGGGGCACGCTCTGCGACTTGGCCCATGTCTGCAGATCCTTGAACAGCGGATCCGCGCGACTCGACTCGCGCACGCCCAGGACGTCGCCGGTGCGCACGGCCATGCTGGGGATGTCCGTCCGGCGCCCGTTGACCTGGATATGCCCGTGACCGACGAGCTGCCGCGCCTGCGGCCGAGACTTCGCGAACCCCGCGCGGTAGATGACGTTGTCCAGGCGGGACTCCAACCGCTGCAGCAGGGCCTCACCGGTGACCCCGGTGCGGCGCGCCGCGGCTTCGAAATACTTCGACATCTGGCGTTCGAGCACGCCGTAATACCGGCGGGCCTTCTGCTTCTCGCGAAGCTGCAGCGCGTAGTCGCTGACCTTGCGGCGGCGCTGCTGGTGCATTCCCGGTGGCGTCGCGCGTCGCTCGAGCGTGCATTTGGTCAGGCACTTCTCGCCCTTGAGGAAGAGCTTCATCGCCTCACGCCGGCAGATGCGGCAGACCGGACCCGAATATCGCGCCACTACACACGCCTCCGTTTCGGCGCGCGGCAGCCGTTGTGCGGGATCGGCGTCACGTCGGTGATGGAGAGGACCTCGAGACCGGCGGCCTGCAGCGCGCGGATCGCCGCTTCACGTCCCGCGCCCGGGCCCTTCACGTAGACCTCGACCTGCTTCATGCCGAGGTCCAGCGCCTTGCGCGCCGCGTTCTCCGCAGTGACCTGCGCGGCGTAGGGCGTGGACTTACGCGAGCCCTTCCAGCCCGACGCGCCGGCGCTGGCCCAGGCCACGACGGCGCCCACCGGATCGGTGATGGTGACGAGGGTGTTGTTGAACGAGGCCTTGACGTGCGCGGTGCCGCGCGGGATCGCTTTGCGCTCGCGCCGGCGACGCACTCGCTGCTCCGGTGCCGGCGCCTCCGCGGTCTCCGCCGCGCCGGCAGCGGCCGGTGCCGCGGCGGGTGCTTCCGTGCGCCTGGCGCCCTGGCCCTCGTCCTTGTCCGTTTCCTTGTCCCGGTCCGCCACTGCTCTCCTCTAATCCCTACGTCTTCGACGTTGCCTTCTTCTTGCCCGCCACCGTCTTGCGCGGCCCCTTGCGCGTGCGCGCGTTGGTCCGCGTGCGCTGACCGCGCACCGGCAGGCCGCGACGGTGCCGCGAGCCGCGATACGTGCCGATCTCCTGAAGCCGCTTGATGTTCAAAGCGATCTCACGCCGGAGCTCGCCCTCGACGGTGTAGCCGCGGTCGATGACCTCGCGGATGCGCGCGACCTGCGCCTCGGTCAGATCCCGGACCCGGACCTCGACAGGAACGTTGGCGTCGGCCAGCACGCGGCGCGACGTCGTCGGACCGATGCCGTAGATGTACCGAAGCGAGATCTCGACCCGCTTCTCGCGCGGAATGTCGACGCCGGCGATACGTGCCATCCGTTCTCTCCTCTTAGCCCTGGCGCTGCCTGTGCCTGCGGATGGGACAGATCACGAGGACGGTCCCCTCCCGCCGAATAACCTTGCACTTCTCGCAGCGCCTCTTGACCGATGCCCTGACTTTCACGCGAACCGACTCCTTCTAAGACCGCACCCGACGCGTGATCCGCCCACGCTTCAGGTCGTATGGCGACAGCTCCACGAGCACCTTGTCCCCGGGGACGACCCGAATGAAGTTCATCCGCATCTTCCCCGAGATGTGGGCCAGCACGTGGTGGCCGTTCTGGAGCTCGACCTTGAACATCGCGTTGGGGAGGGCCTCACTGACCACGCCCTCCACCTCGATGACGTCCTTACCGGTGGCCATAAACTCCAGACACAAAAAGTTGCGTGCCCGCCGAAGCGGTCACGCGAACTAAAAATGTACCAAAAACGGGCATCGACCGCTAGCCCGGGACCGTCAGGATCTCTGGTCCGTCGCGGAGCACCGCGACGGTGTGCTCGAAGTGTGCCGACAGGCTGCCGTCCGCGGTGACCACGGTCCAGCCGTCCGGCAGGAGACGGGTGTCCCAGCCGCCAATGTTGATCATCGGCTCGATCGCCACGGTCAGACCTTCGCGGATGGGCAGGCCCCGATCGGCGTCGCCCCAATTCGGCACGAAGGGGCCGTCCTCGTGCATCTGCCGACCGATGCCGTGACCGCCGTACTGCCGGACGACCGAATAACCGCTGCTCTCCGCCAGGCTCTGGATCGCGGCTCCGACGTCGCCGAGGCGCTTGCCCGGGCGCGTCTGGGCGATTCCGGCGCGCAATGCCTGCTCGGTCACCTCGATCAGGCGCGCGGCTTCGGGTGAGACGCGTCCGACCGGCACCGTGATGGCGGCGTCGGCGTGCCAGCCGTCGATGATCGCGCCGGCGTCGATCCCGACGATGTCGCCTTCACGCAGGACTCGCTTCTTGGTGGGAATGCCGTGGACGATCTCGTCGTTGACCGAGGTGCAGATCACCGCCGGATAGGGCGGTTGTCCGTAGTGCAGGAAGTTCGAGCGCGCGCCGGATCTGGCGAGCACCTTCGTGGCGATGGCGTCCAGCTCGGCGGTGCTGATACCGGGGCGCACGGCTTCGCGCGTCGCGCGAAGCATCTCCGCCACGACGCGTCCGGCGCGGCGCATGATCGCGATTTGCTCGGGGGTCTTCAGGGTGACGACGCCGGCTGGTGCCTTCACGCGAAGGCCTCGGACATCCGCTTGGCGACCTCGAGCGGATCGCCGGTTCCGTCGATGCGCCGCAGGCCACCGCGCTTGGCGTACAGCTCGATCAGCGGCTTCGTCTGCTTCTCGTAGACATCCAGCCGCCGTTCGATGATCTGCGGCGACTCGTCGCTGCGTTGCAGGACTTGACCGCCGCAGCGGTCGCAGACCCCTTCGCGTTTCGGTGGATTGGTCGCGAGGTTGTAGACGGTCTGGCAGTTCATACAGGTCGCGCGTTTCGTCATCCGCCGCACCAGCTCGTCGCGCGGCACATCCAGGAGCACGGCCCGGGCGAACGAACGGCCCAGGTCCGTCAGCAGCTCGTCGAGCGCCTCCGCCTGACGCACCGTGCGCGGGAATCCGTCGTAGATCACGCGCGCGTCGGTGGGGACGCGCTCGAGGCGGTCTCGCACCATATCCACGGTGATCTCGTCGGGCACGAGCTCGCCGTTGTCCATGTAGGACTTGGCGAGCTGTCCGAGAGCGGTGTCGTTCACCAGATGCATGCGAAAGAGATCGCCGGTGGAGAGGTGCACCCAGCGGCGTTCGGAAGCGATCCGTGAAGCTTGCGTCCCCTTCCCGGACCCCGGCGCGCCGAGCAGCACGACGTCGGACACCTAGCGTGCGACTACCGTATGAAGCCTTCGTACGAGCGCATCAGCAGTTGTGCTTCCAGCTGCTTCATGGTCTCGACGACGACGCCGACCACGATCAGCACCGAGGTGCCGCCGAGGCGCGCGGTGTGCACACCGGTGACGTCGCCGATCACCGACGGCATCACCGCCACGATGCCGAGGAACAGCGCGCCCGCGACGGTGATCCGGGTGACGACCTTGCCCAGGAATTCGGCCGTCGGCCGACCCGGACGGATGCCGGGGATGAAGCCGCCGTAGCGCTTGATGTTGTCGGCGACGTCATTGGGCACGAAGGTGAATGCGGTATAGAAGAAGGTGAACGCGACCACGAGGACGAAGTAGAGGGAGTTGTAGAAAACGGTGTTGTTGAAGGCGCCGACGATGCCTTGCGCCAGGTTACGCAGCCACTCCGTGTCGCTGGTGGTGAAGTACTGCGCGATCTGGCTCGGCAGGAGCAGGATCGAGATCGCGAAGATGATCGGGATCACTCCGGCATGGTTGACGCGGAGCGGGATGTGCGTGGTGCCGCCGGCGTACTGGCGCTGACCGCGCACGCGCTTGGCGTACTGGACCGGGATGCGCCGCTGACCCTCCTGGATGAACACGATGGCGGCGATGACCAGGATGCCGATCAGCCCGAAGAAGATCAGGTTGAAGGTGACGCCGCCGGCGGCGTCGACGGTCTGCGCCGCCGTCGACGGGAACCGCCCCACGATGCCGGCGAAGATGATGAACGAGATGCCGTTGCCAAGGCCGTTCTCGCTGATGAGCTCGCCCAGCCACATCAGCAGCAGCGTGCCGGCGACCAGCGTCGCCAGGATCGAGAGCGACAGGATCGGTGCGTCGGGACCGAAGTTGCTGAGCACCCCGGACTGCTTCATGAAGATGCTGATGCCGATGCCCTGCAGCACCGCCATCGGCACCGTCAGCACGCGGGTGTACTGATTGATGCGGTTGCGGCCGTATTCGCCTTCCTTTGACAGCCGCTCCAGCGCCGGGATCACGCCGATGAGCAGCTGCATGATGATCGAGGCGTTGATGTACGGGTTCACGCCCATGGCGACGACCGAGAACTTCGCCAGCCCACCGCCGGAGAACAGATCCAGAAGGCCGAGAAGCTGGTTGTTCTGGATGAGCGTGTCGAGGTTCTGCTGATTCACGCCGGGCACCGGCACATGCGCCAGCAGGCGGAACACCACCAGCATTCCGGCGGTGAACAGGATCTTGCGCCGGAGGTCGGGGGCGCGGAGAGAACCGGACAGCGCCTCGAACATGGAGAGGCTCACTGCGACGCCTTCTCGCCCTCCGCGCCGATCAACGTGACGTTCCCGCCGACAGCTTCGATCTTCTGTTTCGCGCTCGCCGACACGGCGTGCGCGCTCACACGCAGGGCCCCCGTGACCGGGCCGTCGCCGAGCACCTTCACCCGCGAGCCGTCGGGGATGAAGCCCTTTCGCACCAGGATCTCGGGCGTCACCACGCCATCATCCGCGGCGGCCGAGAGCCGGCCCACGTTGATTGGGGTGAACGCCACCCGGAAGCGGTTCTTGAAGCCCCGCAGCTTCGGGACGCGCATGTGCACCGGGGTCTGGCCGCCTTCGAACCAGCCCGGCAGACTGGGACCGGATCGCGCCAGCTGACCCTTGGTACCTCGACCCGCGGTCTTGCCTTGGCCGGCGGAGATGCCCCGACCGAGGCGGCGCCGGCGGTGGCGCGCGCCTTCCGGCGGGCGCAGCTCATGCAGCCGCATGAGCGTCCTCGACTTCGACGAGGTGTGCGACGCGCGCGAGCATGCCCCGCAGGGACGGCGTATCCGGGCGCTCGACACGCTGATTGAGCCGCCGCAGCCCGAGCGCGCGCAGGGTCGCGCGGGCCTCCTGCTTCTCGCCGATCATGCTTCGCACCAGGCGGACCCCGATCGTGTTAGGCACGGACAGGTGTTTCTTCCCGTGGGGTCGCGCCGCGCACCGCCACGCCGCGGGTGGTCGCGACGTCCTCGGCGGAACGGAGCGACTCGAGCGCGCGCATCGTCGCCATGACCACGTTGATCGGGTTCGAGCTGCCGAGCGACTTGGTCAGCACATCGCGGATGCCGGCGGACTCGACGACCGCGCGGACCGAGCCGCCGGCGATGACGCCGGTGCCCGGCGACGCCGGTCGGAGCAGCACTTTGGCCGCGCCGAAATCGGACGAGATCTCGTGCGGGATGGTGCGATCGAGGAGCGGGATGCGCATGACATGCTTTTTCGCGTCCTCGACGCCCTTCTTGATCGCGTCGGGGACCTCGTCGGCCTTGCCCAGGCCCGCCCCGACGTGACCTCTGCCATCACCGACGACCACCACCGCGGAGAAGCTGAAGCGGCGACCACCCTTTACAACCTTCGCGACGCGGTTGATCTGCACCACGCGCTCGGTGAGCTCCAGCTTGTTCGCGTCGATCCTCGGCAATTCTTTTCTCCCTCGTTTTCGCCTAGAACTTGAGTCCGGCTTTGCGCGCGCCGTCGGCGAAGGCCTTCACGCGACCGTGGTACAGCGAGCCGCCACGGTCGAACACGACGCTCTCGAGGCCCTTCTCTTTGGCACGCCGCGCGATGAGCTCGCCAACCCTAGCCGCGAGCTCGCTCTTCTTGGTCTTTTGGGCCTTCTCCGCCTTGAGTTCGAGGCTCGAAGCCGCCGCCAGCGTACGTCCACTGTCGTCATCGATGAGCTGGGCGTGGATGTGGCTGAGCGATCGGAAGACCGACAGCCGCGGGCGCGCCGCGCTGCCTCGCAGTCGCTCGCGGATACGCTCATGCCGCGCCAGGCGCGCCCGGCGCAACTCCGCCGCGTGTGTCGTGCCTTCGCCGCACCCACCTTTCCGGCCTTGCCCGCCTTTCGGCGGATGATCTCCTCGGCGTACTTGATGCCCTTCGCCTTGTAGGGATCGGGGATGCGCAGCGAACGGATCTTGGCGGCCACTTCGCCGACGGCCTCTTTGTCGATACCGGTGACGCGCAGCCGCTGCGGCGTGTCGAGCACGAAAGCGATGCCCGCCGGCGGGTCGACCTCGACCGGGTGCGAGTAGCCGAGCGTCAGCTGCAGCTTCTTGCCCTGGAGCTGCGCGCGATAGCCGGTGCCGTTGATCTCGAGCGCCCGTTCGAAACCCTTGGTCACGCCGACGACCATGTTGTTCACCAGCGTTCGCGACAGGCCATGCAGGGCCTTGTCGAACTTCTCCTCGCTCTGCCGGTTGACCACGATCTTCCCATCCTCGCGGCCGACGCTGATGCGGGGGTGCAAGGTGCGGCTGAGCTCGCCCTTCGGGCCCTTGACCTTGACGGTGTTCCCCTCCACGTCCACGTTCACACCGCTCGGAATGACCACGGGAAGTCGGCCGATGCGACTCATCTCACCACACCGAACACAGCAGCTCGCCGCCGAGACCCTTCTTCGTTGCTTCGGACCCGGTCATCAGGCCCTGCGAGGTGGAGACGATGGTGACGCCGAGGCCGCGACGGACCAGCGGCAGGTCGTGCCGGCCGGCGTACGTGCGCCGGCCCGGGCGCGAGATCCGCTGCGCGTCGGAGAAGGCCGAGATCCTGGCGCCGCCGACGTACCGCAGCCGGCAGGTGAGCGTCCCGCCCTGGACCTCATAGCCCTGGATGAACCCCTCAGCCTTGAGGATCTTGGCGACTTCGATCTTGAGCTTGCTCGACGGCGCCACCGCCACGGTGTCGTGTCGAGCGCGCGCGCCGTTGCGCAACCGCGTGAGCAGGTCGGCTATCGGGTCCGCGACGACAACACCCCGGCGGCGCGCCTTTTTCTGTGGCGGCGGGGCGGAGCGAGGCCGCGGCGGCCGATCGGCCTGCGGCGGAGTCACCGGCGGGGGTGCCGCCGGCCGTTCGATTCGTTCCACTCGTTCGGTGCGTTCTTCCATCTACTACCTACCAGCTCGACTTCGTCACGCCGGGAAGCTCTCCCTGCAGGGCTCGCTCGCGGAAACAGATCCGGCACAGCCCGAACTTCCGCATGTACGCCCGGGAACGGCCGCAGATGCGACAGCGGTTGTGCGCCTGCACCTTGAACTTGGGCTTCGCCAGCGACTTCAAGATGTTCGACTTCTTCGCCATTACGCCGACCGCCTGAACGGCATGCCCAGAAGTTGCAACAGACGGCGTCCCTCCTCATCGGTCCGCGCGGTGGTCACCAGGGTGATCTCCATGCCCCGCAAACGGTCGATCTTGTCGTACTCGATTTCCGGAAACACCAGCTGCTCGCGAAGGCCGAGCGAGTAGTTGCCACGGCCGTCGAACGATCGGTCCGGCACGCCCTGGAAGTCGCGGATCCTCGGCAACGCCGTGGTGAGCAGCTTCTCCAGGAAATGCCACATGCGGTAGCCGCGCAGCGTGACCTTCAGCCCGATCGGCATGCCCTTGCGCAGGCGGAAGTTCGAGATGGCCTTTCGCGAACGCGTCACCACAGCGCGCTGGCCGGTGATCGTGGCCAGATCGCCGGCCGCCGCATCCATCGCCTTCGGATTCGAGATGGCCTCGCCCAGTCCGATGTTGAGGATGACCTTCTCCATTCGCGGCACCTGCATCACGTTCCCGTAGCTGAACTCTCCCCGCAGTTGCGGCTTGATCTCTCGCTCGTAGCGATCCTTCAGATTCGCCACGGTCACCGGTACCTGCGGCTCGTCGTCGCGTGCCGGCGCGGCCTTCTGCCCGCCCTTTGCGCCGCCGCCCTGCGGCTTCTGCGCTTGCGGCTTCTGGCCCTGGGGCGAGGCGCCCGCTTGCGCGGAGCGCGGACGCTGGCCCTCAGACTTGGTGCCTTCGGGCTTCGCGCCCTCCGGACGCGGGCCCTTCGGCTCGCGCTCCTTCTTTGGTTGCGGTTTCTGCTCGTCGGCCACGCCTACTCCTTGTCTGCCACGACGATCGCCTCGCCGCAGTGCTTGCACACGCGTTCCTTCACATCGCCTTCGATGCGGTGCGCGATCCGCGTCGGTTTGTGGCAGTGCGGGCACAGCACCATGACCTTCGACACATCCATCGGCAGCGCCAGATCGATGATGCCGGCCTGCTCGCGCTTGGAGGGGTTGCCCTTGCGGTGACGCTTCGCCATGTTCACGCCCTCGATGACCACGCGCCGCTGGACCGGGCGGACCTCGGTCACGCGACCCTGCTTGCCACGGTCCTTGCCGGCGATCACCAGGACTTCATCGCCTTTGCGGATCTCGAGCATCGCCACTACAACACCTCCGGCGCGAGCGAAACGATCTTCATGAAGTTGCGATCGCGGAGCTCGCGCGCCACCGGTCCGAAGATGCGCGTGCCACGCGGCTGGTTCTGCGGCGTCAGCAGCACCGCGGCGTTCTCGTCGAAGCGGATGCTCGAGCCATCTGGACGCGGCAGCTCCTTGGTCTGACGGACGATCACGGCGCGCACGACCTCACCTTTCTTCGCCTGTCCGGTGGGGATGGCCTGCTTCACCGTGGCGATGACGACGTCGCCGATGAAGGCCTCGGCCTTCGCGGACGAGCCGAGCACGCGGATCACGGAGATCTCGCGCGCGCCGGTGTTGTCGGCGACCTTCAATCGAGTGTACGGACGGATCACGAACGTCCCTCGTCCTGCCCTTCCTCGGCCTCGTCGGCTTCTTCGTCTTTCTTCGTCGGCAGTACGGCGGTCACGCCTTCGAGCTCCTCCAGCGCGGACGCGGCGGTCGCGACCTGCGTCGCAGCGGCGCCGGCCTCACCGGCACGGGAGAGGATCTCGGCCACGCGGAACCGCTTCGTGGCGCTGAACGGCCGGCCCTCTTCGATGCGCACGAGGTCGCCGAGTCGCGCGTCCTCGTTCGGATCGTGCGTCGGGTAACGCTCCCGCAACCGGATGACCTTTCCGTAAAGCGGATGGGACCGCTGGCGCATCACCTCGACGATGACGGTCTTCGGTGTGCGGTCGGCGATGACGTTGCCGATGAGGCTCTTGCGACGGGTCCGCTGCTGCGGTCGCCCCGACGGCTTGGCCGCGGCCGCCGCCTTCGCGGCTCGCGCCGCGCGCACCTTGGCCGGCGCGGCCGGCTTCGCCCGCGGCGTCGCAGCCTTCGCCGCGGCGGTGCGCGTAGTGCGCGTGGTCTTCGGCGCGGTCTTCTTAGCCGGCACGCTCAGCCTCCGGCGCGAGCGAACGTTCGTGCTGCAACGTCAGGATGCGAGCGACCTTTCGACGGGCGCGCTCGATCGCGCGGTAATCCTTCAATTGCCGGGTCGACAGCTGGAACCGGAGATTGAACAGCTCTTCCCGAGACGTGTTCAGCTCCGTCGCCAGCTCGCCGTCATTCAACCGGCGCAGTTCCGCGGTCCGCATCGCTCGCCTCCTTTTCGATGTACTTCGTCCGGATCGGGAGCTTGTGCGACGCCAGTCGCAGTGCCTCTTTGGCCTGATCGGCGGGAATGCCGCCCAGCTCGAAGAGCATCCGGCCCGGCTTGGCGACGACGACCCAGTGATCGGGGGCGCCCTTGCCCGATCCCATTCGGGTCTCCGCCGGCTTCTTCGTGATCGGCTTGTCCGGGAAGACGCGGATCCACAGTTTCCCGCCGCGCTTGAGGTAGTGGACCATCGCCTGCCGCGCGGCCTCGATCTGTCGGCTGGTGATGTAGTGCGGCTCCATGGCCTGCAGTCCGAATTCGCCGAAGACGAGCGTCGAGCCGGTCCACGCCGTGCCCCGCATGCGGCCGCGCTGCATCTTGCGATGCTTGACCCGCTTCGGCATCAACATCAGGCCGTTCTCCCCGCCGGTTGCGCCGGCGCTTCGCCGCGCTCGGGAATGATGTCGCCGCGATAGATCCACGCCTTCACGCCGATCGTGCCGAACGTCGTCACCGCCGTCGAGCGGCCGAACTCGATGTCGGCTCGAAGCGTGTGCAGCGGAACGCGGCCTTCTCGCTCCCACTCGCGGCGCGCCATCTCGGCGCCGCCAAGGCGGCCGGCCACGGCGACCCGAACGCCTTTGGCGCCGCTCTTCATCGCGCGCGTCACGGCCTGCTTCAGCACCTTGCGGAAAGAGACGCGCTTCTCCAGCTGCTGGGCGATGGAGTCGGCGATGAGCTGCGCGTCGATCTCGGGCATCCGGATCTCGACGATGTTGACCTTGACCGTCTTGCCGGTGCGCTTGCCGAGGGTCTGTCGGAGCTCCTCGACTTTCGAGCCGCCCTTGCCGATCACGACCCCGGGCTTGGCGGTGTGGATCGTGACCGTGACCTGGTTCACCGACCGCTCGATCTCGATCTTGGCGACGCCGGCGTCGCGGAACCGCTCCTTGATCGAGCGGCGCAGCTCGGCATCTTCCTTGACCAGGTTGGCGTACTCGCGGTCCGCATACCACTTCGCGGCCCAGGTCTTCGAGGTCCCGAGCCGGAAGCCGAGCGGATGCACCTTATGACCCATTAGCTCGTCTCCTCTTTCTCCGCCGTTTCGGCGGGCGCGGCAGCAGGCTGCGGCGCGGGCGCGGCAGGCCGTTGCCGCGGGGCGCGTGGCGCGGTGGCGGTGCGACGCCGCGCCGCGGTGCGCGGTCGAGCGACCTCGCGCTCGTCGACGATGACCGTGATGTGCGTCATGCGATGCACCTTGATGTCGCGGCGCCCCCGACCGCGCATCCAGATGGCCTTGCGTCGTGGACCTTCGTCGGCGCGGACGTCCTTGACGTACAGATTCTCCAGCGTCATCTGATTGCGCGGGTCGTTCTCGGCGTTGGCGATGGCGCTCCGCAGCGCCTTCCCCACCGGCACCGCGGCGGCCTTTTCGGCGTTGGCCAGAACCGCGAGCGCATCCTCGGCGGAGCGCCCGCGAATGAGCTCCGCGACCAGGCGTGCTTTGCGCGGCGAGAGTCGCAGCCACTTCGCGACGGCGCGTACCTCCATCAGGCCCCCGCCCCCGTCCGCCCGGTGGGGACGGTGGATCCGCCCGCGGCCGGTGCCGCGGTCGGGGTGACCGTCGTGGCCTTCTCCACCGCGACGGCGCGGCTATGACCGCGGAACTGACGCGTCGCGGCGAACTCACCAAGACGGTGTCCGACCATGTTCTCGGTGATGTAGACCGGGATGTGACGCCTGCCGTCGTGCACGGCGATGGTGTGTCCGATCATCTCCGGGATCACCATCGACGCCCGCGACCAAGTCTTGATCGGCTTGCGCTCGCGCCGTGCGTTCATGGCCACGATCTTCTCGCGCAGCGGCGCCGACACGAACGGGCCCTTCTTCAACGACCTCGACATACCTACCTCTTCTTCGCCGGGCGGATCACGAATCGATCGGTCTTGCGGTTCCGGCGCGTCTTCTTGCCCATGGCCGGCTTGCCCCAGCGCGTCTTGGGGCTGGACATGCCGATGGGGCTGCGCGCCTCGCCGCCGCCGTGCGGGTGGTCGCGCGGAGTCATCGCCACGCCGCGCACCGCGGGCCGCCAGCCCATCCGGCGCCGGTGACCGGCGCCGCCGATCTTGCGGTTCTCGTGTTCGAGATTGCCGACCTGTCCGACGGTGGCGCGACAGCGCACATGCACGATACGGATCTGGCCCGACGGCAGGCGGATCTGCGCGTACTCGCCCTCTTTCGCCAGCAGCTGCGCCACGCCGCCCGCGGATCGCACCATCTGCGCGCCGCGCCCGGGCTCGAGCTCGACGCCGTGGATCTGCGTGCCCACGGGAATGTTCTCCAATGGCAGGCAGTTGCCGGCGCGGGGCTCGGCCTCCGGTCCGGACACCAACGTGTCGCCGGGCTTGAGGCCATCGGGCGCGAGGATGTAGCGCTTCTCGCCGTCGCGATACGACAGCAGAGCGATACGCGCCGAGCGATTGGGGTCGTACTCGATGGACGCGACCCGCGCCGGCACGCCGTCCTTGTCGCGCTTGAAGTCGATCACGCGGTAGAACCGCTTCTCGCCGCCGCCGCGGTGGCGTGTCGTGACCTTGCCCTGCACGTTGCGACCGGCCTGGCGACGCTTGGCCTGCACCAAGCTCTTCTCCGGCCGCTTCTTGCTCAGCCCGGAGAAGTCTGGGCTCTGACGGAAACGCATGCCCGCGGAGGTGGGCTTGAATTTCTTCAGCGGCATCAGACGCCCTCCACGAAGAAGCGTTCGATCTTCTGTCCCTCGGCGAGACGGACGATGGCCTTGCGGCGATCGGGACGCTTGCCGATCTTTCGCCCCACGCGCCGCATCTTGCCGGGGACCTTCATCACCCGGACCTGCAGCACGTTCACCTTGAAGGCGAGCTCGACGGCCTCTTTCACCTGATGCTTGTTCGCGCCGGGAGCGACCTCGAAGGTGTAGTGGCCTTCGTTCGCCTGCAACATCGACTTCTCCGTGATCACCGGCCGCACCAACACGTCGTTCATCCCCGCAGCTCCTCGAGCGCGGCGATGGCGTCGCGCACGAAGATCAGGTGATCGGCGACGAGTACGTCGGTGAGGCGCAGCGAACGCGTCGTGCGCAGATGCACGTTTGGAAGGTTCGCGAACGCCCGCGACAGCGCGGCATCGTGGGCCTTGCCGATCAGCACCGTGTCGGCCTTCAGGCCCATGGTGTCCAGCAGCGACCGGGCGCTCTTTGTCGTCGGACGCTCGCCCTCGAGACGCAACTCTTCCAACACGGCGACGCGGCCCTCGGCCGCCGCGGCCGACAGCGCCGCCGCGAGTGCCGCCTGTCGCAGCTTCTTCGGAGCGCGCTGGTCGTACTTGCGACCGTTGGGGCCGAAGACGACCGCCCCGTGTCGCCAGTGCGGCGCGCGGATCGAGCCCTGCCGCGCGCGGCCGGTGCCCTTCTGCCGCCAGGGCTTGGCGCCACCACCGGAGACGCGCGAGCGATTCCGCGTCTGCGCCGTGCCCTGCCGGGCGTTGGCCAGCGCCGCGACCACGGCCTGGTGCACCGCAGCGCCGCGCTGCGGCGCGCCGAAGAGCGACGCCGGCAAAGCTTCGTTGCCGCGTTTCTCTCCCGCCGCGCTGAACAGAGGGGCGTTGAGCTTCTGGTCCTCCGCCACCCTCAGGCCTTCCTCACCAAGACGATGGCGTTGCGCGCGCCTGGGATCGCGCCCTTGACGATGAGCACGCCGCGATCGGCGTCCGAACGCAGGATCTCGAGGTTCTTCACCGTCACGCGGTCGACGCCCATCTTGCGCGCCATGCGCATGCCCTTGAGCACGCGGCCCGGTGTCGTGCCGGCGCCGACCGAGCCCTGACGCTTGTAGTGGTCGGAGCCGTGCGTCTTCGGACCGGTCTTGAAATGGTGCAGGTGCACCGGCCCCTGAAAGCCTTTGCCTTTGGAGACGCCGGTGATGTGGACCTTGTCTCCGGCGGCGAAACGCCCGACGCCGATCTGCTGACCCCGCTCGAAACCGCTCACGTCGTCGAGGCGGATCTCGCGCAGCTCGCGCAGCGGCGATAGGCCCTTGAGGTGGCCGAGCGCCGGCCTCGTCATGCGCCGCTCGGCGATCGCGCCATACCCGATCTGCACCGCGGTGTAGCCGTCACGCTCGCGCGTCCGCACGAAGGTCACGACGTTCGGTTCGGCGCTGATGATCGTCGCGCCGACGACCGTGCCGTCGGGACGGAAGTGCTGCAGCATCCCGACCTTCCGGCCGAGCAGGAAGGGATTCGCGATCTCGGGGGCGTCCGTCGATGCGGTCTGTTGCGTCTGGCTCTGCGCCTGCTCTTCCGTCATCGCCTCCCCCTCTCCTGACCTACAGCTTGATCTCGATGTCGACGCCGGCTGGAAGGTTCAGCTTCATCAGCGCGTCGACCGTCTTCTGCGACGGATCGTTGATGTCAATGAGCCGCTTGTGCGTGCGGATTTCGAACTGCTCGCGCGAATCCTTGTCGATGAAAGGCGAGCGGATGACCGTGTACTTCTCGATGTGCGTCGGCAGCGGCACCGGACCGGTGACGGTCGACCCGGTCCGCT
>VBHP01000124.1 GCA_005881435.1 Chloroflexota bacterium | reverse complement strand
GACCATCGCTTTCCGCAGGCCCCATTCGCCGGCGGCGATGGCGCTGAATGGATCGGTCGCGTAAAACGGATCGTTCGGCGTGAACGCCAGGCTCACATGCGCGTCCGGCTCCGCGTTCAGCACGCCGGGTTCGGCGCGGAGAGAGGCCGCGGCGTCGGCCGCGGAGCGGCCCGGGAGCTCGAGCAGCTCGAAGCCGGTCTTGCCCACCGCTCCGCGCGAGAGCGCCGCGTGGCGCGACACGACGCGGTATCGCGCGGCGGCGTCGGCGAAACGCGCCATCACGCGAACGGACACCTCAGGCGAAGGGGGTGGCGCGGCCTCGACGTAGAGCGGATGCGCGAGGAGAAGCGCGAGTGCGAGGAGCGCGATGGTCCTCATCGCAGCCTCAGTTCGTCTTGACGACGAGGACGCGCTCGAGCTTTCTGAAATCGACCGCCGGTGTCACGACCGCTTTCTGATACGCCTGCACGTCCGCCTTCTGGACGTCGACGACGGTGCCGATCACGAGGCCCTTGGGGTACAGCGAGCGGACCTCGTTGTTCAGCGCCAGTCCGGCGGTGATGACCACGTCGCCGGCGGCGATCTGCTCGGTCTGGAGCACCCACTCCAGGGCTAACGTTTCGCCGAAGACGCCGTGAACGATGCCCGATGCGCGTGACCGCTGGACCGTGGCGACGATCGACGATCCGGCGTCGGTGACCGGCAGCACACGCGAGTAGGTCGCGAAGACCTGGGTCACGCGGCCCACCAGACCCTGCTCGGCGATGACGACGTCGCCGACCGCCATCCCGCGATCGGTCCCGCCGTCGATGGTCAGCGTTCGAATGAAGCCGGCGGGATCGCGCGCGATGACCTGGGCCGGGATGGTCTGATACGGCAGCGCGGCGGCGATTTGTCCGAGGTTCGCCGTCTGCTGCGCGGCCGTGGCCTGCTCGCGCAGACGCACGTTCTCGAGCGTCAGCGATTCGACCTGTGAGCGAAGCTGCGCGTTCTCGCTACGCAACTGTTCCAGGTCCGCAAGCGAGCCGAAGAATTGCGAGACGCCGGTGCCCGCGCCCGCCACCACGCGCTCGATCGGCATCAGCGCGCCTCCGGCGAGCGATCGCGCCGCGACGATCGGCCCGCTGTCGCGTGCGAGCAGCAGGAAGAACGACAGTCCGAACAGGATGAAGAAGGGACGCAGCGCGCCCTGGGTCCGCCGAGTCGTCGCGATCATGAGGGGCGGTTAGCGCGCCGCGGCGATGGCGTACGTGTCTGACGAGAAGGAGCGCTCGTAGCGCGGCAGGTCCTCGAGCATCTTGCCCGTGCCGCGCGCCACGCAGGTGAGCGGGTCGTCGGCGATGTGCACCAGCATCTGCGTCGCCTCGGAGATGCGACGGTCCAGCCCGCGGAGCAGACCGCCGCCGCCGGCGAGGTAGATCCCCTGGTCCATGATGTCGGCCAGCAGCTCCGGCGGCGTTTCCTCCAGCGTGTCCTTGACGATGTCGACGATCTGCTGCACCGATGGCTCGATGGCCTCGCGGATCTGTGCGCTGGTGACCTCGATCGCGCGCGGTAGACCGGTGAGTAGATCGCGGCCGCGGAAGTAGGTCGAGATCTCTTCGTCGAGCGGGTAGCCCGAGCCGATCGCGATCTTGATGTCCTCGGCCGTGCGCTCGCCCATGTGCAGGTTAAATTCGCGTCGCGCGTACGCGACGATGTCCTGGTCCATCTCGTCGCCGGCGATGCGGATCGAGCGCGACACGACGATGCCGCCGAGCGAGATCACCGCGACCTCGGTCGTGCCGCCGCCGATGTCGACGATCAGCGAACCGGATGGCTCACCCACGGGAAGACCGGCACCGATCGCGGCGGCCATCGGCTCCTCGACCAGTCGCGCCCAACGCGCTCCGGCCGAATACGCCGCGTCCTGCACCGCGCGCTTCTCCACCTCGGTGACGCCGGAGGGGATGCCGATGACGACGCGCGGGTGCGGGAACAGGGCGAAGCGGTCGTGCACCTTCTTGATGAAGTAGCGGAGCATCTGCTCGGTGATCTCGAAGTCGCTGATGACACCATCCCTGAGCGGCCGGATGGCGACGATGTTCGCCGGCGTGCGACCGACCATGCGCTTGGCCTCAGCGCCGATGGCCAGGATCTGGCCGGTCTTGAGGTCTTTGGCGACGACGGACGGCTCGCTGATGACGATGCCTTTGCCGCCGACGTGGACCAGGGTGTTAGCGGTCCCGAGATCCACCCCGATGTCCCGCGAGAAGAGATTGAAAAGATCCTCGAACACAGGCCCCTTCCGTCCATTAGCTCGCCTGGCTGCTAGGCGACCTCGGGAAGATAACGCACCGACTAAAGAAATCGCACCGGTACTGGCTCGGTAGGGTCGAGAAGCATGGCCGTCGACGCGCGATGGCGCGAGCTCTACGACCGGGAGTACCCGCGGCTCCTCCGGGCCTTACTCGCCATCGGCGGTAACGGCGATGCGGCGGAGGACGCGGCGCAGGAGGCGTTTATCAAAGCGTTTCGACAGGGTCTCGACCGGATCGACCGTCCCGCGGCCTGGCTGCTGACGGTGGGGTCCCGCCAGCTCTTCCGCGACCGGCGCCGGGTGCGCCGTGAGGAGGCGCTGCCGGAGGTCGAGCCAGCCAGCCCGGCGACCCCTTTCGAGACCGCTGTGGCCGACCGGGCCGAGCTGCTCGCGGCGCTGCGAAAGCTCCCTGAGCGTCAGCGCGCGGTAGTGGTCGCGCGCTTCTACTACGACCTTTCTTATGAGGAGATCGCGCGCGCCTTCGACATCAAGAGCGGCACCGTCGGCGCGACGCTGAGCCAGGCGCTGGGGAACCTTCGGCAGTGGAGCCTGGCCTCGAAGCTGGCGCGCGAGGCGATGCAATGAACGAGCAGGACGAGAAGACGCTCGGAAAGGCGCTCGGCCGGGCCGTCGAGGCGCAGCCGGTCCGCGAGACGCGGTTCGAGCAGTCGCGGCTCGCGTCGGAGCTGGCGCACCCGGGCGGGTTCGGTTTCCCCGTGTTCCGCTTCGCGGCTGCCGCCGCAGTGCTCGTGTTGATCCTTGGCGCGGCGTACGTCGCGCAGCAGCGGACCTTGCAAGGTCCGGGCGCTACGCCGACTCCGACGCAGAGCGCGCCTGCGGTCGTGACCTCGCCGAGTCCGGCGCCCTCGCCGACCGGCACGCCCCTTCCCGGTCGCTTGAATCACTCCGTCGTCTACTGCGCGCGCAACGCCGCGCCGCCGTTT
>VBHP01000007.1 GCA_005881435.1 Chloroflexota bacterium | reverse complement strand
AGCCGCTGGCGCGCAGTTCGGCCAGCTCGCGCTGGTACGCCACCTCTTCGTCGTGGAGCGCGACGATGCCGGCAAAGCGGAGGATCGCCTTGCGCAGCCAGCGCACGCCGAAGAGCAACAGCAGCGCGCCGACGATGGCCTGCAGCAGATGCTCGGGCACGATGGTGACGAGCGCGACACCAACCGCGGCGATGATCGCGATGAGCGTCACGACCGCGGCGAGCGTGCCGACGAGCGGCGCGCGCCAGCCCCTGGTGACGCCGACGGCCAGGACGATCGTGGTCGCCTCGACAAATTCGACGGCGCTGGCCAGGAACGACGGCACGGCGGCGATCAGAAACTCGCGCACGTGATCAATCTAGCGGCGAGGCGGGCTCCTACGCCGGCGCTTGCTCCGTGGTCGCCGGCTCGGATCGATACGTCGCGAGCTCCGGCACCAGCGTCGCGATCAGCCCGACGGCGCCGATGCAGGCAAGCCCCCCGGAAACCACGGCGAACTCCGGCGAAATGACTGTCGCGACCGCACCGGACTCGACCTGGCCGAGCGTCGGCCCACCGATCACGAACATCGAATTGATCGCGGTCAGCCGTCCTCGCAATGCGTCAGGGACGAAGGTCTGCAAGATGGTGATGCGGAAGATCGCGCTGACGGTATCCGCGGCTTCGGCCAGGGCGACGAATCCGAGACCGAGCGGGAACAGACCGTCCGACAACGCGCCGAACGCGGCGATCGCCAGACCCCAGCCCGTTACAGCGAGCAGCACCGCGAGACCCTGACGACGGACCTTCGGGACCCAGCCGGATGCGAGCGCGGCGAGGAGAGAGCCGATGCCCGGAGCGGCGAAGAGAAGGCCGAGCCCCTCGGGGCCGACACGAAAGACCCTGTCGGCGTAGTAGGGGAAGAGCGCGCGCGGAGATCCGAAGAACGTTGCCAGAAAGTCGAGCGACATCGTGGCGAACAGAATGCGATTCGACCGAAGGTAGGAGATCCCTTCGGCCAGCGATCGCGCCACGTTCTGCGGCGCGCTCGGCGTTCGCGGCGGCGCCGTGAGCAGGACGACAGCGGCGATCGCGGCGCCGAATGAGGCGGCGTCGATCCAGTAGGCGCCGGCGACACCGAAGCTGACGATCACGATGCCGGCGAGGGCGGGCCCGGCGATCGCCGCAGACTGGAACAGGACCTGTTGGAGCGTGATCGCGGCGGCAAGCTGCCGACGCTGGACCAAATTCGGGACGAGCGAGCCGCGAGCCGGATTGTCGATCGCGGAGAACGCGGCGGCCACGGCCACGAGGCCGTAGAGAAGCGGCAGATTCACGATGCTGAGCTGGGTGGCGAGCGCGAGGACGAGCGAGGTCGCGGCCAGCGCCGTCTGCGTGACCACAAGCAGGCGGCGCCGGTCGACTCTGTCGGCGATGACGCCGCCGAACAGCGACAGCGAGATCAGCGGGACGGCCTGGAACAGCCCGAGCAGGCCGACGTCGAACGACGAGCCGGTGAGCAGGTAGACCTGGTAGGGGACCGCCACCAAGCGGAGATGCGTGCCCGACAGCGAGATCAGCTGGCCGATCCACAGCAGACGGAACGAGCGCGAGTCCCGGAGCGGCGAGATGTCGAGCAGAAACGGCGCGGCCAGCCTCCGAAGCATCGACCCGCGATGATATATCTTGAAGATATATGGCGGCGACACAGGCGACGACGGGCCTCATCCTCGGCGTGCTCGCACTTCACCCGTCGTCTGGATACGACCTCAAGAAACACGTCGACGACTCGTTGCGTCCGCTGTGGCGGATCGGCTACGGCCAGCTGTATCCCGAGCTGCGTCGGTTGGCGCGGGACGGACTGATCGAGCGGGAGTCACAGCCGGGTCCGCGTCGCCGCACCGTTTACCGTGTGACGGCGCGCGGTCGCTCGCTGTTGCGCCGATGGCTGCGCGAATCAGCCGCGGATGCCGGCGTGCTGGTCCGGGACGAGCTGCTGCTCAAGCTGTTCATCGCGACGCTGCTATCGGCTCGTGACCGCGACGCCGTGCTCGCGATGCTGCGTCGTCGTCACGCCGCTCAGGCCGAGGGCGCCGAGCGGCTGCGCCGCCACCTGACCATGCCGGGGCACGATCGCCATTCCGAGCAGGAGGCGCTGTCGCTCCTGGACCGGATTCTGGTGTTGCAGCGCGCGTATGCGGACGGTCTCTCCCGGCTGCGACAGCGGCGGCGCTCCTAGTCGCCGTTCTCGAAGCGGTTCGTGCGCTCGTTCCAGTGGTGCAGCAGACGCGCGCGCGGCTTGCCGCCGGTCACGCCGTCGATCCCGTGCACCGCGGCGACGACCCGGCGCTCGGGCTCGCGCCAGTCTGCCCCCAGAGAGCGCAGATAGACCGTCAGCGAGATCTTGGCGGCATCCGCGTCGGGCACGCGGTTCGCGACGCAGATGATCTGGAACGCGGTCTCCGGATCGGGGGCGTGAAGCGCGGCGGCGAGGGACACGCCATTGCCGACGCCGTGGAAGATCTTTCGCACCGGTGCGCCGCGGATGTATCCAGGCGCCCACGGTCCCTCGGCGATCTCGGGAATGACGAAGTAGCCGCCGCGAGCCTCAGCCAGGAGCGCATCGATGTCGTCGCCGTCGATCCCAATAGCGCGGACGGGAACGCCGCGTGGAAGCTCCGCGAGCATCGCGCGCATGACGGTCGTCTTCCCGGCCAGCCGTGGAACGGCCATGACCAGGAACGAGCGCCGGCCCACGACGGCGTCGCGCAGCGTCTTCGCGATGTCGGCGGTCATCGTGCCGTTCGCGACCAGATCCTTGAGACGGAACTCGACGTCGATCGCGCGATGCTAGCTTTCGGCGCATTCGCGCCCCTCGTACACTCCAGACGTGCCGCTCGGAGCCGGGGATCGTGCGCCAGCGTTCTCGCTGACCGATGACGAAGGCCACGCCGTCTCGAACGAAACGCTGCGCGGAAAGCGCTACGTCCTGTACTTCTATCCGAAGGACGACACGCCTGGCTGTACCACCGAGGCATGCCAGTTCAACGACAACCTCAGCCAGTTCCAGCGGCTGAACGTGCCGGTGATCGGCGTCTCGGCCGACAGCGCCGCGACGCATCGCTCGTTCAAGGAAAAGTACGACCTGCACTTCCCCCTGCTCACCGACGCGGATCGAAAGACGCATCAGGCCTATGGCGCCTGGGGGGAGCGACCCGGTCGAGGCGTGGGCGTCATCCGCTCGACGTTCGTCGTCGACGAGCAGGGCAAGATCAAGCGAGCCTGGTACGGCGTGCGGCCCGATGGCCACGCCAGCGAGGTGTTGTCCGCGCTGGCGCAATAGTCGGGCGTGGCACCGGTTCTGCGACCGTGACGTCTCCGCCAAACACAAGGAGGACGAAAGATGGCCACGACCAGCCGACATCAGCGATCGACGACTACCACGCCACGAAACGGAACGAAGCTTTCGCCCGAGCCGCGCTACGCCAAGCTCGGTCAGGAGGTCCAGCGCTTCGACGCGCTCCGCTCGTTACCCATCGGTCTGAGCGACGACGTTCGGAGTGAGAGCTGCAAGCTCCTGAATCGGGTGCTGGCGGACACGAGCATTCTGTATGCGCTGTACAAGAAGCATCACTGGCTGGTGGCGGGGCCGACCTTCTATCAGCTGCATCTGCTCTTCGACAAGCACGCCGACGAGCAGCTCGAGCTCGTCGATCTCCTCGCCGAACGGGTGCAGTCACTCGGCGGCATCGCCGTCGGTGATCCGCGACATGTCGCCGAGCTCACGAGCATCGAGCGTCCGCCGAACGGCGCGGAGGATGTGCCGGCCATGATCACGCGACTGCTGCGGGCACATCAGACGGTGATCAAGGGCACGCGTGAGGCGATCGAACGGACGGAGGAGAACAAGGATTGGGGCTCGAACGATCTGCTGATGAGCGACGTGCTGCGTCGCAACGAGCTTCAGGTCTGGTTCATCGCCGAGCACATCGTGGACATTCCGCTGGTCGAGGACTGACCGCCGCGCACGCGCGCTTTAGCGCAGGATGAAGCCGGCCGCGAGTGGATCGTCGGGCGCGAGCCAGAATTCGTTGCGCCCGGTGATCCACGCGCTGCCTTCGATCTCCGGCACCACGGCGCTGTGCGGCCCGAAGGTGGTGTCGCGGAGCGCGCGACCGGTGAAACGCGTGCCGATGATGCTCTCGACGACGAAGGGCTCGCCGTTGCGCAGGCGACCCCGTGCGTGCTCGATGGCGACACGGCCGGAGACGCCGGTGCCGGTGGGGGAACGATCGACTTCGCCCTCGGCGAAGACGCAGACGTTCCGCGAGTTGGCGCCGTCGCCGAGCGCCGGACCGACGAAGATCGTGCCGTACAGAAAGGACAGTTCCGGCTCGAAGGGGTGCCGGGCCTCACGCGACGACATGACCGCGCGCTTGATGCGCATGCCGATCTCGATGAGGTCGCGGTATCGCTCCGCCGTCAGCTCCAGGCCGACGTCCGCGGCATTCACGTACACGTAGAAAGCGCCGCCGAAGGCGAGGTCGTAGCGCACCGGACCGAGACCGGGGACGTCGACGGTCTCGTCGAGCGCGTAGGCGAACGACGGAACGTTCTCGAAGGCGACACTCGACACGCGGTCGCCGGCGCGTTTCGGTCGCGCGACGATCCGTCCGGCAGGACTGTCGATGCGCAGCTCGTCCCGCCAGGCCTGTATCCCGGTCTCGATCAGGACGGTGGTGAGGGCGATGATGCCGTGGCCGCACATCGTGCTCCAGCCTTCGTTGTGCAGGAACAGGACGCCGAGGTCTCCGTCGGGCGTGACCGGCTCGGTCGGGATCGCGCCGTACATGTCGGCGTGGCCGCGCGGCTCGAACAGCAGGCTCGTGCGCAGTCGATCCAGCCGTTCTCGCGCGTAGCGCCGTTTCTCCACAATCGTTCGTCCCGGGATTGGCTCGGCCGACAGGATCACGCGCAGCGGCTCGCCCGCGGCGTGCGCGTCGATCGTGGTCACGCGCCTCCAGCTCGCCGGCGGACGCCATTCGGGTCCGTGCACGCCGCTCGAGGTTAACGCCTGCGTTGGCAGAGGCCACAAGGGTGCGGCGATGACAGAGACACGGCTGCATCCACTTCAGGAAGAGGAGCTGCGCTGGCTGGCCGGTGACGATCCGGCGGAGGTGCAGGCGCACACGCTCGAGCTGCTGACGCGGGAGGTCGAATCGCTGCGCCGAGGTGGCTTGGCGCGTCCCGCGTCCGGATGGTCTGTCGCCGACGTCTTGGCGCATTTCGCCGACATCGAGATCATCGTCGGCTATCGCTATCGGCGGGCGCTGACCGAAGAGCGCCCCGCGATCGACCCGTTCGACCCGGACACGCGTGCCGCCGCGTTGCGCTACGCCGATCGTTCGCCGCAGGACTCACTCGAGCAATTCCGTGGTCTGCGCCGCGCGAACATCGCGCTGTGGCGGGACGCGCCACCAGCGGTCCGTGCGCGGGTCGGCGTTCACGCCGAGCGCGGACCCGAGAGCTTCGATCTGATGTTCAAGATGACCGCGGGTCACGATCGGATCCACCTAGCGCAGATCGTTGAGCTGAAGGCCGCTCTCGCCTAACGGCCCTCATCGCTCACGCCTACTCTGATCGACCATGACCGCGGAGCACGAGCCACCGCATCCACCCGATCCCGCCGAGACCATCGAGCAGGAGCCAGGCCGCTACACCACGCTCGATGAGGCGGTGATGGAGTCCTTCCCGGCGAGTGACCCCATTGCCGTCGACGCGGACGAACCGATCGGCGCGCCGCGCGGCGAATGACGCTCTCCTACAACCAGGTCGCCGGGAGACGACTCGATCGCATCGCCGCTCTCAGCGACGGCGTCTTCGCCATCGCGATGACGCTCATCGTCTTCGAGATCCGCGTCCCAGACGTCGGGCCGATCCACTCCGAACAGGATCTGTGGAACGCGTTGCTCGGTCTGTCGCCGCGGCTGGTGACGTATCTGCTGAGCTTCCTCACGCTGGGCATCTTCTGGAACGGACAGCAGACGCAACTGAACTACTTCGCCAAAGCCGACCGCGATCTGACCTGGATCCAGCTCGGCTTTCTCGCGGCGGTCGCACTGATGCCCTTCTCGACGTCGCTGCTGGCCGAGTTCATCAGTTTCCGGCTGGCGCTTCTCGCGTACTGGGCCAACATCGTGCTCCTCGGCCTCCTTCTCTATGCCGCGTTGGCATACGCCAGCCGGGGCGGTCTGTTGAGCGAAGACGCCGGGTCCGCAGCTTCGGCCCTGATCCGGCGCCGGATCGTCGTGGCCCAGGCGCTCTACGCCTTCGGAGCCTTGCTCTGTGTCGTCAGCACCTACTGGAGCATCGCCTTCATCGTTCTGGTGCAGCTGAACTTCGCCATCGCGCCGCGGATCCCGGTCCTATCGCGGCTCTGATCCACGATGCCGCGGGTCTTGCTGCTCACCGCGGCGAGTCTGTTCGACGGCACGGGTTCGCCACCGCTCCGGCCAGGCGCTGTGCTCGTCGACGGCGATCGGATCAAAGCCATCGGCAAGCGGATCGACGCGCCGGCCGATGCGACACGAATCGACCTGCCGGGGGCGACGATGCTGCCGGGACTCATCGACTGCCACGTCCATCTCTCCGACGCCGGTCTCCCGGATGCGACGGTGCAGGACCAAGATCCGCCGTCGCTGCGCACGCTGCGCATGGCCGATCACGCGCGCCGCACGCTGGAGGCGGGCTTCACCACTGTCCGCGACGTCGGCGGGCGCGACCATCTGGAGTTCGGGCTCCGACGCGCCGCGGCCCTCGGTCTGGTGCGGACGCCGCGACTGGTCCTCGCCGGAAAGATCGTGTCGATGACGACGCCCGGCGCAGCATCATGGCGCGGCATGTACCGGCAGGCCGATGGTGTGTGGGATGTGGTGAAGGCCGTCCGCGAGCAGGTCGCCGCGGGAGCCGACGTGATCAAGGTCATGGCCACGGGAGCGGTGCTCGCCGCAGGACATGAGCGGCCGGGAGTGGCGCAGTTCACCACGGCGGAGCTCCGTGCCGCCGTCGAGACCGCGCATGGCCTGGGCCGTCGTGTCGCGGCGCACGCGCATGGCATCGAGGGCATTCGCCGCGCCGTCGAGGCCGGGGTCGACACGATCGAGCACGGCACGCACCTGCACGAGGACCCGGGCGTTGCGCGCGAGATGGCGGCGCGCGGCGTCTTTCTGGTCCCGACGCTCAAGGCGTTGACCGGAATGGCGACGCCCGAAGGTCCCGGAATTCCCGAGGAGATCGCCGCCAAGGCACGTGAGCGAAAGGGGGATCGCGACGCGACGTTCCGCCTCGCGCTCTCCGAAGGCGTCTCGATCGCGATGGGCACCGACGCCGCGACGCCGTTCAATCGGCACGGCGAGAACGCGCAGGAGCTCGGGATGATGGTCCAGCTCGGGATGGCCGCGCGCGACGCGATCGTCGCCGCCACGAGCACCGCGGCGCGTGCGATCGCCCGTGAGGACATCGGCGTGCTCGCGCCCGGCAAGCTCGCGGACATCGCGGCGTGGGACGGCGACCCGCTCGCGGACATCGAGGTCGTGCGTCGCCGTCCGCTCGCCGTCTTCCTCGCGGGAGATCGAGTCGTCTGAGGTCAGTCGTTCCTCAGCGATGCGCGACGCGTTCCGGCTCGAGCGCGTAATGCAGTGCCTGCTCGAACGTCAGCGCGCGGCCCGATTGCCACGCTTTCGCCGCGGCCTCGCCGCCGAGCTCTTGGCGAGCGCGATCCATCAACGGTTCGGTGAAGCGGCGCCACAGCGCTGCCGGTCGCTGTGCCGTGGCCTCGAACATCGCGCTGGCGGCGCCCGCAAGCTGGAGCGCTCGCTCGGCATCGCCGTCGAGCGCCGTAAGGCACGAAAGCACATCGAGCGACCAGGCCACCCGGCGATCCTTCAGCGCTAATCCGAGCTCGAGTGCCTCGGCGATATCGGAGTGCGCCGACGCGGGATCGGACGTGAGCGTTGCCGTCGCGCGAAGGGTGAGCGTCGTGAGCGACTCGTCGTCGATGCCAAGCCGCCGCCGAAGCTCGAGGCTCTCGGTGAAGCGCATTCGCGCCAGCGCCGTGTCGCCGCGCACGCTGGCGAGAGAGCCGAGGTGGTGGAGCGCCTCGGCCTCCTGACGTCCGTGTTCGGTGTCACGGGCGATCGCGAGGGCTTGATCCAGCGCCGCTTGCGCGGGGCCGATGTCGCCGGCGGCAAGCGCGACCCCGCCCTGAAAGACGAGACCGCGTGCCATGAGATCGAGATCGTTCGTCTCTCGGGCGCTGGCGAGGCCCTCTCGAATCAGGGCCGGCGCGGACGCAAAATCGCCGGCGGTATAGGCGAAGACGCCGGCGTCGAGCAGCACGCGCGGCCGGCGCGGCGACGCTGCCGGCAGCTGTGATGACAACCGGCCGAGAAAGCCGCGCGCCTCGAGCGCATGCCCGCGCAGGAGCCAGAACTCGTACAGGCCCGCGACCAACGACGCCGCCGCCTCCGGATCGTGCGACACGCACCACGTCAGCGCGCCTCTGACGTTGTCGTGCTCGAGCTCGACCTGATCGAGCCAGTCCGCCAGCGCGCCGGGACGGCGTGAGCCGACGATCTCGAGACAGTACCGCGCGTGCGTGCGATGAAACGTGTCGAACTCGCCGGCGTCGGCGAGCTTCTGGCGGGCGTAGCTCCGGATCGTGTCGAGACAGCCGTACCGATCGTCGACGGTCTGCACCAGCGATTTCGCCACGAGCTGGCCGAGATGCGTGAGGATCGATTCGCGGGGCAAGTCCGAGCTCCAGCAGACAGCTTCGCTGGCGTCCAGCGAGAAGTGACTGACAAAGACGGCGAGGCGCCGCAGCAGCGTGCGCTCTTGATCCGAGAGCAGCCCGTGGCTCCAGTCGAGTGTCGCTTCCAGGGTCTGCTGGCGTTTCGCGGCGGTGCGGGTTCCCGAGGCGAGCACGGCGAAACCCTCGTCCAGACGGCGGAGCAACTGATTGGGCGGCATCATCGCCGTTCGCGCCGCGGCGAGTTCGATCGCCAGCGGAATGCCGTCCAGACGGCGGCAGATCTGCATCACGACATGCGCGTTCTGGTCGGTCAGCTCGAAGCGCGGCGAACGCGACCGCGCGCGATCGACGAACAGTCGCGTCGCCTCCGACTCGGCGAGTGAAGGGACCGTCCACGTCACCTCGCCGCCGACATTGAGCGGCTCTCGGCTGGTTGCGACGAGCCGCAGCTGCGGGCAGGATCCGAGCAGGCCTTCGGCGAGTTCGGCGCAGGCGCCGAGAAGGTGTTCGCAGTTGTCGAGAACGAGCACCATCGCGCGGTCGCGGCAGTACTCGGCGAGCGTCTCGGTCAGCGACCGTCCCTGCTGCTCCTCGACGTCGAGGGCCGTCGCCACCGCTCGCGCTACAAGCCGCGGGTCGGAGACCGGCGAGACGTCGACCAGCCAGACGCCATCACGCATGTCGTCCACCACATTCAGCGCGAGCTGTTTGGCAAGCCGCGTTTTTCCCGCGCCGCCGGTGCCGGTCAGCGTGAGCAGTCGCGATCGGGCCAGCAGGTCGCGGAGTTCGGCGAGCTCGCGCTCGCGGCCGACAAAACTGGTCAGCAGCAGCGGCAGATTCGACTTGTAGTCGCGTCGGGTGTCGAGCGGGGCGAAGCGCTCCGGCCGTGTGAGGTCGGTGAGCTGGTAGATGTGTTCGGCACGCTTCAGGTCTTTCAGCTTGTGCACGCCGAGGTCCGTGAGCTCGACGTCTTGCGGCGGGTCTTCGGCCAGCAGTTCGCTGGTCGCTTGCGTGACCAGGGTCTGGCCGCCGTGACAAAGCGCGAGTACGCGCGCGCAACGGTTAAGCGGAGGGCCGAAGTAGTGGCCGCCGCGCAGCTCGACTTCGCCGGTGTGCAGTGCGATCCGGACCTTCAGCTCGAGCCCGCCGGGCCACGTCGCCGCGTGAAAGGCGCGCTGGACGTCGAGAGCGCATGCCGCCGCTTCTCGAGAGCCGACGAATACGGCGAGGATGCTGTCGCCCTCGCGCCCGCTCTCGACCATTGCGCCGGTGTGCCGTTGGACGGCGCCATACACGATCTCGTCGTGTTGCACCATCGCCTGGCGCATGGCGCGCGTGTCGGCCTCCCAGGTCCGGGTCGAGCCCACCAGATCCGTCAAAAGGAAGGTGAGCGTGCCTTGCGGCAGCCCCGCCACGGTGTAAAGAGGTTACTCGACGGGTGCTAGATTTCGCCCGTGCCGTTCATCACTGCCGACCGCAGAGTCGCTCAGGCGCTGGCGCGTGAGGCGGAGAAGTTCGCTCGCCGTGTGCGTCAGATCCCCGTCGACAAGGACGCCGGGCCACATCCTGAGGTCAAGGAAGTGCTGGCGGCGTTCCAGCGGATCAACAAGCTGATGGCGAAGCAGCGGGGGATCGTCACGCTGTCGCAAAAGGTGCGAATCGGGCGCGAGTTCCAAGCCATGGGCTCCGCCCTGCGCAGCCGACGCCGGGCCTGATCGGCCCGAGTCAGCGCCGCGCGATGACCGCTTTGGGCCGTGCGTGCTTCGGCTCGTAGACGCCGACCCGGGCACCGCTCGGGAGCCGAATCTCGCTCAGCACGCCCCAACCCTGATCTTGTAGCGGGCCGCAGCTGATGTTGCGTCGCTGCATCGCAGCGACGAAGGCCTCGATGTCGTCGCACAGAAAATAGAGCTCTTGCCGGCCGTTCTCCTGTGCCGGATGCACCGCGACCTCCGCGGGGGGCAGGCCGAAGATCAGCCAGCCGTCGCCGACATCGACGCTGTGCAACGCGAGCACGTCGCGCAGGAACGCGCGATCTGCCTCGGGATCGGTGCTGTAGATGATCGCGTGCGCGCCGCTGATCACGTCTGCCTCACGCAGCGTGGTGTAGCACTATGCGAGGTCGACTGATTCCCGCCACGCGGGGACCATCGTGGCGAGACCGAGTTCCTTCACCTTCGGCTCGAAGGCTGCTTGCGCCGGCGGGTCGCCGTGGACGATGAAGGTCGTCCGCGGCCGTTGCGCGAAGTTCCGCAGCCAGGCCAGCAGCTCCGGCTCATCCGCGTGCGCCGAGAAGCCGCTGATCGAGCGGATCTGGCAGCGCACCTCGAGATCGGTTCCGTCGATGCGCACCGTCTTCGCGCCTTGTTGCAGCGCGGCGCCGATGGTGCCCTGACCCTGATACCCGACGAACAACAGGATCATGCCCGGATCGCCGATGAGCGCTTTCACGTGCTGCACGATCCGGCCGCCGGTGATCATGCCGTTGGAGGCGACGATCATGAACGGCCGCGCCGCCTGTTCGATGGCCAGCGATTCCTTAGGGCTGTTCACCACGATCGCGCCGGGATAGTCGATCGGCGTCTCCTCCCGCGCAAGCAAGGCGCGGGTGTCCTCGTCGAAGTAGTCGGCGTAGGCGCGGTACACCTCGGTGGCCTTCTGCGCCATTGGCGAGTCGAGGTACAGCGGAAGGTGCGGGATGGCCCCGGCTTCGAGCAGCCGGTCCAGATGGAACACGATCTCCTGGGTCCGTCCGATGGCGAACGACGGCATCAGCAGTACGCCCTTCGCGTCGGCCGTCAGCTTCACGGCCTCGCCGAGCATCTGGATCGCCACCTCTTGCGGCTCGTGGGTGCGGCCGCCATAGGTCGACTCGATGAGCAGGTAGTCCGCGGACGTGACCGGCGTCGGGTCGCGGATGATCGGCGTGCCCGGCCGCCCGACGTCGCCGCTGAAGACGATCGTCCGCTCGCGGTCGCCTTCCGCGACGCGAAGGCGGATGATTGCGGAGCCGAGGATATGTCCCGCGTCGAGAAATGTCGCCGCGATACCGGGCGCGACCTCGACCTCTGTCCCGTAATCGAGACCATGAAAGAGTGCCAGCGAGGCGTTCGCGTTCTCGACGGTGTAGAGCGGGTCGCGGAGCGCCGTGACCGCGGCGGGCTCGGCATCTCGAGTCGCGGCGGCTGGGTCTTCGCTGCTCGCGGCCGTGAGCTCGGCCGCGGTCTCTTCGTCCTCGGCCGCAGCGCGATCGGGGTGGCGCTCGGCGAAGCGCTGGTGGCTTTGCGAGAACTCCTCCTGGAGCTTGGCCGAATCCAGCAGGACCAGTCGAGTGAGATCGATGGTGCCCTTGATCGCGTAGATCGGTTTGCGGAATCCGGATGCGGCGAGGAGCGGGATCAGCCCGCAGTGATCGAGGTGTGCGTGGGTGAGCAGCAGCGCGTCGATGTCTTCCGGCCGGTAGGCAAAGGGGATGCGGTTGCGGATCACGTCGTGCGGGCTTCCTTGGAACATGCCGCAGTCGACGACGACACGCGCCCTATCCGTCTCGAGTAGGTACTGCGAACCGGTCACCGTTCGCGTCGCGCCGAGGAAATGGAGACGCATGCTGCCCATAATCCCGTGTTCGTGGGGTTGCGCATGCGGGAGCCACTCGTCATCGCGGTTGCCCAGCCACGCTGCGTGTCATACGACGTTGCCGCGAACGCGATGACGCACGCCGCGACGGTCCGCTCCGCGGGCGCCCGCGTGATCGTCTTCCCCGAGCTCTCGCTGACGGGATACGAGCTGGATGCGCCCGCGATCGCGACCGATGATCCGCGACTAGCGCCAGTCGTCGATGCCTGTGCGGAGGTGGGGTCCCTGGCCCTAGTCGGCGCGCCGGTGCGCGGCGAGGCCGGACGATCGCACATCGCAATCGTCGCAGTCGACGGCGCTGGCGCGACGGTGGCCTACCGCAAGATGTGGCTGTCGATGACCGAGTCGAAGCGGTTCTCGCCCGGCAGGGAGCCGGTGGCGCTGAATGTCGACGGCTGGCGGTTGGGTCTTGCCGTCTGCAAGGACATCGGCGTACCGCAGCATGCGTCCGACACAGCGGCACTCGGGATCGACGCGTACGTCGCCGGGACACTCGAGAAGGAGGAAGACGCGGCGATCCAAGATGAGCGGGCCGTCCGCGTTGCTAGGACGCACCAGGTGTGGGTGATCGTGGCGAGCTTTGCCGGTTCGACTGGCGGTGGGTATGGCCAAGCGGCGGGAAGTTCAAGCATCTGGACATCCGAAGGTGCCATCGTCGCCCGGATAGGGAAGGAGACCGGCGCCGTCGCGCGCGCAACGCTGACGTGATGGCACCTCGCGACGCCAACGGCCTCGTCCCGATCGGTCTTACTTTTATCCCTGGATTGAGACCGACTACCAGCTGGTCGGTACTGAGGTGCGTTTCGTCGCTGAGCGCACCGGCACCGCGCCCTTAGCTGAAGTTAATGACCCATCCGGTCGGTTCCGCCGGTTCTGGGGGGCGCATTGTCCGCCGCGGCTGTCGTTCGACTAGGGGTGGTTCGAACCCGGAGGACCGGCGTTTCTCCCCTAAGCCTTCGCTGAAGGCGTCGGAAACGCGGGCAGAAGCCGCGAGGCAGCGGAGACCTGCGGACCGACGCGCACAACTCGAAACGGGGCAGCCTGCATTCCGTACACGGGCGACCTACATTGAGCGACATTCGCGATGGTCACGCAGCCTCACCAGGCCGCGGACCAGGGAGGGGAGCCATGTATCGCCACCGAGCCCACGCGCAGGTTCTGTACGGCCACTTCAATGAATATCTCAAGGCGATCCAGGAGCTCAACGCGGTCTCTCGCAAACGAGGCTGGCCGGTGTCGACCGTCTGGACCGAGGTCGTTGGCACAGGAAACGAGGTGATAGTGGAGGAGGAATACTCGGATCTCGCTTCGTTCGCCAAGGTGACACAGGCCTTTCAGTCTGACGCGGAAGCGATGAAGATCTTCCGAGGCACGGCGGGCCTGGTCGTTCAAGGCTCCGCCCACGACGAACTCCTCGAAGAGGTTGCCCGACCACTCGCCTGATAACGTCGCCGATCTCGCCGATAGCGGCGTGGCGGACTTCGGAGATTTCCTTATTTGTTAGCCAACTCGCTAATCAGGCCCACTGACACGCCGAATCAGGTGACCGTTGCGTCCAACCCGTCCTCCGCCAATCGACACACACGTCCTGGAGGGCGCGGCTGAGGAAGTGTCGGCCGGGATCGTCGCCGCGGTGCTGGCGCACCCTCTTGCGACAGACGGCCCTGGCTATCGCGCTCGCTCGAGCTCATCGAGCAAACGCCTGATGTCCGCGATGATGACCAGACGTGGGCGCACAGGCGTCGAGATCGCGAGGAATTCGACAATCGTCTGAACATGCGTTGCCGCGATCGCGTCGACGTTTGCGCGCAGCCAATCATGGTCGGGCGCACCCGGCGCCCCGACACCGTGCTCCACGAGAAGCTGCGGAAACGCGCCGAGCTGCCGCCACAGGTGGTAGTCGTACGTGTTCGGGTTTCGCCGTTCGAGGTGCAGCGGCGGGCACCCCGGGAGAGATGAGTACCGTCGCTGGAAGATCGCGCCCCAGCGATCGGAATCTGTTGCGCGAGGATCGTAGCGGGCTCGGTCCCAGAACCAACCCCCTTGGCCGGCATAGATGTTCGCGTCGTAGTGGACCGACAGCACCGCATCGAAGACGCCGCCGAGCTCGGGATGACGAGCATTAAAGGCGGCGTCGCTTTCTCCGGATTGGAGATCGCCGTTGGACCACACCACGTCGAAGATGCCCTGACGCTTGGCGTCGATCCGTCCGCAGAGGTCGAGTATCCACTCGCACTCGCCTGGTGCGCCCGACCACCCACAGGGACGGCCTTGCTGGTAATGGGATTTCTGAATGAGGACAACTGCCATTACCGAAGAAGCCACCAAGACCAGCGCGACCGGCGCTGCTGCCGTGCAACGATGCGTACCGATGCAAACCACATGAAATGGTTAACGGGACGATCGGGAGCACGTTCGCCACGGAAGACATCTGACCACGAAAACGCGGCGGCACACGGGCTCCAGACACAACCCTGAGTTATGCGCGGTGATCTGCTGGGGAGGTAGGATTCGAACCTACGATTGGCTGATCCAGAGTCAGCTGCCTTACCACTTGGCCACTCCCCAGTGGCTTCGCAATTATCCCATTCGTCTGACGTGAAGCGCGCCTAGACTCGTCTCACCGCATGGACGAACGAGCGCGCGGAGCGTCGCCGCCGCGCGGATTCCGCGACATCCTTCCGACCGAAGCGCGCGAGCTTCGGGCCATCGAGGCCACGCTGACCTCGACCTTCGAGTCGTATGGCTTCGTCCCGCTCGAGCCGCCCGCGGTCGAGCATGCGACCCGTCCGGCGATCTTCGGCGAAGGCCGCACCGTTCAGTTCCTCGACCGCGACGGACGCCTCGTCGAGCTGCGTCCCGACGTCACCACCGCGGTCGCGCGTCTGGTGGCGCAGCGCTACCGGGACGTGACCGAGGCGTTGCGCCTGTCGTATTTCTCGACGGTGTATCGCGAGGAGCCGGCCATGACCGCGGGCGAGCGGGAATTCGTCCAAGCCGGGGCCGAGCTCATCGGACCGTCCGGGCCGATGGCCGATGCGGAGGTGCTCGCGCTCTGCGTTGACGCGATCGAACGTTGCGGCCTCTCGCTCGATGCCCAGGCGGTCCATGTCGGCAATGTCGCGCTGGTGCGGCGCCTGTTCGCCGACCTCTCTGCCGACGCGCGCGAGCTCGTGCTCGGTGCGCTTCGCGGCGGCGACCAGGTCGGCGCGATCCGCATCGCTCGGGACGCCGGCATGTCCGCGCCGGCGATCGAGCGCGCGCGACACATCTTGAGCCTGATCGGCAAAGCGATCGACGAGATCGGCGAAGACGACGACGTCATGGCCATCCGCCACGTCGTCCACTACGCGCGAGAGCTGTATCCAGGGAAGCCGCTGTGGGGCGTGCCGAACCTCTCGCTCGTCCCCGAGCTGCCGTACTACACCGGCGTCGTCTTCGAGATCGTGCATCCCGCGCTCGGATCGCCCATCGCGTCCGGGGGCCGCTACGACCTGCTGCTCGCGGCCTTCGGCGCTCCGCGTCCGGCAACCGGCTTCGCGATCAACGTCGCGCGTCTGCACCAGGCGCTGTTCGCCGAGGGGTGGCGTCCGGCGAACGCGAGTCCACTGGTGACGCTGCGTCCCAACGGTGACGACCGCGTGTCGCTGCGCTGCGCGGCGGCGCTTCGCGGCGCCGGCCTGGCTGTCGCGATCGGCGCGGTCGCCGAGCCAGCGGGCCAGCCGATCGTGATCGCGGACGTCGTCGACGAGCGCAGCGTGAGGCTTGCGGACGGCCGGGTCATGACCGTCGACAAGTTCGCGCGGGAGCTGCTGACGTGACCGAGCGACCGGTGCGCTTCGCGCTGGCGCAGGGCGCGCTGCTGCCCGACGCGCTCGGCGCGCTTCGCGCCATCGGCCTCGACGTCTCGCAGATCACGCCCGGCGGCCGGCGCCTCGTCGTGACGACCGGAGACCTCGAATACGTGCTGGCGCGACCGATCGATATCGCGACCTACGTCGAGCGGGGCGCAGCCGATCTCGGCATCGTCGGCAAGGACGTGTTGATGGAGAGCGGCGCGCGCGTGCTCGAGCTCGTCGACCTGAAGTTCGGCGGTTGCCGCTTCGTCGTCGCCGCGCCGCGCGACGCGCTGGAGCGGTCGCTCGACGACTATCGACACCTCGGCTCGCTGGAGGTCGCGACGAAGTACCCGCGCGTCGCGGAGGCGCACTTCCGACGGCGCGGGATCCAGGTCGAGATCGTGAAGGTCGCGGGATCGGCCGAGGTCGCGCCCCAGGTCGGGCTGGCGGACTGGATCGTCGATCTGGTCGCCACCGGCGCGACGCTACGTGCGAACCATCTCGCGATCGTGGAAGAGATCGCAACCAGTACGGCGCGGCTCATCGCCAACGCGGCGTCGTATCAGGCGCGGCGTCGCGAGGTCGAGCCGATCGTGGAGAAGCTCGCGGCCTGGGCAGCGGCGGCGTGAGGGCCGGCGATCTGACGGCATTCAAGAGCGACGTCGCGCGCTGGCGCGGCGGTGCGTTCGATCACACCGTTCGGGCGTCGGCGGAACGCGTCGTTCGCGACGTTCGCCGCCGCGGTGATGCCGCCGTCCTCGCGACGGTCCGCCGCTTCGATCGTCCCCGCGCGCGGCTCGGGGACCTCGTCGTCGAACCCGCGGCGATCCGACGGGCCGCGCGGTCGTGTCCTCCCGAGGTGCGCCGCGCTCTCGACCTAGCGCACCGGCGTATCCGCGCGTTTCACGCGAGGCAGCAGCCGGTGGCCGTAACTCGGCGCGACAAAGATGCCAGCGTCGAGCTCGTGCCGGTCCCGCTCGACCGTGTCGGTGCGCTCGTGCCGCGCGGCGCGGTCTCGTATCCCTCGACGGCGATGATGACCGGCGTGCCCGCGCGGGTCGCCGGCGTGCGCGAGCTCGTCATCGTCTCGCCGATGTCGCGCGCAAGCGGTCTCGATCCCGCGCTCGCCTACGCCGCGACCCTCGTGCGCGCGGACGCGATCTATCGCGCCGGCGGCGCCGCCGCGGTCGCGGCGTTGGCCTATGGCACGGATCGCGTCGCCGCCGTGGACAAGATCGTCGGACCGGGCAACGCCCACACGAGCGCGGCGAAGTGGCTCGTCTCCGCCGACGTCGGCATCGACGCGCTCTCGGGTCCGAGCGAGCTCGCGATCGTCGCGTCGCGCGATGCCGACGCCGGTTCGCTCGTCCTGGATCTCCTGGCGCAGGCGGAGCACGGCGCGGGCGCGTTCGCCACGCTGCTGTCGAATGACGCGACGCTGCTCGACGCCGTGTCGCAGATCCTTCGACGAATCGCCGCTAGCGGCTCTCGCATCGGCTGCTATCGCGCGCCCTCGCTCGTTGCCGCGGCACTCGCGGTAAACGAGATAGCGCCGGAGCACGCCCTCCTTGCCGGTGACGCCGCGGTCGCGCTGCGCGACCGCATCACCCATGCGGGGGCGCTGTTCGTGGGCATGCGATCGGCGGTGGCGTTCGGCGACTACGTCGCCGGTTCGAATCACAGCCTGCCGACCGGAGGTACCGCGCGCTGGTCCTCGGCGCTCCGCGTCGACGACTTCGTGCACTGGGAAACGCGCGTCGCGGTCCGGCGACCGGAACGCTTGGCGCGAGCGGGGGCTACCGTGGCAGCCTACGAGGGCATGCGCTATCACGCCGCGTCGATGGAGATACGAACATGACCGACCGTCTGCCGAAGCCGCGCGAAGACCTCGGCGCGTTCCGCGCGTACCGCACGCAGCAGCAGCCGGCCGAGGTCCGGCTGCAGGCGAACGAGTGGGCCGAGCCGAATCCGGTCAGCCGGTATCTCACCGCGAACGAGCTCGAGGCGATCCTGCTGAACCGCTATCCCGACTCCGGCGCCGGAAAGCTGCGCACGATCCTCGCCGACCAGTGGCGCATCTCGCCGGATCAGCTCATCTTCGGGAATGGCTCGAACGAGATCCTGTTGCAGACCTTTCTCGTCTTCGGCGGCGCCGGCCGCACTGTGCTGTTCTTCACACCGACCTACACGATGTACGGGCGCCTCGGTCAGATCACCGGCATGACCGTGGCTGATGAGCGCATCGGCTTGCCGTACGACGTCGACGCCAAGCGCGTCCGCGCCGCGATCGCGAAGCATCGGCCGCACATGATCTGCCTCTGCCGGCCGAACAATCCCAGCGGCAACGCCATGCCCCGGGACGCGGTCCTCGCCGCGGCCGAGGCCGCACCGGAGTCGCTGGTGCTCGTCGACGAGGCCTACTCGGAGTTCGCTGGCGAGTCGCTCCTGCCGCTGATCGCAGAGCATCCCAACATCGTCATCGCCAAGACCTTTTCCAAGGTGCGCGCGGCCGCCGGGCTGCGCATCGGCGTCCTCATCGCGCACCCGCGGGTCATCGAGATCTTCGATGCGGTGCGACTTCCCTACAACGTCAGTACGCTGGCGCAGGCCGTCGCGGCGAAGGTCGCCGCAACGGTGAACGTGCCGGAGCGTGTCGCGTTCATCACCCGCGAGCGCGAGAAAGTGGCGCGCGGACTGTCGCGCTTGCCGGGGATCGAGGCCTTCCCGTCCGTGACGAACTTCATCCTGTTCCGTCATCGCGAGCGCAAGGCTGCCGACCTGCATGCCGCGATCCTCCAGCACGGCGTGCTTATCCGCGATGTCTCGATGTGGCCCGGCGCCGACAACTGCCTGCGCGCCACCATCGGCACGCCGGCAGAGAACGATCGGTTCCTCGTGGCGATCGAGCGCGCGCTCAGCCCGGTCCGTGCCTAGACGCCCGCCGGCGCGGCGCGCCGCCCGAAAGCGGAAGACCAAGGAGACGGACGTCCAGGTGCGGCTCGATCTCGACGGACGTGGCGCGGCCGCCATTCGCACCGGGCTCCCGTTCCTCGATCACATGCTGGAACTCGTCGCGGTGCACGGATTGTTCGACCTGAGGTTGAAGGCCACCGGCGACCTCGACGTCGACCAGCATCACACGGTGGAGGACATCGGTTTGGTCCTCGGCGCCGCGATCGACGAGGCACTCGGCAAACGCGAGCGCATTCAGCGCTACGCCTCGATCACTCTGCCGATGGACGAGTGCCTGGTCAACGTCGCCGTCGATCTCGGCGGCCGTCCATTCTTCGCGCACGATCTCACGCCGAAGACGCGGATCGTGGGCGGTTTCGATTCGACGCTCGTTCCCGATTTCTTCATCGCGCTGACGCAAGGCGCGCGCATGACGCTGCACGTGACGCAACTGCGGGGCGGCAACACGCATCATCTGCTCGAAGCGACGTTCAAGGGTCTGGGACGGACGTTGTCGGTTGCCTCGCGCGCGGATCCGCGCCGGCAAGGGCCCCCGAGCTCGAAGGGCCTACTGACCTAAGCGGAGCGGATCGGAATCGGAACGCTACAGCTCGCGCTGTGGCGTTCCGCCATCGAGGAGCGCGAGGACGATCCCGCCTGCGATGCCGATGACCACAGTCCCGACGACGGCGCGCACGTCGGCGTCGGGCGGCACGAGCGATACGCGGTCCGTCGAGGCGAGCGCGGTTGCCGACAACGCCAGCAGCGTGCCGAAGAACGAGAACAACGAAACAAAGACCCGAGGCATCCCTATCCCACCTGCCAGCCGGTACACCGCCGGCCCGACCATGGTTCATCGCTTCAGCGCGCAGGTCTGTCGCCTTGGTAACAGATGCGGCGTGAAGCGCGAAAATGCCGCCAGCGCCCTCCAAAGTCCACCGCGCCCGCACGCCGTGCAGTGCCGCTGATCGGCGGCACCTAACATCGGTTGGTGATCGCGATCGTTGACTACGGGGTCGGCAATCTCGCCAGCGTCGAGCGCGCCCTTCGCCGCGCCGGCGCGAGTGACGTCCGCATCACGCGCGATCACGGCGAGATCGTCGGCGCCGGCGCCGTGGTGCTGCCAGGAGTCGGCCACTTCGGGCACTGCAGTCGCGAGCTGCATCGGCTGCGGCTCGACGTCGCCGTGCGCGAGGCGCGCGCTCGCGAGGTCCCGCTTCTCGGACTTTGCGTCGGCATGCAGCTGTTCTTCGAGGCCAGCGAGGAAGACGGCGACGCGCCCGGTCTCGGATTCTATTGCGGGACGGTGCGCCGTCTCGGCGACGGCGCGCGCGTGCCGCATACCGGTTGGAACAGTGTCCGTATCCGCGCGGCGCATCCTTGGCTCGCGGGCGTCCCCGACGGTGGGCACTTCTACTTCGTGCACTCGTATGTCGCGGATCCCGAAGACGATGTCGTGCTCGCGACCACGGAGTACGGTTCCGACATTCCCGCGATCGTCGGCGGCAACGGATTGCTCGGCGTACAGTTCCACCCGGAGAAGAGCTCGCGCATGGGTGAGCGGCTGCTCGAAGGCTTCGTGCGAGGGACGGGGGAACGGTGATCGTCTATCCCGCCATCGACATCCTTGACGGGAAGGCTGTCCGCATGCGCGCCGGCGACTACGCCACGGCGTACGAAGTCGCGCCATCGCCGATGGAAGCGGCACGCCGCTGGGTCAACGAGGGCGCGGAATGGCTGCACGTGGTCGATCTCGACGGCGCGCGGACCGGAACGCCGTCGAACCTGGATATCCTGCGCGCGCTTTGCCGCCGCTTCACGGTGCCGATCCAGGCTGGGGGCGGCATCCGCGACTACGACACCGCGGAGCAATTCGTCGAGACCGGCGTCACGCGCATCGTCGTCGGCACCGCGGCGCTCGACGATCCCGATCTCATCGTGCGCCTCGTCGACCGCTTCGCCGACCGACTGGCCATCGCCGTCGACGCGAAGGACGGGATGGTCGTGGAAAAGGGCTGGACGGTGGTGACGGAGCGGAAGGCGATCGACATGGTCCACGAGCTCGGCGTCCAGGGAGTGCCGACGGTCGTGTACACGAATGTCTCCATCGACGGCACCCTTCAGGGTGTCGACATCCCCTCGCTCGACGCCGTCGGCCGTGCCTTCAACGGCGACGTGATCTACTCCGGCGGAGTCGGCAAGCTCGACGACATCCGTGCAGTGGGGAAGCTGAAGCACCGGCAGGTCCGTGGCGTGATCGTCGGTCGCGCGCTGTACGGCGGCGCGTTCACGCTGCGCGAAGCGATCTCCGCAGCGAAGTCCTGATGCTGACGAAGCGGGTGATCCCATGCCTCGACGTGGACGGTGGTCGAGTGGTGAAGGGGACGCGGTTCGTCTCATTGCGCGATGCGGGCGATCCCGTCTCGCTCGCCGCGCGATACGACAAAGACGGCGCCGACGAGCTCGTGTTCCTCGATATCACGGCCTCGGCCGAACGGCGACGAACGGTCATCGCGCTCGCGCACCGTGTCGCCGAGCAGCTGACGATCCCGTTCTGCGTCGGCGGCGGCATCGACGACGCCGCGACCGCGATCGAAGTGCTTCGCGCCGGCGCGGACAAGATCGCCGTCAACACCGCGGCCGTGGAACAGCCGTCGCTGCTGGGCGCGATCGCTCGTCGTGCCGGCTCGCAAGCGGTGGTCCTGGCCATCGATGCGCGACGGACGGCGGCAGGAGGGTATGAGGTCGTCGTCGAGGGCGGGCGCCGCGGGACCGGTCTCGATGCCGCGACCTGGGCGCGGCGTGGAGTGGAGGCCGGAGCGGGGGAGATCCTGCTGACGTCGATCGATCGCGACGGCACCCGCGATGGCTACGACCTCGAGCTGACGCGTCGCGTCGCGGACACGGTCGGTGTACCGGTCATCGCCTCGGGCGGCGCGGGGAGCGTCGCGCATTTCATCGAGCTGTTCACCCAGACCGGCGCCGATGCCGGTCTCGCGGCGTCGATCTTCCACAGCGGCGAGATCCCGGTGCCGGCGCTCAAGGCCAGGCTCGCCGCGGCCGGCGTCGAGATCCGGCCTTCGAGCGAGGCGGCGTGACGCTCGAGCCGCGGTTCGACGATCGTGGACTCGTCCCCGCGATCGTCCAGGACGCGGGGACGGGCGAGGTGCTGATGCTCGGCTACATGGATCGCGAGGCACTGGACGCGACCATTCGGACCCGTGAGGTCCACTTCCACAGCCGCTCGCGAGACCGTCTGTGGAAGAAGGGCGAGACCTCCGGCAACGCGCTGCACCTGGTCGAGCTAGGCCTGGACTGCGACGCCGACGCGCTGCTCGTCAAGGCGCATCCGACGGGTCCGGTATGCCACACCGGCAGCGCGACCTGCTTTTCCCCAGGCAACGAGCCGACACTGTCACGTTTCCTCTCCGAGCTCGCGGCCGTGCTGCGGCAGCGCAAACGTGACCTGCCCGATGGTTCATTCTCCGCGGAGCTGTTCCGCGGCGGGCGTTCGGCGATCGCCGAGAAGCTCGTCGAAGAGGCCGTAGAATCCGCGCTCGCCGCCGAGTCAGAGGGACGAGAGCGGGCGATCAGTGAGCTGACCGACCTGCTCTACGTCATGCTCGTGCTTGCGACGGACCTGGATGCGACCCCGGAGGAGGTGAGGACGAGCCTGGTGGAAAAACGAACGGCCGCGGCCTCGCGCCGCACCGCGTGAGCATCGATGTCGCGCGCCGGTACTGGGATTCGCTGTTCCAGTCGATGGAGGGCGAGCGCAGCGCCCGGTCGTCGGCCTGGCTGAATCGGCACCTCAAGGCGCTCGCGCGCACGGGCAATCGTCTTGTCGACCTCGGCTGCGGTACCGGAGACGACGTCCGCGTTCTCGCGCGTGAAGGCTTCTGGACAGTCGGTCTGGATTTCTCCTGGAACGCTCTCACGTTCGCTCGGGACATGTTCCCGCGCGGACGCTACGTGCAGGCGGACCTGCGCGCGCGCCGGTTGCCCTTCGGCGACGCGACCTTCGATGCGGTCATCGCGCGCTGCGCGCTGCACTACTTCACGCTGAAAGAGACGGAGCGCGTCTTCGACGAGGTGGCCCGGATCCTCGTGCCGGGTGGCGCCTTCGCCTTCGTGGTCAACAGCTCGAAGATGCTGGTGAAGCGCATGCGCTATGAGTACAAGACCCACAAGATCGTCGAGCCACGGACGATCCGCTTCGCCGACGGCGTGGTGCGCCACTTCTTCACCCGACCGGAGCTGGCGAAGCTGCTGCGCGACGATTTCGAGGTTGAGTACGAACACGAAGGCGTCTTCCGCCAGTACGAGGAACAGCGCATCGCGTGGGTCATCCGGGCGCGGAAGAAGGGCACACCGCCGAAGCGCTCGCGCGCTGATCGGAGCGACGCCGTCTAGGCACAGGGTCACCAGTCGAAGAATCGCGCCTCGTTCAACGGCCAGAACTTGAGGACGACCTTGCCGATGATGTTCTCCTCGGGCACCGAGCCCCATTCGCGGGAGTCACCGGATACCGGTCGGTTATCACCGAGGACGAACAGGTTTCCGGCAGGGACCTTGAACGGAAAGCGGATCTGGCCGCTCCGTGGCGTCGTCAGCCCGATCGCATACGGCTCGTCAAGCTCCTTGCCGTTTACCACCACCTTGCCGTCGCGGAGGTCGACGACGTCACCGGGCAAACCGATCACGCGTTTGACGTACGGGATGTTCGTGTCGATCGGCGGTTTGAACACGATGATGTCGCCGGGTGTCGGTGCATGAAGGCGGTAGTCGACTTTGCTGACCAGGACCCGGTCGCTGGAGAACAGCGTGTTCTCCATGCTGCGCTGTCGCACCTCAGTGACCTGGATGACGAAGAGGTTCAGGCCGACGGAGATCAGGACTGCGATCGCGAGCGCCTGGAGCACCTCGAGGATGCCGCGGGTAAAGGCGCGCGTTCGGTCTTCGGGGGCGGCCGGTGCGGGGATCGGCTCCGGCTCGGCGTAGACGGCGGGATCGATGCGCTGCCGGCGCTCCTCGACGCTCATGCGGCGACGGGGTCCGACAGGCGCGCGATGGCGTCACGCAGCCGCTCGAGCGTGCGCTCGCGCCCGAGGAGCAGCATCGACTCAAACAGCGGCGGTCCGACTCTCTTGCCGGTGACCGCGATACGCACCGGCATGTGGACCTCTTTCGGTTTCCAGCCAATCTCGGCGGCATAGGCGTCCAGCGCCGTCTTGATGCGGTCGGCGGTAAAGGGTCCGTCCGTCACGATCCTCGCGACCCGCTCTAGCACGACGCGTACCTTCGCGGGCTCGCGCTTCTCCAGCAGCAACTCCGTCGGGTACTCGAGCTCGTCGACGAAAAGGAACTCGAGCATCTCACGCGCGTCGGCCAGGGTCTTGAGCGCTCCTTTATCAGCGGCACCGAGGAGCTAATGACGTCGCGCGATGCGCCGGCGGGCAGGAACGCCGCGAGCCGCTCGGCCATGTCGTCGTCGTCGAGCATCCGGATGTGGACGCGATTGAACCAGTCCAGGCGCTCCTTGTCCCACACGCCGCCGGCCTTCTGCACCTGATCGAGCCGCCATTTCTGGATCAACTGCTCCATGGTGAAGACTTCCTCCTCGGTACCCGGAGCCCAGCCGATCAGGGCGAGGAAGTTGACGATCGCCTCCGGGATGTAGCCCTGGTCGCGGAACTCCCGGACCGCGGTCGCGCCGTGGCGCTTTGACAGCTTCTTGTGGTCCGGGCCGAGGACGTTCGGGAAGTGCGCGTGCTCCGGCACCTGCCACTTGAACGCCTGGTAGATCAGGAGATGTTTGGGCAGCGAGGGGAGCCAGTCGTCGCCGCGGAAGACGTGGCTGATGCGCATGACGTGATCGTCGACGACGACAGCCAGGTGATAGGTCGGGAAGCCGTCCGACTTCAGTAGGATCGAGTCCTCGACGTCCTTCAGCTCCCACTTCACATCGTCGTGCACCAGATCGTGGTAGGCGATGGTGCCGGTCTCAGGGACTTTCAGCCGGATCGTGTGCGGCTCGCCGTCGTCGACGCGCTGCCGTGCCTCGGCCGGCGCGATCCGCCGGCAGACACGGTCGTATCTCGTGATCTCCTTACGCGCCTGCTGCTCCTCGCGCATCTGCGCCAGTCGCTCCTTGGTGCAGAAGCACGGATAGGCGGCGTCCATCGCGACGAGCGCCTCCGCGTGCTCGCGATACAGCGGCAGTCGCTCCGATTGCACGTAGGGCGCGAATGGCCCACCTTCGCGCGGACCCTCTTCCCAGCGGATGCCCAGCCAATGCAGCCCGTCGTACACGGAGTCGATGGCTCCCGGAACGAGACGTTCTTGATCCGTGTCCTCGATACGCAGGATCAGAGTGCCTTTGTTCTGGCGAGCGAAGAGGAAGTTGTAGAGCGTCGTGCGCACGCTGCCGATGTGCAGTTCACCGGTGGGAGACGGAGCGAAGCGAACGCGCACGTCTGTCACGAGGAACAAGTGTAAGGAGCCGATACACTCGAACGGGTGAGTACTCGCACGATGAGGCGCGCGGAGCGCCGGAAAGACCGACGACAGGGCCGCGCCGCAACGCAACGGCGGTCGTTCCCGTGGTTCAGTTTGCTGGTCGTCGGCGTCGTCGTCGTCTTCGGCTACTTGCTGCTGCGTCAACTTGGTGTCTTCGACGTGACGCCCTCCGTTCCAACGGTCAATCCGTCGACCATTCAGCTGAATCAGGGCACCCAGGTCGCAGCGATGGAAGGGACGCACATCCCCACCAGCCAGAGCTTCACCGCGTACAACACCGTCCCGCCGAATTCGGGGCCGCACTGGAACGCACAAGGGCTCGGTCCGATCGGCTGGGCCGTCTACAGCACGCAGCAGCGGAATGAAGGCGTGGTCCACAACCTGGAGCACGGTGGCATCCTCATTGCCTACAACCCGAGCCTGGGGCAGGACGTCATCGACAAGCTCAAGAACATTCGCGCCGGATGGCCACGCGACAACTTCGGCGAAGTCAAGATCATCATCGAGCCGTATGCCGGCCTGACCGACGCCAAGATCGCGCTCACGGCCTGGGGCTGGATCGACAAGCTGGACGCGTACGATCAAGCGCGGATCCTCGGTTTTATCGCCGCGCACATCGGTAAGGGTCCGGAGAACGCGCCCTGAGCATCTTCCGCAAGCACAAGGACCTCCCGCCGGAGATCTCCAAGCGCATGCCGCCCGGCCAGACACTGACGGAGAAATGGCCGGTCCTGCACTACGGACCGGTGCCCCGCTTCGACGCCAAGACCTGGGAATTCCGCATCTTCGGCAACATCGAGACACCGCTGCGGCTGAGCTGGACCGAGTTCCAACAGCTGTCGCGGCAGAAGCACACCGCGGACATGCACTGCGTGACGACCTGGTCCAAGCTCGACCAGATGTGGGAGGGTGTTCCGTTCAAGGTGATCGTCGATCTGGCCAAGCCGAAGCCCGACACCGGCTTCGTGATCGCGCATTCGGAGAATGGCTTCACCACCAATGTGCCATATGAAGATTGCCTCAAACCGAACGTACTGCTCGCGACGCACGCGAACGGCGCCGAGCTCACAGCCGACCACGGTTACCCGCTGCGTCTCGTGGTGCCGCACCTTTATGCCTGGAAGAGCGCGAAGTGGCTCCGCGGCATTGAATTCAGCATCGTCGACAAGCCGGGCTTCTGGGAGCGAAACGGCTACCACAACCGGGGCGATCCCTGGACCGAAGAGCGTTACTGGGGCGACTGAGGCGCTGAACTAGCGACCATCGCGAGGCCGATCGCGGCCGCGCTCATCCCAAGTCGCGCCCCATACGTAGTGTGGACGTGCGAGCTTTCGTCGCAGCAGTGGTCCTGCTGTTCGGGGGCATGATGCTGCAGTCGCAGGCGGCCCGTGCCGGCGCGGCCGGCGTAAGCATTCAGAACTTTCAGTTCGCGCCCGCAGCGATGACGCTGACCGCCGGAGACGCGGTGACATGGACGAACCACGATCCGACGACACATAGCGTGCGCTGGACAGGCGGACGCACTGATGCGGGTCCGTTCCTGTCGCAGGGTCAGACCTACACCACGTCCTTCGCGGCACCAGGGAGTTACACCTATGTCTGCGGCGTTCACCCCTCGATGATGGGTTCGGTGACCGTGATGGCGGTGCCGACACCGACGCACTCACCGGCTCCGCCGCCAACGCCAGCTCCCTCAACGCCACGGCCGACGACGCGACCGACGCCCTCGCCCACACAACAGCCGACCGCCAGGTCATCGCCGACCGAGTCCCAAGCGCCGGCAACGATTTCGTTCGCGCCGGCGATCAGCAGCACGCCCGCTACGGTCGTCGAGATCGCGACATCGAGCCCGGCGACGACGGTGCCGGCACCCGTCGCGGCCGCTCCGCCGGCTCCGCCGAGCGCTCCGGCGAACGACCCCGTCGTTCCGGCGATCGTGCTCGCCGTCGGCGGCGCGCTCGTCATCGGCGCCGCCGGCTGGCGCTTCGCGCGCCGCCGAGACCGGGCGACCCGGAATTAGGGGCTCAGCCCCGCTCGCGTCCGCAGCATCTTGAAGGTGTAGATGCCGGTGCTGTGGCCATCGCCCCACAGGGGTGCGAGGCCGTAACGCCCTACCGGCTGCACGCTCTCCAGCGTCGTCTGCTTGTCCGACAGCGGCGTTGCCGCGGACATCGTCCCGCGGAAGCCGCCCTCGCCGGCGCACATCGCACAGGGACAGGCACGGCGGAGCTCTTCGAAGCCGTATTCCGTTGCCGCGCCGTCCTCCCAGTCGACACGCAGCACGCGGCGGTCGGCGTCGATGTGCCAGCCCGTGGCGCGGTGGAATTCGCGCATGTGTTTGAGCCTACCGAGCGTTGGCACGGCCCGTGCGCGAGGTGTCGTCATGGACGAGCGAGAGGTCGAAAAGCACGACGGGATCGTTCGCGGCCGTGGCGAGCCTGGAGCCGACAAGCCGAGCGATCGACCGGAGAACGCCGACGAGCTACCGCACCCGCAGGACGTCAACGAGTTCCACGGCGACGCCGCCCGCGACCGCGCGGATAGCGATGTGGACGAGATAGGACCGACCGGGTCGACGCCGCGTTAGGAGGCGAGCTCTCCGCCGTTGCGCCGCAGGATGCCGCGCAGCACCACCAGAAACTCTTCGAGCTCGAAGGGCTTCATCAGGAAGGCGTCGGCGTGCATCTCTTCTAGGCGCGGATTCGCTGTCGCTGACACCACTAGGACCGGGATTTCGCCGTGGATCTCACGCTGCAAGCGGCGGAATTCCCAGCCGTCCATTGTCGGCATCATCAAGTCCAGGACGATCGCGCTGGGTCGGCGCTTGCCTAAGGCCTGGAGGGCTTGGCGGCCGTTCTCCACCGCGACGACGCTGTAGCCGTCGAGCTCGAGCGCTTCGACGAGCGTCTCGCGAACAGGCCGGTCGTCTTCGACGATCAGAATCAACGTTTTAGGCATCACGCAAAAAAGGTGCCGCTAGGGTACCCACCTCCCCTTGAAGCCGCCAACCGGCGGCTCGTCGCTACCTCGGTCGGCCGCCGCAAGTGGCGTGCCGCGGATCTAGCCGAGCCACCATCCGATGGCCGCTGCGCGAAGAAAATCAGGCGCGCCCGACGAACCGAGCAGCAGCGCGGTCTTGGCCAGGACCTCCGCCTCCACGCCGGTGCGCGCGATGACCGAGACCTCGATGAGATCCGTCACCGCGGGCAAGCCGCTGCGCGGGTCGATGAGGTGGTGGAGCCCCTCACCCCAGCGCCGTCTCGACGTGCCGCTGGTCGCCACGCCGACGTCCGTCAGCAGCACGGTCTTGGCGCCGAAGCCGACCGGCCAGCCATCCGCCTCCGGACCCGCGCCGCGAGCGGAGAGATCGCCGCCGAGATTCGCCAGCGCGTTCTGCCCGAGACGTTCCACCAAACGGTCTGCCAGCCAGCCCTTGGCGATGCCGCCGAGATCGATACCGTGTCCCGGCGCGAGGCGGGCCTCGCCGGAACGGACTTGGAGCAGGTCAGGCAGAGGCGGGACACGCGCGGGACCCGGAGCGCTGGTGATCGTCGGTCCCTCGGCGAACGTACGTGTGTACCCGATCGCGAGCATCCGCGTGAGCAGCCCGGCGTGCACCAGGCCGCCGGAGCGATCGTACGCCGCGAGCGCTTCTCGAAGCAGCGCCTCGAGCTCGGGGGTGATCGCGATCCACTCACCGGGTCGGGCATTGAAGCGCGACAGCTCGCTCGTCGGATCGAAGCGTGTCAGGCGCTGGTGCATCTGGCGCACCCAGGCCGCCGCCTCGGCAAGTCGCCCTTCGTCAGCGTCGACGGCGAAGAGCTCGCAGCTCGATCCGAGCGCCTCGAAGACCAACGTCCGCAGGGTCACGACGTGGGCTTGGCCCGCTTGCTCGTGCGTCCCGCTCGGCCGATGCAGATTCTCGTCACAGACCCTAGTCTGCGCCGCGTCGACTCGGGCGGTCCGCCGCGGTACTGCCACACCGTTACGTGTTAGGCAGAGACCGCGTTGAGGCTGCAACGGTCTCCCCTTCAAAGGGAGCTAACGTGCGAGGGACGGGAGCGCATGGATGCGGAGCGTCGCGTTAGGGAACAAGCGACTTATCGACTATGTCGAAGTCATTGGCGAGCCCGAATACGAAGCTTTACGCGCGCTCGGCGCCTCGGTCGCAGGTACCCGCGTTCGACATGTGAACGCCACCGCGTACGGGGGCGGCGTCGCTGAGATCCTCCAGAATCTCGTTCCGCTCCTCCGCGATGTCGGCGTAGACGCGTCCTGGTCGGTCCTCGAGGCTCCCGCTCCTTTTTACGACGTCACCAAGAAGCTCCACAACTCGCTGCAGGGCATGGCCATTGACGTCTCCGATGAGGAGAAACGCCTCTACCTCGAGGTCCAGAAGGACAACGCCGCCGGCGTCGGCCACGTCGACGTCGTGCTGGCCCATGATCCGCAGGCGGTCGCGCTGCGGCACTTCTCGCCCGAGACGCGCGCCCGCTGGGTCTGGCGCTGCCACATCGACACGACGACCGCCTACGATCCGTCGTGGTCGCTCCTCCGTCCGTACGTCGAAGAGCACGACGCCGCGATCTTCACGATGCCGCAGTTCGTGCGTCCAGACCTGCGTCTGTCGAAGATCCTGATCCAGAAACCGACGATCGATCCGAACAGCCCAAAGAATCGGCGTCTGCCGGACGCGGAAGCTCGTGAGGTCGTCGCACGCTTTGGCGTTGATCCCGACCGGCCGCTGTTGCTTCAGGTCTCGCGCTTCGATCCGTGGAAGGACCCGCTGGGCGTCATCGACGCGTACCGCCTGGTGAAGGCCGAGATCCCGACGGTGCAACTGGTCATGATCGGCTCGCTCGCCGACGACGACCCCGAAGGAATGGAGTACCTGCGGCGCACCCAGGCGCACGCTGGCGAGGATCCCGACGTGAAGCTGCTGACCAACCTGGAGGGCGTGAAGGACCGCGAGGTGAACGCGTTCCAGTGCGTCGCAGCGGTCGTGGTGCAGAAGTCCCTGCGCGAGGGCTTCGGGCTCGTGGTCGCCGAGGCGTTGTGGAAAGGCGTTCCGGTCGTCGGCGGAGCAGTCGGGGGTATTCCCACGCAGATCATCGACGGCGAGACAGGCTTCCTGGTCTCCAGCGTCGAAGATTGCGCGCGCCGCTGTCTCCAGCTGTTGCGCGATCCGGCGCTGCGCCAGCGGATGGGCGAGGTCGGCCGCGAGCACGTTCGGAAGCACTTCCTGATCACGCGCGACCTTCGGGATCAGCTCGAGCTCGCCCGCGAGCTCACCCGCGGCGGCGTGACGACCGCGGGCTAAGTCCCGAACACGGCCTCGAGCCCACGCCAGACGTCGTCGCGCCAGGCGGTCCAGTTGTGACCGCCGTGGTATGCGCGGTAGGTCACGTCGTAGCCGCGTGCCCTTAAGGCTCGCGAGAGCCGCCGATTTTCGGGTGCGAGGTATTCGAGGTGCCCGACGTCCATCCAGATATGCCGCAGGCGGCGTGGCAGCGTACGGACGAGATGGAAGACGATGCTCTCGCGTCGCGCGGGAAAGCCGAACGCGCCGGACTGACTGATCACCGCGCCGAAGAGGTCCGGCGCGCGAAGCCCCGAGTACAGGGCCATCAGCCCGCCCATCGAGGCTCCCAGCACGGCGTGCGCGCCGGGCCGTGCGACGAGGTCGAGCCGTTTGCGCGCGAGCGGCAGCACCCGATCGGTGACGAAACCGAGCGTCACGTCGTTGGCGGAGTACTCGACTACGCGCGCGTCACGGCCGTGGTGCAGTAGCGCCATCGCGAACGGCCGGGCCCGGCCCGTTGCGATCAGGTTGTCGGCGATGATCGCGAGCTTCGCTCGCCGCCGGTAGTCATTGCCGTCGAACACCACGAGCAGCGGCCACGGACCCCTGGCCGCGGGCGCGTAGAGCCAGACGTCACGCCGCCCGCGGGCGACGAACGGCCCCGCCGCGACTGAGTGCCGCATGAGCCGGCCCCTCGGGACCGTTCGGCCACGGCGCGCAAGCGGGGTGGGCGTCCCTTGGGGCATATAGAAGGAGTGGTTCGTCGCGCCGATGCCGTTCGGGATGCGACGGGCATTCAGTGGATCGGAAAGCCGCTGCGTGCCGTCGAGGAACGCGTATTCCACGTAGGCGTCCTCATAGAAGGCGATGCTGCGGGTCCACAGCGCGTCGCCCGCACGTCGCAGCGCGAGCGGCTTCTTCTCCCAGTGCGTGAAGTCGCCGATGAGCCGCGGCGCGGTCGAGCCCTGCCACACGAACGTCGCGCGGTCGCCGTCAATGACGGGCGTTCCCTCGCGCCTCGCACGCGCGAGCAAGTCCGTCGTCATCGAGTCCGCCGCGTCAGTTCGCGCGGATCAGCTGGCGCAACACGAGCGGCAGGATCCCACCGTTGCGGAGGTACTCGAGCTCGGTGGAGTTGTCGTTGCGGGCGATCACCAGGAAGGTCCGGCGCGATCCGCCAGCCGCCGTGGCCTCAACCGTGAGCCGCTGCTTCGGCGTGACACTTGCGACGCCACGGATCGAGAACGATTCCTCCCCGGTGAGTCCGAGCGTCGCGGGGCTCGAGCCGGCTTCGAACTGCAGCGGCAGGATGCCCATGCCGACGAGGTTGGAGCGGTGAATGCGCTC
>VBHP01000127.1 GCA_005881435.1 Chloroflexota bacterium | reverse complement strand
CATAGCTCGCGGCGTTGCCGTTGCCGCTGGCATCGGCGGCGCTGCCACTGCCGACCGGGTCGCCCAGACGCCAGTACGCCAGGGGATGATCGGCCAGGACCTGACCGGCGGCGCCGACCCCCAGCCCGCCCAACGAACACACCACATTGGTGCCGCTCGCGGCACAGCTGCCCTGCGAGGCGCTGGCCGAGACGAAGGTCGCCGCCGACGGCACGCTCAGGGTCACCGTGGCGGCGCTGGCCGCGGCCGGACCGCGGTTCTGCAGTGCCAGGGTGTACGTCAGCGGATCGCCGGCGGTGACCGGCTCGGGCGCGACCGAGCCTCTGAGGACGAGATCCGGAAGTGTCGCCTTCGTGGTGAAGGTCGCATCGCTCCCCACCGCCAGCTTGCCCCAACCGTCGCGACTCTTCACGCGGTAGTGATAGGTCGTCGTCTGTCGCAGGCCGCCGAGGGTTATCGCGTGCCCCATCACGAATGCCGGATCGAGCGGCGTCGACGATCCGTACGCCGCCGTCGTGCCGTATTCGACCTGGCTGTCGGCGCCCTCGTCGGTGTTCCATTCGATCGTCGCGCTGACGTTCGACACCGCGCTCGCGCGCACGTTGGTGATCACGGGCGGCGTCGTGCGCGCCGCTCCGGTCCACGCCAGGTAGCCGTAATACACGCCGACCGGATGCGACGGATCGCCGTCAAAGCCGTTGCTCGGATCCTCTCCCGCGTGTCCCGCGGCGTCGCCCCGCACTCGCGCGATGGCCTGCGCCGGCGTCATCCCGGCGCATCGCCCGGGCACGCCGCCCGCGCCGAAGCACAACGCCACGGCGCCCGCGACGTGGGGCGAGGACATGCTCGTGCCGGAGATGGTCTGGTAACCGCCACCGGGCCACGTCGAGGTGATGCACACGCCGGGTGCAGCGACGGTGTGCGCGACATCGGTGCCGGAAGCGAAGTTGCTGAAGTAGGACGCCGAGTCATCGCCATCGAGTAAGCCGTCGAAGCAACTCGCAGATCCCTGTCCGCCCGGCAGCCCGTCGTAGTCGGCCATCGCGGTGACCGTCAGCACTTCGCCATAGGTCGCCGGCACGGTGTTCGTGAAGTCTTCGCTGCTGTTGCCCGCCGCGACGACGTAGGTGACGCCCGCGGCGACAGATCGACAGATCGCGGCATGCAGCGCGTCGCTATTCGTCGCCCCGCAGTTGGCGTCGTCCGCGCCCGGGCCGCCCAGGCTCATGTTGGCGACCTTGATGTTGAGGCTCGTTGCGTGCGCCGTGACCCAGTCGATGCCGCAGATGACCTGCGCGTCCGTGCCACTCCCCTGCGCGTCCACGACCTTCACGGCGTACAGCCGCGTACCCGGCGCGACGCCGACGACACCCGCGCCGTTGTTCTTCGCCGCGATCGTGCCGGCGACGTGCGTGCCGTGGCCGTTGTCGTCCTGCGCGGTGCGGTTCGAGCGGATGCAGTTCGTGCCGTTCACGGCGTTCAGATCCGGATGGCGCAAGTCGATTCCGGAGTCGACGACCGCGACGTTCACGTCGCTGGCGCGGCTCGCCGTCGTGTTCGTCGCGGCGCCGATGCGTCGAACGCCGGTCGGCGCGCTGTCGCCCGGCAACAACGGCACCTGATCGCTGATCTTCAGCGTGCGATCGAGACTGACGAACGCGATGTCGGGATCCGCGCGCAGGCGCGCGAGCTGATCGACGGAGAGGCGAGCGGCGAAGCCGCGCAGCGCGTGGCGATAGCGGAAGTCATCGACCAGACCGAAGACACTGTCGAGCTGGTCCGTCTTGCGGTCGACGTCGATCGCATCGCGATACACGACGATGTAGCGCGCAGGGATCGTCGCCGCCTGCACCGAGCTCGCAAGCGACGAGATCGCGAGGATTACGGTCGCGGCGATGGCGGCTCCGCGTCGCATCTCCCCAAACTCTCCCCGCTCGCCGGCCAGCCCCCCAGCCGAACGAGGGGCAGATAATGCGCTTTCTGGAGCAGGACGTCGACACGGAGTGGTGTCGGTGCCGAAACTCGGCGCGACCGGTACTTCTGAGCCGCTACGCCAGTACCAGCGCTAAGCCTTGCTAGAGATCACCAGCTGCCCCCGCCGCCACCGCCACCCCCACCACCGGAGAAGCCCCCGCCACCAAACCCGCTGGAGCCGCTGCCTCCGGGCGTGGAGGCGACAGAGAGCGACAGGCTGCTGGAGAAGGACTGCAGGTCGCTGGAGAAGCTCGCGGCATTGAACGGGGTCGTGCCGACATACCAGGCCGCGATCCCAGCGGCTCGCGCATCGAGACCGCGGAAGGCGTTCGCCCAGCGGTCGACGATGCCGAACACGATCGCGTACGGCAAGTACGCCGAGAAGATGCCCTCCTTCTCCGCGAACTTTTGCCGATCCTTCTCCGCGGTGAGCATGTACATGCGGAAACCGAGAAAACGCTGCAGTAGGTCGCTGCCCTTCGCGCTGCGGGCCGCCATCGCGCGCGAGAACGGAACCAGCAGGAATCCGATCAGCATGATCGCGATCCCGATGAGGCCCGCGCCCAACCCGAGTCCGAGTCCGAAGGTCAGCAGCGCACCGACAATCGCGACGGCGACCCCAAGGATCGCCCAGCCCTGTCGCGTGCGCCGCGGATTGCCCACGAACCAGCTCTGCTTCACCGAATCGTCGTATAACGCGGTCTGTGCGTCCTGCAAGGTCGTGTAGAACTTTCCCTTCAGCTCCGACAGCTTGACCTCGTCGCCGCTCTTGAACAGACCGGTGAGGATGAGCCGCTCGTACGCGGCGAGGTTCCCGGTGTCCTTCTTCCTCTTGGCCAGGGACCAGTCCTGCTTCGTCAGGAAGTGCTTCGGCAGTTCGCTGATCGTGAGATAGCCGCGGGCCGCGAGGTCCACGATCGTAGCCGTCACGTCCTTCGGATCGGCGCTCTCGTCCAGCAGCAGCCCGGCCTCCGCGGGATGGAGCTTCTCGGGTGGCTCGTACTCCGGCGCGATGGTCTGTCCGCGAAACAGCGGTCGGACTTCTTCGCGCGGATCGTTGCTCAGGTAGTAGTTGGTGAGGTACACGTGATCTCGGCCGCGCTGATACCAGTTCATGGCGATGAAGACCAAGCCGGCAAGGAAAACGAACACTGTTGCCGCGAGCATCGTCGGCGACGTCGAGAACATCGTCGGAAGACTGTTGACACTCCGTTGGGGCGCCTGCAGATCGAGCTTGGGCGTGACGATGACGCCTTTCGCGATGTCGACCACAACGCTGAGGTTCTCGCCGGACCCGAGCGTGCGCGTCGATTGGAACGTCGCCGCCTGCTGTGTGCTCGAGGAGTGGCACGGCGCGGTGGAGCCCAGCGGCCCCTCGTAACAAACCACGCGCCGGATCCCGCCGGCTGGCAAAGACACGGTCGCGCTGACCTGCTGCGCCGGCACCGGCCAGTCCGTGCCGTTGACGTTCCAGTACAGCTCGTCGTGATCGGTGAAGGGATTGAGCGCGTTCCGTATGGCGTAGCGGATCACATACGTCTGCTTGCCGCTGACGGTGCGGTTTGCGTCGCCGATCTTCAGCACCACATTCCCGCGATCTCGTGACTGCTCGTATGGCACCGCCGCCCCGCTGCCACCGCCGACGCCGAGCACGCTGAGGTCGTAGA
>VBHP01000036.1 GCA_005881435.1 Chloroflexota bacterium | reverse complement strand
CCGAACAGGAACGCGTCGGCGCGCCGGTAGACGTCGTTGAGAAACGCCATGGCCTCGTTGTCGAACACCGACGCGACCCATCCGCCGCGCTCGAATCCGCCCCTGCGGTCCTCGTCCGCCCCGCCGAGTCCCTGCATCACTCCGTCGACGGTGACCATCGTGAGGGTCGTCAGTTTCATGGGTTCGTCCTTTCTTGTGGTGGTCTCTCTCGTTTGACGGCACCGAGGCGCGGATCTCATCGGTCCAGCGTGGCTCCGGCTGCAAGCTTCACTCTAGCCTCCCGAACACGGCCGCAGGTCGGCGATATCGTATTCCCGAACGGACACAGCTGGCCCTAGGGCTCACTCGTTCGCCTCCGGCCCGAGCTCAGTCATCACCACTCCGATGGCGCGCAGTCTCCGGAGGATTTCTGCGCCGTCGATGCGGACGAGGTCTTCGTCGGCGAGCTCGCGTAACACGACCGGATGCAGCTCGGCGGTGGCGGGATCGAACCAGCGCGCAGCACTCCCCTCCTCCGCGCGCAGCGTCCCCCGTACGACGCCGCGATATCCGTGCATCTGGAAACGAAATCCCGGCTGAGCCTCACTTCGCACGTCGTAGCGCCGCGTCGGATGCACCCGCACGAGCTCCATGCCGGTCTCTTCGCGGACCTCGCGTCGCACCGCGTCGTCCGGCGTTTCGCCCGCCTCGATGCCGCCGCCGGGTAGGAGCCACGCGCCCTTGAACGGACCGCCGCGCATCAGCACCAGCAGGACGCAGCCAGCGTCGTCTTGCGTCACGAGGTAGGCGCCGCGTCGCGGCTCGTCCGCCCTTACAGCTCCACGATCGTCGCGCCGTCGCCGCCCTCGTTCGCGGGCGCGGCGCGCGACGACTTGACCAGCGGATGGCCGCTGAGATGCTCGCGCACGGCGGTGCGCAGCGCACCCGTGCCTTTGCCATGGATGACCCGCGCCCGGGACAGGCCGGCAAGCGCGGCATCATTGAGATAGCGGTCGAGGACCTCCAAGGCCTCCTCGGCGCGGGCGCCGCGAAGGTCGAGCTGCGCCGGCACGTCGGCGATGGATCGCAGCCGCGGCGCCGCTTCGGGGATCGCGCTCGTGGCGCGTCGCGGCGCCGGGCGCAGATCGCTCGCCGGCACGCGCATGCGGGCGCTCCCCGCCTCGACCTCGGCCATACCGCGCTCGTCGATCCGCACCAGCCGGACCGGCTCGAGCGACGCACCGACGAGGACGTCCGCGCCCGGCGCGATGTCGCCGAACATCGTTGGTGGTAGCGGCGTGTCGCTCTCGGTCGCACGCTCCGCCGCTTCCACAGCGGCACGCGCCTCCTCGACGAGGTTGCGGCGCATTGAATGTTCTCGCGCATCTTCAGCGGCGCGCAGCGCGCGGCGCGCCTGCAGGATGACCTCCTCGGCCTCTCGGCGCGCTCGATCGATCTCCGCTCGCGCTTCCTCGAGCAGGCGATGGCGCTCCGCTTCTGCGCGGCGCTGCTCCTCCAGCGCGCGCCGGGCCTCCGCGGTCAGCTGCTCGCGCGCCAGTGCCAGGCCGCTGCGCTCGCTCTCGGCCTCACGCAGCGTTCGCTCCAGCGTGCGATGCAGTTCGGAGAGATGTCCCTCGGCCTCATCCAGGACCGCGCGTGACAGACCGAGCCGCTCCGCGATGGCGAAGGCCTGGCTCGCGCCGGGCAGACCGATGCGCAACTTGTACGTCGGGCGCAGTGTGGCCGTGTCGAATTCGACGCTGGCGTTGCGCGCGCCGGGCGTGGTCAGGGCAAAGGCCTTCAGCTCGGGGTAGTGCGTCGTCGCGGCCACGAGCGCCTCGCGACGCAGCAACGTCGATAGGACCGCCATTGCCAGGGCCGCGCCTTCGTCGGGATCGGTTCCGGCGCCGATCTCGTCCAGCAACACCAGGTCGCCGGCTCTCGCCTCGTTGAGCGTGGTGACCACATTCCGCAGATGCGACGAAAATGTCGACAGCGATTGCTGGATCGATTGCTCGTCGCCGATGTCGGCGAAGACGCGTCGAAATATGGGTACGCGACTGCGCTCGCTGGCCGGCAGCTGCAGACCCGCCGCCCCCATCAGCGCCAGAAGGCCGGTGGTCTTCAACGTCACCGTCTTCCCGCCGGTGTTCGGTCCGGTGATCACCAGGGCCCGGTAGCCGTCGCCGATCGTCACGGAGATCGGCACGACCTGCCCGTCCAGTAGTGGATGCCGTGCCTCGATGAGATCGACCAGCGGTTCTGCGACGAGACGCGGTCGCGCCGCCTCCATGCCCTCCGCGAGGTGCGCCTTGGCGAAGATCAAGTCGGTGTACGCGACCGCTTCGAGCATGCGGTCCAGCTCCTCGGCCTCACGCGAGACGCGCCCGGACAGCTCCATCAGGATCCGCTCGACCTCGTGCTGTTCCGCGAGCGCGATCTCGCGCACGCGGTTGCCGAGGTCCAGGATCTCGAGCGGCTCGACGAAGAGCGTCTGCCCGCTCGCGGACTGGTCGTGCACCACGCCGCGGATCTGGGAACGCGCCTGCGCGCGTACCGGGACGACGTACCGCCCGTTGCGCTGCGTGACGATCGCCTCCTGCAGGAATGGCGCGAGCTCGGGCGAGCGGAGGATCTGGTCTAGACGTTGCTGCATCCGCGCTTGCGCGGCGCGCAGATCGGCGCGGAGCGTCGCCAGCGTCGCGCTGGCACGGTCGAGCACCTCGGCGGTCGGTCCGATGGCCTGCTCGACGATCTCCGCGACATCGCGGGGCGGACGTACGAAGCGGGTGCGGCTCGCGAGCGCCGCGTAGCGCGCGTCGTCGATCGCGGCGAAGAGAGCGACCGCGGCGCGGATGGTCTCGGCGATCTCCAGCAGGTCGCGCGGATCAAGCATGCCGCCGAGCGCGGCACGGCGGACATGCGTCCGGATGTCGCGCGCGCCGGCGATGGAGAGGCTCGGCATGTTGCGCAGCGCCAACCGCGCCGCGGCGGTCTCCTCCTGGAGGCGCTCGGCCTCGCGGAGGTCCGTCGTCGGGACGAGCGCTTCGGCGAGCTCGCGCGACGGCTCGAACGCGGTCTGCTCGGCCAGCCGCTCGCGCAGGCGCGGGTACTCCAGACGGCGCAGCGTGTCGGCGTCGGTCACGCCGAGAAGACTAGGCGGCCGGCCGCTTACGTTCGCAGTCCGGACGGACCGGAGACTCCCGGCGACCCGCGAACGTAGAACCGCCATGGTCTGCGGTCGTGCACCCCGATGCGGTGCGAACGGCCGATCGAGCGCGGTGCCGGTGGCGTCCCCGGGTGTATCGCGATCGGGCCGCGGGTGAGGTCGAGATTGGTGTGCGCGGTGGTGATGCCGAAGGCCCGGCACAGCAGACCCGGCCCGGACAGTCGCTCGACCTGGTCGAAGCCGTCGAGCGGCTCGGCTCCGCGCACGAGGATCGCCGCGCCGAAGCCCTTTGGCTCCGTCGTGAGATTCAGACAGTCGTATACGCCGTAGATGCGGTAGACGTAGCTGAAGCCGGGCGGACCGAACATCGGGAAGTTTCGTCCGGTCTGTCCGAACCGGGCGTGCGAGGCCGGGTCGTCACCGACGTACGCCTCGACCTCGACGAGGCGCGCGGCCTTGCCGTCGAAGACAAGGATTCGGCCGAGCAGATCACGCGCCACGGTCAGGGTCGGTCGGGCGAAGAAGGAGCGCGACAGACGCCGGCCCGACAAGGTCAATCGCGGAACGTCGCCGACAGGTTCCGTTCGAGTCGAGCCCGCACCCGCCGGATGAGACGCTCGATCTCGTCCTCGGAGAGGGTGGCCTGCGGCGACTGGAACGTCAGCCGCATTGCGAACGACTTCTTGCCTGCGCCGAGCTGCGAGCCGCGATACAGGTCGAGGAGCGCGAGGTCGGCCAGCAGCTTGCCGCCGGCGGAGCGAGCCTCGTCGCGAACGGCGGACCAGGCCAGGTCCTCGTCCACGACCACGGCGACATCGCGATACGCGGACGGATAGCGCGGCGGCAGCTCCGCCACGACCGGTACCTGCCGTGATGCCAGAAACGCCAGGTCGAGAAAGGCCACGAAGGTCTCACGCGGCAGCTCCCACTGCTCGGCCACCAGCGGATGCAGCTGTCCGAGTCGAACGACGACGCGCTCGTCCTGCCGCGCGATCGCCGAACGTCCCGGATGCAGTGCGGCGTCGCCCGGCTCCAGCTCGGGAAGCGTCAGCCGCAGCGCCTCGGCGAGGCCTTCGACGATGCCCTTGAGGTCAACGAAGTCGTACGCTCTCGTCTCGCCGTCGCTCCAGGTGCGCGGCGCGTCGTGCCGCTTGCCCGCGAGCAGGATGGCGATGGTCCAGCGCTCGTCCGGCAGATCCCGCGCCCGCGGCAGGTAGACCGGATCGATCTCGAAGAGCGCCAGGCCGTTGACCGACTTGACGTTGCGCCGGGCTGTGTCCAGGAGGCTCGGTTCGAGGGTGTTGCGCACGATCGACTGCTCCGCGCTGGTCGGATTCGCGACTCGGAGCGGCTCGGGGCCGACCTGGGCGCCATCTGGAGTCAGCCGCGAGAGCCACGCCGGGTCGATGAGTGCATGGCTGATGACCTCCTGCAGGCCGAAACCGACCAGCGCATCCCGAGCGCGCTCGCGGAACTCCACGTCCGGATGCCGCTCGTGCAGCATCAGCTGGCCATTCGGGATGTGCAGCGGGATGTGGTCGTAGCCGACGATCCGCGCCGCCTCCTCGACGACGTCCTCGGGGATGTTGATGTCCATGCGCCACGGCGGGGGCGTCACCACCAGCAGATCGCCGTCGACCGCGTAGCGGCAGCCGATCCGGCGGAGCGCGTCCGTGACGAGGTCGCGAGGCAACTCCACACCGAGCAACCGGCGGAACGTGGTGAACGGCAGTCGGATGTTGGGCGTCCGTCTGCGTTCGGGGTAGACATCGATCGTGGCGTACGTCTCGGCGCCCGCGATCTCCCGCAGCAGTCGCGTGGCGCGACGCAGCGCGAACGGCACGAGCTCTGGCGAGAGATCCCAGGAGAACCGCCGGGCAGCGTCGGTCAACAGGTTCAGTCGCATCGCCGTCCGACCGATGCCGCGGTTCTCGAACTTCGCCACCTCGAGCACCACGTCTGTGGTGTCGCGCGCGATCTCGGAGTCGGCGCCACCGATCACGCCGGCGATGGCTACGGCCCGCTCGGCGTCGGCGATGAGCAGTACCGTCGGATCGAGGATGCGCTCGACGCCGTCGAGTGTCCGCAGACGCTCGCCCTTCCCCGCGCGCCGCACCACGATCGTCTCGCCGCGCAGGTGTCGGCGGTCGAACGCGTGCAATGGCTGGCCGGTCTCGAGCATCACGTAGTTGGTGACGTCGACGACGTTGTTGATCGGTCGGAGCCCCGCAGCCACGAGCCGCTGGGAGAGCCAGTCGGGCGACGGCCCGACGCGGACGCCGCGCACGAGCGCCGCGTCGTAGCGAGGACAGCCAGCCGGATCCTCGACCTGAGCGCGGAAATCGGCGCGCTCGGAGCCGACCGCCGGCTCGAGCGGCGGCTCGCGCACGTCGGCGCCGAGGATGGCCGCGACCTCGCGCGCGATTCCGAGCACGCCGAGGCAATCGGCCCGGTTCGGCTGCAGCTCGCACACCAGCACGCTCTCCCCGAGCGCCTCCGCGAGCGGCGTCCCGACCTCGTGCTCGCCATTGAGATGAAGGATGCCCTCGTGGTCCGGACCGAGGCCAAGCTCCTTCTCCGACAGGACCATGCCCTCGCTCTTGATGCCGCGGATCTTCGTTGGCCTGAGCGTCGATCGCTCGCCGGTGTGGCCATCGATGTAGCCGGCGCCCACCTCGGCGTACGGGACGACGTCGCCCGGTTTGATATTCGAGGCGCCGGTAACGACTTGCTTCGTCCCATGTCCGAAGTTGACGGTGGCGAGCTGAAGACGATCGGTGTCGCGGACGCGCTCGAGCGCGGTGATCGTCGCGACCCACATCTGCCGCCAGGTTTCGGCCTTGTCGTTCGCGACTTCGGTCTCGATCCCGGCCATCGTCAGCAGGCGCGCCAGCTCCTCCAGTGGCACGACGACATCGACGTACTCCCGGAGCCACTTCACCGGCACCCGCACCTGCATCTCAGCTCACCTGCCCGAACGCCGAGAGCCACCGCACGTCGTTCTGCTGGAACGCGCGGAGGTCGGGCACGCCCTGGCGCAGCTGGGAGAGCCGTTCCACGCCGCCGCCGAAGGCAAAGCCCTGGTAGCGATCAGGGTCGTAGCCGACAGCGCGCAGCACGTTCGGATGGACCATCCCCGCGCCGAGCAGCTCGATCCAACCGCTGTGGCCGCAGGTGCGGCACCCTTTGCCGTCGCAGACAAAACAGTCCACGGCGACGTCGGCGCCGGGCTCGACGAAGGGGAAGTAATCGTTGCGGAAGCGGATCTTGCGATCGCCACCGAACATCTGACGAGCGAACGAATACAGCACGCCCTTGAGGTCGGCCATCGTGAGCCGATCGTCGATGGCCAAGCCTTCGAATTGGAAGAAGATCGACTCGTGCGTCGGGTCCGTGGCTTCGTAGCGGAAACACCGACCGGGAACGATCACGCGCACGGGCGGCTTTCGACGCTCCATGATCCGCGCCTGCATCGGTGAGGTGTGCGTGCGCAGCAGCATCGGTCGCTGCGGGTCGTCTCCGAGAGGATTCGACACCCACAGCGACGCGTACTTCTCGCGGGCCGGATGATCGCGCGGGATGTTCAACACCTCGAAGTTGTAGTAATCCCACTCGACCTCAGGTCCTTCGACAGCCTCGAACCCCATGCCGGTGAAGACACGGGTCAGCTCGCGGATCGTCGCCGTGATCGGATGGTGCCGGCCGACACGCAGCGGCCGGCCGGGAAGGGTGACGTCGACGCGCTCGCGTTCGAGCGCCGTATCGAGCTGTCCGACCGCGAGCGCCCGCTCTCGCTCGTCGAACGCCGCCTCGAGCTCCCGCTTGCGGCGATTGAGGCGCTCGCCCTCGGCCCGCCGCTGATCCGGTGGGAGCTTGGTGAGTCCGGCGAGATCCTGCGACAGCCGGCTCTTCTTGCCGAGCAGCTTGGTGCGAAGCTCTCGGAGCTGCTCGACGGTCTTGGTCGCTGCGATCTCTTCCACGTCGCTCCCAACAAACAAATAGCCCTCTCCGTGTTGGGGACGGAGGAGGGCCTCCGCGGTACCACCCGCATTTCCGCGGATGCGTCTCCGCGGCTCTTCGTCCCTCGGTATCGGGAGGACCCGGTGCCGGCTACTTCATTCGCCGGCGCGGCTCAGGAGCGAACTTCGGGAGTGAGTACGGCGGACCTCTCAGCGCTGGTCCGCTCTCTGTGCGCCTCTGGACCTTCCCTACTTCTCTCCGTCTTCGCGTTCAGGACTTCGAGGTCGTGTTCTTCAATTTGCCCGAACGAATCAGCTCGACGTACTCGCGGAACACCTTGGGGTCGCGGACGGCCATGTCCGCGAGGATCTTGCGGTCGAGGCCCACGCCCGCGAGCTTCGCGGCGTGCATGAGGCTGCTGTAGGAGATGCCCTCGGCTCGGGCGGCGGCGTTGATCCGCGAGATCCAGAGGGCCCGGAATTCACGCTTCCGCGCGCGCCGATCGCGGTACGCATATGCGAGCGCATGAAGTGCGGCTTCCCGGGCCGGCCGGACGAGACGAGACTTCGTCCCCATGCGGCCCTCGGCGGCCTTGAGCAATCGCTTGTGGCGCTTGTGTGCGGCGACGCCGCGCTTTATGCGTGCCATCTGGTCACTCCTTCGCTAGAGGTTCGGCAGGAGTTTGCGGACGAGCGCCAGGTCAGCCTTCGAGACGAGTGCCTTCCCCTGGTGGGCACGCTTCCGAGAGTGCGTCTTGTGCTCGTTGTTGTGGCCCTTCCAGGCCTTGTTGCGCCGAAGCTTGCCACGCCCGCTGGGCTCGAACCGCTTCTTGGCGCCGCTATGCGACTTCAGTTTGGGCATGGAGCCTCCTGGAAGATGTCGAAGATCTGAGTCTAGCAGGGACAGTCCGCGATCAGGCCGGTTTCGCGGCCTCCGTCTTCGGGGCCTCGGCCTTCGGCACGGTGGCGCGATGCGTCGGGTTCATCACCATCGACATCTGCCTGCCGTCGAGCAGCGGCGAACGCTCCATGAGGCCGAACTCCTTGAGGCGATCGCCCATCTTCAGCAGCAGGCCCCGCCCGATATCCGGATGCGCCAGCTCGCGGCCGCGGAATCGCACCGTCACTTTCAGCTTGTCGCCTTCAGCCAAGAAACGCTCGCCGGCGCGGGCTTTGGTCTCGAAGTCGTGGCCGTCGATCTTCGGTGACAGACGGATCTCCTTGAACGTGATCGCGCGCTGCTTCTTCTTCGCTTCCTTTTCGCGCTGCTGCTCCTCGTAGCGGTACTTGCCGTAGTCCATGACCCTTGCCACCGGCGGCTGCGCGTTCGGTGCGACCTCGACGAGATCCAGTCCGGAATCCTGGGCCAGCTGCAGCGCGCGAGGTGTCGGCACTACGCCGAGCTGTTCGCCGTTCGGCCCGATCAGGCGAACGGAGGGTATGCGGATCTGCTCATTGATCCGGAGCTCTTTCGTTAGGACGAAACCTCGATGAGCTCAGTCAAAAGCAAAAGCGCTCCGGGCCGAAAGCCCGAAGCCGCTCCGCCGGAAGCTGGTGCGACGCAACAAACCGGCCTCAGCCTAGCAAACGGCTTCGGGCCAGGGCAAGAGATCACGTGCCTGCGCGCTGCTCGGCCACGGCCTCGGCGACGCTCGGGCCTGCGCCGTGGAAATCCGGTGGCAATGCCTTGCTCCTCCGCTCCTCCTCGATGCGTGTCAGAAAATCGCGCAAGGGCACGCCTTGCTCTTGGGCGCCGTGCCGCGGGCGTATCGAGACGGTACCGGCCTCAGCTTCCCGCGCGCCGATGACGAGCATGTAGTTCGCCTTCCGCTCCTGCGCCTGCTTGATCTTGGTGCGCATGTCGGCGTCGCGGTGGTCGACCTCGGCGCGGAACCCTCGACCGCGCAGCGCCGCCAGCACCTCGTCGGCGTATTCGCTCGTACGCGCCGCGGCGCCGGATCCGTCGCCGGCCTTTGCCGGTTTGAGCGGGATCACGGCGACTTGGAGCCACGACAGCCACAGCGGGAAGTTGCCGGCGTAGTGCTCGATCAGCCCGCCGACGAAGCGCTCCAGGCTGCCGTACAGCACGCGGTGGATCATCACGGCCCGCTCCCGCTCGCCCTTCTCGTTCACGTACGTCACGTCGAATCGCTCAGGCAGATTGAGGTCGACCTGGATCGTCGGGCCCTGCCACTCGCGGCCGATGGCGTCCCGCATCTTGATGTCGATCTTTGGCGCGTAGAAGACACCGCCGCCCTCATCGATCCTGTACGCCACCTTGCGACACTCGAGCGCCTCCTTTAAAGCACCTTCCGCTTTGTCCCACATCTCGTCCGTGCCGAGCCGTTTGGCCGGCCGCGTGGAGAGGTAGATCACCGGGTCGGAGTAGCCGAAGACGTTCATGAACTCCATCGCAAGGTCGAAGACGCCGCCGATCTCGGCCTGGGCGTCGGCCCAGGAGCAGAAGATGTGCGAGTCATCCTGGGTGAAGCCGCGCACGCGGAGCATGCCGTGCAGCGTCCCGCTGCGCTCGTAGCGGTAGACGGTACCGAGCTCACCGATACGCAGCGGTAGCTCCCGATAGGAGCGCACCCGCGACTGGAAGACCTTGACGTGACCGGGGCAGTTCATCGGCTTGATCCAGAAGCGTTGGCGGCGCTCCGCGCTCAGGGGCCCCTCCCCCTGTTCGAGCTCGAGCGGTCCGTACATGTTCTCGCCGTACTTGTCGATGTGTCCCGAGCGTTGATAGATCCGCTCGCTGGCGATGTGCGGCGTGTACACGAGCGTGTAGCCGCGCTCGTGGTGGATGCGCCGCCACCAGGACTCGAGCTCTTCCCGCACCACTGACAGATTCGGGAGCCACAGCACGAGGCCGGAGCCGAGCTCGTCGTCGATGCTGAACAGGTCGAGGTCCCGTCCGAGCTTGCGGTGATCGCGTCGCTCGACCTCTGCGAGCTGCGCGAGGTATCGGTCAAGATCCGCCTGCGACGGCCAGGCCGTTCCATAGATGCGCTGCAACATCGGCTTGTGCTCGTCGCCGCGCCAGTACGCGCCGGCGATGCTCATCAGCTTGAACGCCTTGATCTCCCCGGTGCGCTCGAGATGCGGCCCCTTGCACAGATCGACGAAGTTCGCGTGCTTGTAGATCGAGACGCTGCCGCCCGCGGCGCCCTCATCGGGATCGAACCCTTCGATGAGCTCGACCTTGTACGGCTGCTGGCGCTCCGCGAAAAACCGCAGTCCCTCTTCACGCGTCATGGACTCGCGCACAAACGGAACGTTCTGCTTGACGACCTCACGCATACGCACCTCGATCCGCTGCAGGTCATCGGGCGTGAGCGGGCGCGGCAGATCGAAGTCGTAATAGAAGCCGTCCCTGATCGCCGGACCGATTCCCAGCTTGGCGTCCGGGAAGACGTCGAGCACGGCGCCGGCCATCACGTGGGCGGTCGAGTGGCGGAGCGGGATGAGCTCCTCTTCGCTGCGACCGCGTTCGACCTTCGGCATTTTGCTGACCTCCCGAAAAAACAAAGATCGACCTGCTCGTTTTTGGGACGAGAGGTCGACTCGTGGTTCCACCCAAGTTCCCCGCTGTCGCGGGCTCGAATCCGCTGTAACGGGCGGTCCCGTGCGCTTGCACCTCGGCGGTGGTGACCGCTGCTGCGCCGGCCGGGTCTCACCTTGTTCCGGCTCTCTTCTCGACGTTCGCCAGCGGGTCGTGTCCGCGTCGTCGGCGTGCGGTGAGTATGGGTGAAATCAAAGCCGCCGACCAGACCGGCTTGGAGCCGGCGGTCGGCGGCGCTCCCCTCGAATCAGTGGGAGCGGCAAGATACACCGTCGCTTGGTCGCCGTGTCAAGAGGCGGACACGTGGTGTGCTGGAGCGCGTGAAAATGCAGCCAAATCGCAGGTTCATGACCTTTGCCGTCTGAACAGCCTGGTCGCGAATCCGTGGGTACGCGAGCGGGAGAAGCTTCGCGCGCTAGGGCTGTGCCGTGGCCTGGATCGTGAGGACACCCGGTCGCGCGACGATCGAGGTCAATCGCAACTTCGCAGGCACCAGCGAGGCGATGGCCTGGTCGATGCTCGCCGCGATCGACGCCCGCGTCTGATCCGGCAGGGGCACACCGGCCACCGTCGCGCTCTCGAGAGTGACCGACGCGCGTCCGCTGCTCACCATCGGCCGGCCCATCACCAGCAACGGGCCGCCGAGCGGACCCATCATCGCCTGCGCGTTCAGCGTCAGCGTCCCGGTCTCAATGCGCACCGCGGGATTCGTGATCGTGAAACCGCTGTAGGACGAGGGCAGATCCTCACGAGCGGTGGCGGTCAGTTCCGCGTCGCTGAAGGTTAATGTCACCGGGACCGATTTACCCGACTGCTGCGCCTGCGCCAGCGCGCGCTCGGCGTTTGCGAGCTGCGCGGTCGGCGGCGACGCCGAGTCCGTGGCGAGCGGCTGCAGGGGGAAGGAGGTCCACTGCCCATAGGCCCATCCGGCCCCGATCGCGATCAGGCCGGCGAGGGCCACTCGGCCCAGCGGCGACGAGCCACGCCGGTGTGTCGCGACGGCGCCCGCCATCAGACCAGCACGTTGTCGCCGTAGCGGATGTAGCGGCGGTCGTTTCGTTTGGCGTGGTGCAGTGCCGCTTCGGCTCGTCGCAGGAGTTGCTCCGCATCCTCTGCGTCCTCCGGATACATCGCGAAGCCAAGCCGGAGGTCGGCATGGATCCGCTGGCTATCGATGGCGAAACCGTCGGCGACGGCAGTGAGAAGCTTCTCGACCATCTCCGCGGTGCCGGCGGCGCCTCGTCGCGCGACCGCGAGCGCGAACTGCGCTCGGCCGATCCGTGCCAGCGTATCGGCGTCGGACAGCCCTGACGCGACGCGACGAGCCAGCTCCCGCAGGATCGTGTCGGCGGCAGGCCGTCCGAGACGTTGCGAGATCGCGCCGAGGTTTACGACGTCGAACGCGACGAGGCCGAGGCGCTGCTTCTCCGCGGTCATCTTGGCGATCGACTGTTCCAGCTGTTCGTCGAAGGCGACGCGATTTGGGAGATCGGTCGTGGGGTCGTGGCGGGAGTAGTGGGTCGCGATCTGCTCGTCGTGGGCGCGGCCGGACGCATCTTTCAACATGAGGATCTCGTACAGCGGATGGCCGCCGACGTCCCGCAGCACGGTGGCGGTCGCGTCGAACGCCATGATCTCGCCGTCCTTGCGGATCAGCCTCTTCGCGCCGCGGTACGCCGGAATCTCCCCGCGCATCAGACGCTCGTGGATGGCGCGGTCCGCCTCAGCCTCATCGGGATGGCTCAGCGCGCCGAGCGTCAGCGAGCTGAGCTGTTTCGCATCCAGGCCCACCGCCTCACTGAACGGCCGATTCGCAAGCAGGATGCGATCGTCGACGCCGACGAACGCCGCGGCCAGCGGCATCTCCTCGAAGATCCGCCGTGCCCGCTCGTCGCTTTCTCGCAGCGCGTGCTCGAGGCGGTCCCGTTCACGCAGATCCATCGAGATCGCGAGCACGCCGGACACGGCAGTGCCGTCTCGCAGCGGGATGTACCGCGTCTCGACGCGCAGGTCGGGCAATTGCTCGATCGCGGTGAATTCCTCGCCAGCCACCGCGCGACGGAAATTCCACTCGGCGTTGCCGTGCCGCGCCTTCAACTCCTGGACCGTCCGTCCCACGATCGACTCGCCGGGGAACAGCGCCGCCAGTGCAGTGCCATCGGCCGCGGCGACGACCCCGCTCTTCTCGTACCAGATGACCGCGCCGGGAATGCCGCGGATCAACGATGCCAGGCGCTTCTCGATCAGCGCACGCTGCTCTTGCGCGTCACGAAGGCGTTGGTCCGAGTGCGTGCGCTCGCTGGTGAGCGTCTTTCGCTCGCCTTCCAGCAGCCCGGTCACGCCCGTGACTTCGCCAGAGAGGTCGTGGCTTCGTCGGGTCAGAGCCCGCACCAGCACGACGACGATGAGTGCGGCCAGGGCGAGTCCCCCGGCCGCGACGGCCGGCAGCGTGGGCGCCGAAAGGGACGTCTGCACGAGCGGCAGTGCCGCGCCGAACGCGATCACGAAGGCGACGGCGACGAAGAGGAATGGCGCGCGGGTCAGGAGGCCCGAGCGACCGAACACGACGGCAACGATGACGCGATTGACTCCGGGCGGCGCTCCCCACAGCGGGGGAAGGCGCCCTGGCCGTGCCCGCTGTGGTCTAGCTTTGGTTGCTAGACGCGCTGTAGGAGGCCGCAGCGGCACGAGATCCCGTCACGCGGACGTCGCGCGCCGGGATATCGCCGGCGACGAAGGCGAGGAGCCGCTTGGCTTCGGCGGCGACGAGCGCGCGCTCTCGCGCGTTCAAGGGACGGAGGGGCTCGACGATCAGCGTCGCGGCACGTGGAGAGCGCTGGATGCTCCAGGTGGCGCGGACGAACCCATCGACGAGCACCGTGGGCTTGCCGATGCCCCCGCGTCTGCGGTCTTCGTCGCTGATGATGCGCGCGCGATCCGCGTGCGCCAGCAGAACGTTGTCGTACTCGGGCAGGAAGCGAGGCGGCGCGGGCGTTCTGGCGGACGGTCGCGGCGCGGCCGCCACATCGAACAGCTCCCGCCCGCGCCAGTCGCGAAAGGTCAGCAGGCGCGAGCGCAGGCGCTCGAGGGTATTGCGGAGCCCTGGCACGCCGGACCAGGCCTGTACATCGGCAACGGTGGCAGGTCCGTAGGCCCGCAGATAACGCAGGACCATGATGTCCGTCTGGATCTCGGACTCCAGCGCGCGACCGAGCCAGCTGTCGGCGGTCGTGTGCGTCGAGGCGCCCTTCCCTTCCCACGTTCCGCGCGGTGGCACCTGCACGAGCGGCAGCAGCGCCCGAATCGCATACGCCAGAGAAGTCGCGTCCGTGTCCGGCCAGCGCCGCTGTAACAGCTTCCCCAGCGCCGCCGTGGTGCGTGGCTTTTCCTCGAGGAAACCTCGCGCGGTCGCGCGAAGCTCGTTGGTGTCAATTCCCGCGACCGCGCGCGCGAAGGGGCTGGCTTTGAACGAACGATCCAAAGCCGGCTGCACGGCTGGACGCAGCGTCAAGGCGTCCGCTGCGGTAACGAGATGGATCGTCGAGCGCATCAAGGCGATGCGCACTGCTCGCCGCTCCGTGATCAGGCGGCTCAGCTCTTCAGGCCGAAAGCCAGCCAGTCGCGTCCAGAGCGCGACATAGGGATTGTTCGGGATCTGCGCCTGCATGCCGACGAGCCGCGCGATGGTCTTGAACGCACTGAGCCTGTGCCGTCGAAGCAATAACTGCCTTGCGAGCAGCGCGCGATTCAGCGCGCGTTCGTCAAGCACTATCTGGCCGCCACGAGTCACTGGGACAACCGCTAGCGCGGCAGGACGATGTGAAAGGCGGACCCTTGGCCGGCTCCTCTGGACTCGGCCCAGATCCGTCCTCCGTGAGCCTCCACGATGACACGGCTGGCGTAGAGGCCGAGGCCCGTTCCGGCAACTTCGACGACACGTTCGGAGCGGTAGGAGGGCCGGAACAGGTTTTGGAGCTCACTCAGCGTGAGACCCACGCCACAGTCCTGCACCGTCAGGGCCACTTCGCCGTTGGATTCGATCTCGATCCGGACCTGGGATCCCTCGGGGCTGTACTTGAACGCGTTCTCGACAAGCTCCCGAATGACCTGCGCGATGCGGTCGCCATCCCAATATCCCTCCAGCACGCGCTCGTGTCCGGTCAGGATGATGCGCTCGCGCTCACCGGGGTCGAATTGTTTGATCACGCCGTTGATGATCGCCGTGAAATCGCACCTCGTGACGTGAACCACGTACGCCGACGAGCCGTCGCGACGTGCCTGGATCGCGCTGCGAAGCTGAGCCGCGAGCGTCGACGTCCGTCGGCTCATGATCAGCAGTGTCTCCAAGACAGCCTCGGTCGAGATCTCGCCCTTCTGAAGTTTGCGTGCGAGGAGGTCTAGCTGGAGCTTGATCGAATGCAGCGGCTGTATCGCGTCGTGGGCCGCGATCTCGAGAAGATCGGCGGGCGCGGGTTCGGTCCGCGGGTCTGTCTCGGTCACCGATCTCTCTCCTTGCTCCTGCTTCCTGAAGACGCCGTGACCACAGAGATTGTGGCAGTCGGCTCTCGCGGGCCACTTCGTCGGGTTCGGGCATGCGGCGAGGTGCGGACGGGGGGACGCTTGGCTGCGCGACCCACAGCAGTCCGTGGCGAAGGAATTTACGAATTTTCTAGGGAATTCGGCACAGATGGCATACGGCGTGTAGGTATGTCTGCGTGACGCAACTTCATGCGGGCCCAGGTCGCGTCCTGGTCGTCGAGGACGACCCGACCATCCGTGACCTCCTGTGTGACGTCGTGCGCAGTCACCACATCGAGGTAAAGCCAGTCGAAAACGGACGCGACGCGCTCGATGCGGCCGCCGCGGAGCCTCCCGACCTGGTCCTCCTCGACCTGCATATGCCCGTGATGGATGGCGCGACCTTCGCCCGGGAGTACCGCCATCGAGGTGGCACCGCGGCGATCGTCGTGCTGTCGAGCTGTGCCCGTCCGGCGGATGATCTGGCAGGCGTCGATGTCGACCGCGTCATCGAAAAGCCGGTCCGCGTCGAGGACGTCGACGCGGTGCTCCAGGGCTCGTCTCGCTAGCTCGGGCTTTTCAGCGAGCGCCGGCGCCGGCCGGGAACACCTGGATGTGCGGATGCGCCCGTGGTCTGCCGCGCGGCCGCGTCGGACGCCAGCGCCACAGTCAGACGGCAGACGCCGACGTCGATCATCTGTCCCGCCGCAAGGCGCCCTGCGGCATTCAGTCGCGTCCCATCCACCCACGTGCCGCTCGTGCTTCCGAGATCGCTGATCCAGTAGCCGCCCTGGCGGTACGAGATGCGCGCGTGGCGACGCGAGACCGAAAGGTCGTTCAGGCGGATCGAGTTCTCCTCGCCGCGTCCGAGCGTCGCGCCTGTCTTCGTCACCTCGAACGCCGCGGCCGGTCCGTCTTCCGATTGCAGCTGAAGGATCAGGCCGGCCCCGGTGGCCGCCAGCGTCTGGTGTTGGTCCGCGCCGACCGACCCGTTCGTCGGCGGCGGACTGGTGGCCGGGATCTCAGCAACTACCTCTCCGAGATCCGAGCTGGGGAGCTCAGTCGCCGTGATCGTCGGGTTTTCGACGGCGGGGGTGGCGGCCACGGCCTCGGTTGTCGGCGCGGCCGCAGTCGCGGGTTCGGACAACGCCGGCTCGACGCTCGGCCGGGACGCCGGTCGGAGCTGCGCCTCGACGAGGCCCCTGATGTCCGCCAGCAGCTGTGCGTCGCGCTCCGGCCCGGCCAGACCGGCGAGCACGCCGAATAGGCCCCTCGCGTCTGCACTCACTGTCACTCGTGTCGTCGCCCCGAGCGAAGCGAGCTCCAAGCGTGTGCGTCCGCTGCCTTCGAGCAAGCCCCCAGAGGCCTGGAATTCGATGACGCGTGGAGGCTCGCACGCGGTGATCCGCTGCTCCGAGCCCACCTCGATGGGACCGAACCGGCGCCGGAGCGCGACGACGGTCCCGTTTTCGAGTGAACCATCCTGCGGCGCCATGACGCTCACAGTCCGCGGAAACCAGGTCGAGATGTTGTCGATCGCGGCGAAGAAGGCCCAGACCTCCTCGACCGGTCGATCGATCACGATGGCGCCCTCGATCTTTGTCAACGGCGACCTCCTTCGATCGCGACACCCTACGCCCGCCTCGCCGACTGCTCAAGGCCGCGAGCCTGCGCGCGCGAGCTCGGGGCGCGACATGGCTCGCGTGGCTAGTGTCTTGACGTGGTCGCTGAGCCGGCGAACGTCCGCATCGTGCGCGCCGGGCATGAAGATCTCGATGACCTCGTGCCGCTATTCGACGGCTATCGGCAGTTCTATGGTCAGCGGTCCGACTTCGACGGTGCGAGGGCGTTTCTCGGCGAGCGTCTCCGCCGCTCGGAGTCAGTGATCTATGTGGCCCGCTCCGATCCAGATGCGCCTGTGGGGTTCACCCAGCTCTACCCCTCGTTTTCGTCGGTGTCGATGAAGGCGATCTGGATCCTCAATGATTTGTTTGTCCGGCACGACCTCAGACGGTCGGGTGTCGCGCGCCGGCTTCTGGAGCGCGCGGCGCAACATGCGATCGAAACGGGTGCCAGAGGCCTGTGGTTGGCGACCGGCGTCGCCAACGTCGCGGCGCAGAGGTTGTATGAGTCAAGCGGGTGGCGCCGCGACAGCGAATTTCAGCACTATTACCTGCTGACAGAACCTCCGTAAGGCGGTCAGCTCTTGGCAGCCGCCTTCAGCCAGCGCTGAATGCTTCCAGCGTCGATGTCAGCGGCATTGCGCACCTTCAACATGCGACTGCCCTTGCCGCTGCCCTCGAGCTTGCCGGCGGGGTCGACGAGCACATCCGGCGAGGCGAAGAAGTTCAGGCCGACGTGGTCCTTGAATGCCGCCAGGGCGCAAATATTCCGGCCGTTTCGCTGGTAGATCGGCACGCCCCACTTGATCGCGGCCTCGGCATCCGGCACGTTCTTCGCGACAAGGGCGCGCAGTTTTTCGAGCAAGATGCGCTTGTCCGGCGGCTGTTGCTGGAAATAAGCGTCGACCGGATCCTTCGACTTGCCGCCGGCCGTCGTCTTCCTGGCTGTGGTCTTCTTCGTCGTGGCCTTTCGTGTCGCGACCATCAAGTCACCTCATGTTGCGTCGCCTCGTCGCGGTTCCGTCTATCCGATCCCTCGCGGATCGAGAACTCATCGGTCACCGCGGACGAAGGCCGCGGCTAAGTCTGCGCGTCTTCGAAGAGGTGCTGCAGGAAGCGCTCGAGATCCTCGAGAAACGTCCGCGTCAACCCGACGATATCGGTGTCGTCATAGCTGGTTTCGGCGATCCCCTCGCCCGAGAGGATGTAGATCTTCGCCCGCGGATAGCCAAGAAGTATCGGCGAGTGCGCCGCAACGGCTCTTCCACGCGCCGAGTCTATTGACCCGACCAGGACCGGCTCGGAGACGATCGATCTCACGATCCCGGCAGGAAAGGTTGGTGGTGCGCCTATGCTGCCCCCGAAGGGGAGGCAGATCATGAGTGACAACACAAACCGCGCGATCGTCGAGAGCTACGCACGTGCCGGCGAGAGCAACGACCTCGACGAGATGGAAAAGCATCTCGCCGATGACGTTCTCGAGGAATACCCGCAATCCGGCGAGCGCTTCCGTGGCAAAGCGAATCGGCGCAAGGTTTTCGAAAACTATCCGGGACGCGAAGCCGGCGGCGGGAATCTCAACCTCAAGGTGCTGCAGATCAACGGCAGCGGCGACGAGTACACGGCGGTGGGCATCGTCACGTACCCGAACGGCGAGCGATGGCACATGGTGTCGCTCATCGGGCTGCACGGCGGCAAGATCGCAAAGATCACGAGCTTCTTCGCCGCCCCGTTCGAGGCTCCAGCGTGGCGGCAGCCCTATCTCGACAAGGTGCCCGTAGCGAGTCGGTCATAGCCGTTCGGGATTCATCCGAGTAAGAGCGCGTCGACGTCGTCAGCGCCAACCCGGGACGACCTCGACGCGCTCGAAGGCTGAGAGCCACCGCTCCCCTGGCCGGCCGCGGCCCGTTGCATTCGAGGCGCCCTTGACATCGTTTGAGTGGTGTTGTATTAAACCACTCAGTTATTTAACCGGGAGGTGTAGGACAGCAGGCAGATGCAGCAGCCGGAGCGATTGAGCCTCACCTTCGGCGCGCTCGCAGACCCCACGCGGCGCGCGATCCTGTCGCGGCTCGCAAAGGGCGAGGCGTCGGTCACGGAGCTGGCGAAACCGTTCGAAATGAGCCTCCCCGCTGTGTCGAAGCATCTCCGGGTGCTCGAGCGAGCCGGACTGATCACGCGCGGCCGCGAAGCGCAGTGGCGGCCCTGCCGGCTCGAGGCCGAGCGGCTCAAGGAAGTCGCCGATTGGGTCGAGCGCTACCGGCGCTTCTGGGAAGAGAGCTTCGATCGTCTCGACGAGTTTCTGAGAGACGTGCAGAAGGGGCAGAAGCGGACCGGCCGGCGGAAGTAATCGCGACAGAGAACCGAGACAAGAGGAGAAGAAGAATGCCCGCGACAGAAAGCTCCACCAAGTTCAGCGCGCGTGGCGACCGTGAGATCGTCATCACCCGCGAGTTCGATGCGCCTCGCGAGCTCGTCTTCAAAGCGATCACCGACCCGACGCTCATCCCGAAGTGGTGGGGGCCGAGGCGGTACGAGACGATCGTCGACAAGATGGATGTCAGACCAGGCGGCGCCTGGCGGTTCATCAACCGCGCGGCCGACGGTGGCGAGCACGGGTTCAATGGTGTGTATCGCGAGATCGTGCCGCCAGAGAAGATCGTCCAGACCTTCGAGTGGGAAGGCCTGCCGGGTCACATCTCGGTCGAGACACTCATCCTGGAGGATCTTGGCGGCAGGACGCGAATCACGACCACCAGCGTCTTCGACACCAAGGAAGACCGCGACGGCATGATGCAGTCCGGTGCGGAGTCTGGCGCCCGCGAGACTTGGGAGCGCTTCGCCGAGGTGCTCGAGGGTCTCAAGCGGAAGACCGCGAGATAACCGATCAGGCACAGAGAACGCTCCCCGCCGAATGGCAGGGAGCGTTCTCATTTCCGGTCACGATTGAGATCGGTAGTTGAACCCTCGCGCGGCTAGCGCCAGCGCACCCTCTTCGCTCCGACGAAGTCGGCAAGCTCCTTGACCGCCGTCCTGATCGCCGGCATCGCCGTCCGTGGCGCGTCGGGCTGGAGAACGACCTTGTTCACCACGAGCTCCTCGCGGTCGCGATCGAAGCGCGGATCGACGCTGCCGACGATCCGATCGTCGTGCAGCGCAGGCATCGCCCAATATCCGAGCTTGCGCAGGTGCAGCGGTGTGTAGATCTCGATGCGGTAGCGGTATCCGAAGAGCTGTTCGGTACGGTCGCGGTCGGTGACGAGGTTGTCGAACGGAGAAAGAAGCGTGGTGCGTCCCCGCCACCCTTCGCGCACCGCGAGCAGCCGCTTCGCGATGTCTCTGGGCGCGTACCAGGTGCCGCGCCAGGTGCCTTCGCGATCGAAGACTTCCACGCGCGCGACCGAGCCGTCGCGCTCGCACGCATCGAGCGCCTCGCGCGTGACAAGCGAGCCGAAAGCGTGGTGCCAGCGCAGCTGCTTCAGCGTCGCTATCCCGAGTGAGCCCAGCGCTCGCGTGATCGCCTCACGCGCCAGCGCGGGGGGCGCGAGCGGGGCGCTCTTCGGCAGCCACGCCTCCGCGACGGCCCAGAGCTTGTGTCCGCGCCGGCGCCCGGCGACCACAACTTCGCCGCGGCGCTGGAGGATCGCCAGCATCAGCGTCACGTTCCGCTCGTCGTCCCACCGCCCGGACGTCCAGCTGCCGATGGCACGGTCTTCGAACGCCGTCAGCGGGACCGGTCCGTCGCGCTTCAGGCGCGCGATGACGCTCCGCCGTAGCTGCGGGTTCCGGGCGAGCATCTCTGCCGCGCGCTCCGGCCAGGTGCCGCCACCGGCCCCCTCGAGACTTCCGCGGGTGAATCGCGCCGAGCGGGCCGACGTGGCCGCGCGGTACGCCCGCATCGACCCGGAATGGATCGCCAGATCGCTCATGGGGACGATGAGCGACACCGTCTCGAACAGCTCGCGCCGCTTCCAAAGGAGATCCTCGAGAACGGTGGGGTCGTAACGACCGAGCCGGCTCCACAACACCAGGAGTGGGTTCCGAGCAACGACGTTTGTTGGGTCGAGCTGCAGGTACCCGATCTGGCGCGTCACCGCGAGCGCTCCGCTTCTCGTGCTCTTGGCCTGCGGTCCCGCCAGCCACTGTGCCGCTATCGCGAGGCGCCGGGCGTCGACCGCGCTGATACGCAGTACGTCGCGATTCAGTTTTTCTTGCCCTGCGCCGTCACCAGTGCGAATGCTCTCCGCAGCACACGCCGCACCGGCGGTCGGCCGGCGTCCTCCGGCGTCCGCAGCCTGACGAACCGGAAGTCCTTTCCCGAGCCTTCGAGCAGACCGCTGCCGTCATCGAGCTCGCTGCCACGCGAGAAGAACAGGACGGCGTACGTCGGAAACGTGCCGATCGCGACCGGGTACTCGTCTTCGACGGCGTAGCGGACAAGTTTCCACATCGCCCGGCTCGAACGCGGCGGCCGGCTGTTGTACGTAACTTCTTTCGCGCGCGGAGCCACGTCCTTCACCGTGCGGCGCGCCGACTGCACGATCGGACGCACTGCCGGTGGCATCTTTCTCAAATGCTCCGAGATGGGGATCACGGCCAGCCGGATCTGGCGGCGGGCGCCTCAACGGTTAGGACCGTACCCGTTCGTGCCGTGTCGGCCATGCTCTCCGGACCGCGCCATTCGCGTGCCACGAGGAACAGTGTCTTCCCCTCGCTGCCGCCCAAGGCGCAAGCGAAACAGCCGAGATCCAACTGCACCGTCTGGAGCACGCGACCCCCTTCGCGAACGCGCACGCAGCGTTTGTTCGGCACGTCGGCGTACCAGATCGCGCCTTCCGCGTCCAGGCAAATACCGTCGGGAGCGCCATCGCCCAGATCGGCCCAGACCCGGCGGTTGGCCAGGCTGCCGTCGGCCGCAATGTCGAAGGCGGTGAGCCTCGCCGCATAGGACTCGGCCAGGATCAGCGTGGTGTTGTCGGGCGTGACGACGAGACCATTGGGAAATGCCACCCCGTCCGCAACCTGACGCGCCGAGCCATCTGGCGTGACCAGTGCGACGATGCCAGGGGCGAATTCGGCGACTCCGAACTTGAAGCCGATGTTGTCGACGTAGGCGTTGCCGCGACCGTCGACCACGATGTCGTTCCACGGCTGTTGAGAGACGCCGCCGAGATCCGCTTGCGTCACGAGCGAGCCATCAGGTTCTCTGCGGAGGAGACGCCGATCGCTCGCGAGACGATCAGCAGACGCCCGTCAGGGAGCCAGTCGATGCAGAAAGGGAATGAACGCACTCGGGCGACGATCTCGCTCCTGCCATCGAGATCGACGGCAAGAACTTCTTGCGCGCCCCAGTCGGCGAGCCACAGGCGGCCCTCGTGCCAGCGCGGCGACTCGCCGAAAGCCAGGCCAGTCAACAACGGTTGCGGCTCGGAGACAGATCGCATCTTCAGCTAGGACGGGCCGGAGGGGCAAAACTCATCGCGGTCATCCCGTCCTCGCAGCCATCTACCGCGAGCGATGATTTCGGCGCGGTCGAACCGTCCAACGAGAAGAACTCCGCTCTGCGTGGAAGTGAGAGTGAGATGCGACAGATCAATGCCAGCCTCTTTGTGTCCGTCGATGGCGTCGCTGAGTCTCCGGAGAAGTGGATGTTCCCGTATCTGAACCCAGAAGCCCAGTCGGTGCTCCAGTCGGGAATGGACGCCGCCGACACCATGCTGCTCGGGCTCCGAAGCTCGTCGTGTCGACCACGCTCCACGACTTGCCGTGGGGTCCGGCAAAGGTGATCGGACGGAATGTCGCGGGCGAGCTAACGAGGCTGAAGCAGCAGCCGGGGAAGAACATCGGGATCGTCGGCAGCCTGACGCTCGTCCGATCGCTCCTGCATGACGGCGTCCTCGACGAGCTGGATCTGATGATCTTCCCGATTCTGGTTGGCCCCGGGCGGCATCTCTTCGACGGATGGGCCGAGACCGCTCCGCTCGAGCTCGTCCACTCCCGCACCTTCAGCACCGGAGTGCTCTCGCTCGCGTACCGCCGTCCCGGGACGAAGGCCGCGTAGTCGTCGCCACCGTCAGGGCCGGTGCGAGAATCTGGCGGAGATGGCGAATGTGGTGCCGCTCGACACTCGTCAGGCGCGCATCGCTCGGCACCTCCTGATGGAGTCATCGCCGGCAACGGTCCGCTCCATCGCGAGTGCCTTGCGGCTGACGCCGCGAATGGTCCACTACAACCTGAAGCGCATTGAGCGCTACTTGCGCGACGCCGGCCTTCGCGTCGTTCGTCGGCCGGGCGTCGGCGTCTGGCTCGAAGGCAGCGATGAGCAGCGTCGCGCCGTGGCGGCGGCGCTCGATCTGGCCACCGGGCCGCGTGTCCTGGACCCGGCTGGGAGGCGGGTACGCGCTCTTGCGGCGTTGCTGGATCGCGCACCGGAGCCGCTCCAGATGCTCGATCTGGAGCGGCAGCTAGAGGCGTCTCGCCAGACCGTGCGACGGGATGTTCGCGACGCCGAGAGCTGGCTCGAAGAGCATCGCCTCCACCTCCAACGGCTGCCCGGCGTCGGCCTCGCGATCCGGGGCGACGAAATCGACGTGCGCAAGGCTCTTCTCGCGCTGATCCTCGATGCGGTGCCGCAGGACATCCTCTTCGCCGAGGCCCCGAGGAACGGATCGCGAGCGGTCGAACCCGAACGCCACGTGGATCCGCTCATCAGCTTCGCTGATTCGTTGGAAGCGGCGACGTATCGGGCGATCCTCACCGAGCAGATCCGCGAGCTCGATAGCACCGGTCCGATGACCACCGCGGGAAGCGTGTACCTGGCGATCGTCGCCCGCAGAGTCCGAGCCGGTCGGCGGGCCCAACTTAGGAGCGGACAGCTGCGATCACTCATCGATCATCCCGTTGCCGAAGCCGCCTCAGCCATCGCCGTCGCGGTCGAACGCAAGGTCGGCCTGGCGCTGGAGGAGGTCGACACTGCCGCGATCACCGAGTTCTTGCTGGGTTTCGCGGAGCTCGTCGGCACACCCGCGTCGACCGACGACGAGAGCGAGCAGGTCGAGCGGCTCGTGCTCTCGGCCGCGAAGCGCATTCATCCCGCGCTCGCCGACGACATCCAGCTCCGGCGAAGTCTCGCCGAGCACATCCAACGGCTGCGCGTTCGTCTGCGCTACGGCCTCCCGGTCAGCAATCCTCTCGACCACGAGGTGCGCGAGCGCTATCCGGACGTCTACGAGGCCGCGTCCCAGATCGTGGCCGAATTGGGTGTTGGGAATCCGGTCCCGCCCGAGGAGGTCGGCTTTCTGACGATGTACCTCGCCGGCTCGTTGGAGCGCAACCGGCTACGCCCGAAGGTTCGCGTCACGGTTGTGTGCCCCGCCGGTATGGCCACGGCGTGGATCCTGGTGTCGCGCCTCGCCGCGCTGTTCCCGCAGATCGAGGTCATGCGGGTGGTGTCGAAAGCGGCGTTCGAGCACCGCTCGGACGGGACGGAGACGGAAATCGTCATCAGCACGGTGCCCGTCGACGCCGACGGGGACCAGGTCCGATCGATCGTCGTCAGCCCGCTGCTCCACGAGCGCGACATCCGGCGGCTCAGCCATATCCTCGGCGAGCCCCGCCGCTAGCCTCGCAGAATTGTCACAAGTCGGTCTCGCCAGATTGGGACTTGTGACAAGTTGCCAAGGCGCTGATGCTGCCGCCCCATCACACCGGGAGAGAGGGGGAACCTTGTGCAAGAGCGGCTTCAACGCTTTGGCGGCAACCTCGCCGCCATGGTCATTCCCAACATCGGCGCGTTCATCGCGTGGGGCCTGATCACCGCGTTCGTCATCCCGACGGGCTGGACACCGAACGAGACGCTGGCGAAGCTCGTCGGTCCGCTCATCACCTACCTGCTTCCGATACTCATCGGTTACACCGGTGGCAAGCTCGTCTACGGGCATCGCGGCGGCGTGGTCGGCGCGGTGGTCACCGCCGGCATCGTGGTGGGCGCATCGGTGCCGATGTTCCTCGGCGCGATGATCGCCGGCCCGCTCGGCGGATTCCTGATCAAGCAGTTCGACAACATCTTCGCTGAGCGCATCCCGACTGGCTTCGAGATGCTCGTCAACAACTTCTCCGCCGGGATCCTCGGGGCGATCCTCGCGGTCCTCGGTCTGGTCGCCATTGGGCCCGTGATCACCGCGTTCTCCAACGCGCTGGGCGACCTCGTGCACTCGATTATCAATGCCGGCCTGCTTCCGCTCGCCGACATCCCGATCGAAGTCGCCAAGGTCCTGTTTCTAAATAATGCGATCAACCACGGCGTCCTCGCTCCGCTCGGAGTCATCGATGCCGCGCGGGACGGGCGGGCCATTCAGTTCCTGCTCGAAACGAACCCCGGTCCGGGCCTCGGTTTGCTGCTCTCGTTCTGGGTCGCCGGCAAGGGCCTGGCGAAGGCCTCCGCGCCCGGCGCGATGATCATCCACTTCCTTGGCGGCATCCACGAGATCTATTTCCCGTACGTCCTCTCCCACCCCATCATGATCGTGGCGATGTGGGCGGGCGGTATCTCGGCGGACATCGTTTTCGCCGCCACCAAGGCCGGACTTGTCGCGACGCCATCCCCGGGAAGCATCTTCGCGTACCTGGCGGTGACGCCGCCGGGTCAACATCTGGGCGTCCTCGGCGGAGTCGCAGTGGGAGCCATTGCTTCGTTCCTGGTCGGTACCTTCATCTTGCGCGTGTACCCCGTGCGTCAGCAGGAGACTGACACCGCTGCCGCCACGAAGGCACCGGCACAGCGTCCCGTCACGCAGCCCGCGTAACCGCGAGAGTTTTCTCGCCATCGGCCGGTCCGGAACGGCGTCCGGCCGATGGCGATCCCCTGGGGAGGAGGTGGAGCGCATGCTTGCGAAACGTGCCGCGGACGTGAAGGTCGTCGCGTTCGCCTGCGAAGCGGGAATGGGTTCAAGCCTGATCGGGGCGAATCAGCTCAAGAAACGGATCAAGGATCTTGGACGCGAGGTCCGCGTCATCCATTCGCCGGTCAACGAGATCCCGGCCGACACCGATGTGGTCATCGCCCATGAGGCGCTGGCGGAACGCGCGCGTCGTGTGGCGCCCGGCGCGGTCGTGCTCACCTTCCGCAACTTCATGAACAACACCGCCTCCGATCGCCTGGTGCAGAGCCTCAAGACGGGCGAAGATCTGGTCGCGGAGCAATCGTGACCGGCGTCCTCTCCCCCACCGCGATCGTTGTCGGTGCGACGGCGAGCACGCAGGACGCGGCGATCGAGCTCGTCGGGTCGATGCTCGTGCGTGATGGGCGAGTGACCGCCAACTACATCGACGAGATGCGCGAGCGCGAGCTGATCATCTCGACGTATCTCGGAAACGGCATCGCGCTGCCTCACGGCACCAACGAGGCGCGGACCGCGGTGCTCAAGACCGGCCTCGCCGTCGCGCAGTTCCCCGCCGGCGTGCCCTGGGGCGAGGAGCGCGCATTTCTGGTGGTCGGCCTCGCCGCGACGTCCGAAGAGCACGTCGGCGTGCTCTCGCGCATCGCGACGATCATCGACGACGACAAGCTCTGCGCGCAGCTCGCGCGCACTCCCGACGCGATGGAGATCCATCGCGCCCTCGTGACGGCCGGCGATGGCGCGCCCCGCACCGACGGCGAGCCGACGGAGAGCGACGAGGTGGTGCTCGCGCTGACGATCACCAACCCGGCCGGACTGCACGCGCGTCCCGCGGCCACTGTTGTCGACCGCGTGCGCTCGTTTGCGGCGGAGGTCGCGATCGAAACACGAGGGCGGCGCGCGAACGCGCGCAGTATCACCGCGATCCTCGGACTCGGTGCGGCGACAGGCGATCGCATCCGCATCATCGCGCGGGGCAGCGACGCGCGTGCCGCGGTCAATGCCGTCGCCGAGATCGTCACGCCCGCGTCGGCGACCTGACATGTCGCGGCTCGATCGCGACGCGCTGCTCGCCTCCGCGATGACCGCGCTTCAGGCGACGCCTGATCCCGACGGCATCGCCGACCTTGTCGCCAGCAAGGGACGGATCAACGTCGCCGCGACCGGATCCGAGATCGGCCCCGCCGTCAAACGTCTGGCCAGCCTCGGCGGATACCGGTGGCTCGTGATCAACGCCGCCGACCTGTTCGCGGCGAGCCCGCTGACGCTCGGCACGAAGGTCGGGCTGCTGGACCCGACCGGGCGTGTGCTCAAGGCCGCAGACTTGCCGCGGCCGAAATGATCGCGACCACGGCGGCCTACACCGCATACCGCCACCCGCGATCGATCCCGACGCGCACCCTGGCGTGGAATGTCTACGGTGTCGGCGTCGAACGAGTTGGCCGCGATGGACGTCCCGAAGCGGTTGCCGTGGGCTCCCCCGCGTCCGACCAGATCCTCGTGCGCGTCGATGCGGTCGGTCTGTGCTTCTCCGACGTGAAGCTCATCCGTCTCGGCGGCGACCACCCCAAGCTCTACGGCCGCGATCTCGCGCAGGAGCCGACGCGTCTCGGGCATGAGGCGGCGGTGACTGTTGTCACCGTCGGATCCGATCTCGCGACGCGCTTCCACCCTGGGCAGCGCCTAGCGATACAGCCGGACATCTACGTCAATGGCAGGAGCACGGCGTACGGGTACACCATCCCCGGCGGTCTCATCGGCTACCACCTCATCGGGCCGGAGGTGCTCGCCGCGGACGACGGCGCGTACGTCGTCGAAGTGGACGACCGTTTCGGCTACGCCGAGACCGCGCTCACCGAGCCCTGGGCCTGCGTCGAGGCCGCATATACGCAGCGCCGCCGGCTCGAGCCGCTGGCCGGTGGCCGCGCCTGGGTCGTCGGCAACGTCGGCGACGCGCACCCGTACCGGTTTGGACGGATTCTCGCCGGCTCACGCGAGATCGTCCTCACGGAGGTTTCTCGCGACGTCGCGACGCAGATCCGCGCAGCGGCCGCCCCCGAGACGATGATCGCGATCGCCGACGCGGCCGCGGTGAAGGGCCCGTTCGACGACGTCATCATGCTCGCGCCTCGTTCGGCGCAGCGGGTGCGCGAGGCGGCCGATGCGCTCGCATTCCGCGGCGTCCTGAACCTCGTCGGTGATGCCCCGCTCGATGGACCCGTCGACATCGATGTCGGCCGCATCCACTACCACTACACGGCATACGTCGGTTCACCGGGACCCGATGTCGGCGCCGCTTATGGCGCCGCTCGCAATCGCGCCGAGCTATTGCCGGGTGGGGTGGCGCTGTTCGTCGGCGCCGCGGGGCCGATGGGACAGATGCATCTCGAGCGCGCGTTGCGCCTACCCGATGGACCCGAGCGATTCATTGGGATCGACCTCGACGCCGATCGGCTGGAAGCCGCGAAGAAGCGGCTCGATCCGGTGGCGGCCGAATACGGCCGCGACCTGACGATGGCGGTCCCTCATGGCGAGGAGCTGGCGGCGCTTGTCGCCAGACTGACCGGAGGCCGCGGCGCGGATGATGTGATCGTGAGCGCACCCAGCGCTCGCGCGATCGCCGACGCGGCCGGGGCGATGGCGCCGCGGGGCATGCTTGTCGTGTTCGCCGGCGTTCCGGTCGGCACCCGTGCGCCGCTCGATCTCTCGCGCGTCTTCTTGCACGGTGCCCAATACACCGGCACGTCCGGATCGCGGATTGGCGACCAACAGCGCGTGGTCGACAAGACGCTCGCCGGCGAACTGTCGCCGAGACACGCTCTCGCCGCGGTCGGGGGGATCGAGGCCGCGGCCGACGGCTTGCACGCGCTGATGGAAAGCCGCTTTCCGGGGAAGATCGTGATCTTCCCGCAGCTGCGCAGTCTTCCGCTGACGTCGCTCGAGGACCTCGCGGCGGCCGATCCGCAGATCGCCGCCGCACTTGGAGAGGACGGCGCGTGGACCACCGAGGCCGAAGCGGTACTGTTCGCGCGCTACTGGTCCGCAGACGCGGCGTGATCGTCACGCTGACGCCGAACCCGAGCATCGACCGCACCGTGCGCGTCGATCGCCTCGAGCGCGGAGAGTTGAACCGGGCCTCCGCGCCGCGGTCCGAGGCGGCAGGAAAGGGTCTCAACGTGTCGCGGGCGCTGCATATGCACGGCTTCGAGACGGTCGCGGTCCTGCCCCTCGCGTCGGAGTCCGCCACGACGTACCTGACGCTGCTCGACGACGCGGTGCCGGTCGCGCCGGTGCCGACCGCTGGCGCCGTGCGGACCAACCTGACGATCGTCGAGGCCGATGGCACGGTGACGAAGCTGAACGAGCCTGGACCGGAGCTCGCCCAATCCGACGTCGACGCGCTGCTTGCGACCGCCGGCGGGATCGCCGCGGAGTGGGTCCTCGGCTGCGGCTCGCTTCCACCTGGCACGCCGTCCGACTTCTATGCGCGACTCGCGCGTCTGGCCTCGCCACGACGGCGCATCGCTGTGGACACGAGCGGCGCGGCGCTGCGGGCGTGCGTGTCGCCGAGCATCGATCTGATCAAGCCAAACCTGGCAGAGCTCGAGGCGCTTCTCGGAGAGCGGCTTGCGACCCTCGGCGACGTGTTGCATGGCGCGCGGCGGATCGTGTCGCGCGGCGTCGGCGCTGTCCTTGTGAGCCTCGGATCCGACGGGGCGATGTACGTCGACCGGCACCGCGCGGTGCACGCGGAGGCGAGCGTCAACGACATCGCGAACACGGTCGGCGCCGGCGACGCGTTGCTCGCGGGTTACCTCGCCTCAGGCGGCGGCCCGAGCGCGCTTGCGACCGCTGTGGCGTGGTCTGTCGCAGCCGTCCGTTCGACGAGCACGTGGATGCGTCCTGTGAGCCCGGACGACATCGCGACCGTCACCGTGCGCGCTGAGATCGATCGCGTGCGTCCGGTGCGCCGCGGGCTGGTCGGAGTCGCGAGCCGATGACCGCGGCCGATACTCGTTCCGCATTGCCACCGATCGGCCAGCATCGTCGGCAGCTTCAGGGCGTGCCGGCCTCGCCGGGCGTTGCGCGCGGCCGTTGGACGCGCATCGAGCGGCCGCCGCTGCCGGCGCCGATGCGGATCCGCCCCGACCAGCAAGATGCCGAAGTCCGGCGATTGCAGGACGCGGCGGCCGCGGTGGCGAAAGCATCGACCGCGCTCGCAGGGCGCGTGCACGAGGCTGGACATGAAGGTGAGGCCGAGATCTTCGCCGCGCACGCCGCGATCGCAGAGGATCCGGAGCTGCTGGACGACGCGGCTCGTCGCATCCGCGGCGAGGCGACCGACGGTATCGGCGCGATCGCTGCGGCCGCGCGGACGGTCGCCGATAGCCTCGCCGCGCTCGACGACGAGTTGCTCCGCTCGCGCGCCACGGATGTACTCGACGTCGCCGAGAACATCGCTCGGCGTCTGGCCGGGTTCGGATCGGCCGACGCGGGTCTGCATGAAGCCGCGATCGTGATCGGGCGTGACTTGCCGCCGTCGTTGACCGCGTCGTTGCCACGCGATCGCCTGCTCGGCATCGCCCTCGAGGGTTCGTCGCCAACGGCCCACGCGGCGATCCTCGCCCGGGCGTACGGCATCGCTTCGGTCGTCGGCGTTCCGGATCTGCTCGCGGTCCTCGAAGCGGCCGGGAGCGACGTCGAGCTTCTGATGGACGGATCGACCGGCCTCGTTGTCGTCGATCCGGATCCGTCGGATCTGGCCCGATTCGCACAGCGAGATGCGGACGTGCGCGCCGGCCGAGAGCGGGACGCGGCCGAAGCGACGCAACCGGCAGCAACGCGCGACGGAGCCCTCGTGACCCTGTTGGCCAACATCGGCGCACCGAGCGAGAGCACGGACGCCGTGAGGCTCGGCGCCGCCGGCGTCGGACTCTTCCGCACCGAATTCCTTTTCCTCGAACGCTCCAGGCCGCCGTCCGAGGACGAACAGGCCGAGGCGTATTCGTCCGTTGCTCGCGCGTTCGCGCCCCACGCGATCACCATCCGATTGCTCGATGTCGGCGGGGACAAACCGATCCCCTACCTGCAGCGCGCTCCGGAAGCGAACCCGTTCCTTGGCGTACGTGCCCTCAGACTGGCGCGGCACGAGCCCGACCTTTTCATCACACAACTGCGCGCGTGCTATCGCGCCGCGATCCACGGGCGCGTCAAGGTAATGGCGCCGATGGTCGCCGACGCCGCGGATGTCGACATCCTTCTCGACCTCGACGCGCGTGCGAGACGCGAGCTCGTCAAACGCGGCGACGCGATCGGCGAGATGGAGCTCGGCGTGATGCTCGAGATCCCATCCGCCATCCTCGTTGCCGACAGCTACTTCTCCCGCATCCGCTTCGCCAGCATCGGCACGAACGACCTGGTCCAGTACACCCTCGCCGTCGACCGCGGTAACCCGAACCTCGAACGTTACCGCGATGCATTGCATCCCTCCGTGTTGCGGCTGATCCGCTATGCGGTCGAAGCCGCGGCACGGGCTGGGATCGAGCTATCGGTGTGCGGCGAGATGGCCGGCGATCCCGTGGAAGCACTCGCATTGATCGGCCTCGGTGTCCGATCGCTCAGCATGGGGCCGTCAAATCTCGCCGCGGTGCGCCGCGCGATCCGGGGCGTCGATCTCGAGACTGTGTCTTCCGCGGCACTCGTCTCCCAAACCGCCGTGTCGCCGGCGGAGGTGCGCTCGCGATTCGCCGCGATTACCCAGCGAGGCGAGTCCTAGCAAGCTCGCTCGTCCGCGTGGCGCTTATGCGGTGATCAGATTTTTCCGTTATGCGTCGCGTCGCCGCGCGTTAAATACGCGGCCCGCGCACGCTGCAGAAACGGCGATGCGGGCCCGCTCCTCGAGCGAGCGACCGATATGACTGAGCGTCTTCCAGGAGCATCGCGTCCCGTAGGCGTTCTGGAGAGTGACACGATGCCGCGCACCTTCGCGACCGTCGCGTTGTCCGCAGTCGTCACAGTCCTCACACTCGTCGCATTCACGCCGGCGCAAACGCGCCCACCGCAGACAGCGGCGCGTGAGATCGAGCTCACGAATACGGAGCGCGCCTCGACCATCGCGCGTTTCCGCCGCGCTTCTCCCAGCGCAGAGCCTGCGCTGCCGGCTGCCCCGGTTGCTCCGCCGCAGATCGTCGCGACGCCGGCCCCCGTTGTCGTCCCGAGTGTCGCCGATGCGCGGGTGTACGCGATGAGCCACATCGGCCCGAGTCAGTTCACCTGCCTCGATGCCCTCTGGCAACACGAGTCGAACTGGAACCCGGGCGCGCGAAATCCCTCGTCAGGCGCATATGGCATTCCGCAGGCGCTGCCGGGCAGCAAGATGGCGAGCTTCGCCGGTGATTGGAGCTACAACCCTGTCACGCAGGTGCGCTGGGGACTCTGGTACATCGGAGCGAGCTACGGCAATTCGTGCCGCGCCTGGTCGTTCTGGCTGTCGCATCACTGGTATTGAATCGCACCACGTCACTCCTCGCGCGTAGGCGGCCGAAAATCCTGGATCACGCGCATGAAGAGCTGGATCGGGAAGCTCAGCCATCCCAGAAGTCCAAGCATCAGCAACGGAAGGGAACCGAGGAAGACATTTGCGAGCTGCACGAGCAGCTGAAATCCGACGGTGAGGATGACGTTCTTCAGATACCCGGGCCACTCTCGTCGCTCACTGATGGACAGCCTGATGACGTTCGCGAAGAGGAGCACGAGCAGCGCGCTCATGATGCGGATCGCGAGCGGTTCATCGCCGCCGACCGCGCGATATACCGGTACGGGCAGTAGGGCGACCAGCGTCAGGATCAAGGAGCTGACCACGATGTTCCGCAGTCGCCACAGCTCGATCCGAGACCATCGTCCGTCCCCGCGCAATGCGGTCACAAGACCGGCGAACCCTGCCACGCTCAACGCGATTCCGGCGACGGTCGCGAAGTAGAACTGATCGGTCAACGACGTCGCCTATGCCGACGCGGCGCCGAGACTGTAATAGGACAGGGTGACGCCGCCGGGATTCCCTACCCATCCGACGCCGAACGCCAGCGTGGTGTTCAGATGATTGAGTCTGGGCACCTCGGTCAGAAAGGTCGCGTAGTGCACCTCCACACCGCCGTGTTCACGCGTTTCGTCACGCACTGGTCGGGTCGCCAGTCCACCAAACCGGACGAGGACGCTGCCCGCGCTCGTAGCGACCTCGGCGTGGGCGTCGAGTAGGTTCAGACCATCGCGCCGAACCGCGGAGTAGTGCCAACCGCGCCAGGAGCCGGCGAGCTCCCCGTTGTCGACGCGGCCGACACTCTGCCCGAAGGCTTGACCCTCGCGGTCCCCGAAAGGGCGTGTCGTTTCGTGGGACCGGTACTCCCACGTCGCGGTGCCGAGAAGCGAGAACTTCAGCCCCTCTCCGGTCGTGCCCTCGTCGCCCGTCTCACCTGGCGGGGTCGGAGCGATCTCGACGTAGCGGACTCGCGCGACCTCGTCGACGAACACGCCGACGCCGGCAGCGATCACGCCGTTCAGCCACGCAAATTCCCCAGCGGCGACGAAGCGCATCCAGTGCGTGATCGCCCGGCGACCCGGTCCAGCCGGAACGCCGAATCCGCCGAAGCGGGTCATCACGATCTGGTCTCGCGACGCTCGCACCATGCCGTGAGCGTCGGGGAGGAGGACGTCGTCGGAGCGGCGCCGCGGATATTGCACCAGGGAGTAGTCGCCGCTGAGCCTCTCACCACTGACGCGACCGCCCCTCGTCGAATACGCGTACGCCTGTCCCTCGAGCTCCGGCCCGAAAGGCCTCACGTCGACGAACTCCTGGTACGACCAGGTGGCTTCGAAGAGCCGCGCGATCCTGATTCCTACCGCCTCGCGGGCGTGCGCTATTTCGCGCGACTCCCCGCGATGTCGTAGGGCGGGTTGCCAGGGCCTTCACGTCCCTTGTTCGGACGCCAGCCTCCGGAAAAGGTCGTGCCGTCCTTGCTCCATTTTCCGCGGAACGTCGCGCCGAGTGCTTCGGTTGTGATCGTCAACTCGTCCCCGTCTATCTTCCAGACGTACGGGATCGGTGCCGGCGCCATGTTCGCGAAGACGGTCGACGGGAACGTGCCGCTCGAAGGGTCGTATCCGATCAGCTCGAGACCTTGGATCTCGTAGCCCGCGAAATTCAGTCGAACGCGCTGCTGCAGAAAGAAGCCGCCTGGGAGCCATTCGAAGGTCGTCCTGCCGCTCACGTTATCGACGCTCGAGTCGAGCGTCCTGCCCTTCATCTCCCAGGTCCCCACAAAGCGATCGAGGAGCCTGAGGGCGGGATCAGGCTTGGGCGGTCCCTGCGGCTCGGTGCGCTCTTTTGTCATCTCACTCATCGTCTTTCACTCCTGTCGCTGCATAAGTGTTCCCTCGAGACAGATTCTGCCGCGAGAACGAGAACGTATTTGCCGGTTCGGCCTGACTCTCCTGGATTGAGCTAATCCTGCGCGAGCGCCTCGTTGACGATCTGGCTCAGGTTCGTAGCCGCGGTGAAGTCGGGCGTCAGCCGGTTCTTCGTGATGGCGAATGCGATCCCAGTCCGAGTGTCGCCGTACGCCATGCTCCCGCCGGCGCCTCCCACGCCGAACGCGGTCGGAGACTCGGCGGGCGTGGAGCCGAGTCGTCCGATGGAATAGCCCAGCGCCCACGTTGTGGGCATGCCAAAGATGGCATCGACGCCGCTCATCGACACGGCCGTCGACTCGCGCAGACGTTCCGGCGAGAGCAGCCGGACCCCGTCGACCTCGTCGAGCAATGCCCCGTACATCCGGGCGATGGCCCGCGCGGATGTTTTGCCGCCCGCGGGGATGTCGGCCGCGAGGATGTCGGCGCGGTTACCGAGCACCGCCGTGGGCATCAGGCTCATCGGCGCCGCTTTGAACATCGGGAGATCAGGGGGCATCGCCGCCATCGCTGCGTCGCTCTGCGCGTCACGCGGCGCATCTTCGAGCCGCGCCAGCCGCGGCTGTTCAGAACGTGGCATGCCGAAATAGAGCTCGTCGGCGACGCCGAGCGGTCCGGACACGAGATCGCGGAGGACACGCGAGATCGGCTTGCCGGTGCTGCGACGAACGACCTCTCCGACGAGGTAGCCGAAGGTGTAGGCGTGGTAACCGATCTTGGTGCCAGGTTCCCACCAGAGCTCTTCGTCGGCGATCGCCGCGCACATCTTGTCCCAATCGCACAGGTCTTCGGCGGTCGTGGTCAGGGGAATGCCGGGCACGCCGGCCGAGTGGTTCAGGACCTGCCGCACCGTGACGGCCTGCTTGCCATGCGCCGCGAACTCTGGCCACAGCTGCGCGACCCTGGTGTCGTATCCGAAAGAGCCACGCTCCACCAGCATGTGCACGATCGTCGAGGCGGCGGCTTTGACCATGGAGAAGTTGTAGAAGGGCGTATCCGACATGACCGGACGTCCGGTCGCCGGGTCGGCAACACCGCTGACCGCATCGACGACGAGCTCGCCTTCGCGGTAAACCGCGACCTGCACCCCGCGCTCGGCGCCGGACTCGACCAGTTGATCGATGGCCGACTGAACTCGCTGTTGCGCATCAGGGATGATCCCGCCGCGATCAGACACGATCGCGCCGCCGTTTCTCGAACGAGGCTCTTTCACAACTCTTCCCCCCAGGTTGGATTTCGATAATCAGACGATTGTCCTCCCCAGAACTCATCTGTCGCTCTTGCTTGGACAGTGCAGGTGCCTCGAGAATTGGCCTCAGTTGTTGGTGGTGAGCGCGGCGGCCGAGCTGAGGAGATCATGAAGATGGATCGTCGCGGGCGGTTCGATCCAGCGGCGCGCAACGACTCGGACACCGCGGAGCAACGGCGACGGCGACGCGCCGTGATGAACGACGTGCGACGCGTGATCGAGCGGGATGCCCGCATCGCCGCCGCCGCGGAGGAGTTGTCGACCGCCGCTGAAGTCGCTCTCGCCGCCATCGATGCGGGGCCGACCCACGTCAACGGCGAAGTGCTCAGCGCACTACGTGCGGCGCTCGCGAAATACCGCGAGGCGAGCCGTGCGTCACTGTCATCTCCACCACCGCCGACGCCTCAGCGAAGGACGACGTAGAGGTCGATCGCCGGCGCACCGTCTTGCGCACCGATGACGAAGATCCCAGCTCCCTCCGCCGGCCCCACCGTCAGCGTGCCGCTCTGGTTGATGAAGTTCTGGTTCCCGGCGAGCCGATCGCGAACGTAGGTCGGCAGTCCCTCCATGATCTTCGCCTTCGTCCCGATGGATCCGGCAAGCGTCACGTTGCTCTGCGTCAACGGGATCCCGACGGACAGACCGAGACCGAAGACGGAACCGAAGAGGCTCAGCACCCCGCCGACGAGGAAGACGAACACGAAGGTGCCGCATCCGGAGAGGCAGCCACAGCCGCCCGGGCCGCGGGTCCACCGGCGTTTCTCCTCAGACATGCGTGCATAGGATGCCATTGGCGCGCCCGCGACACGTTCGCCGAGTACGGCAGGCTCAAGATAGCTTTAAGGCACGAAGTAGCTGGGCGTTGATGGCGACGACGATCGTGCTGGCGGACATCAGCACCGCGCCTATCGCTGGTGGCAGGAGGATCCCCTGGGCCGCGAGTACACCGGCTGCGAGAGGGATCGCGACGACGTTGTATCCCGCCGCCCAGAACAGGTTCTGCAGCATCTTCGCGTACGTCGCTCGGGAGAGACGGATGACCTTGACGACATCGCGCGGGTCGTTTCGGACGAGGATGATTCCGGCCGATTCGATCGCGACGTCGGTCCCCGCGCCGATGGCGATCCCGACGTCGGCCGCCGCCAAGGCGGGCGCATCATTGACTCCGTCGCCGACCATGGCGACGCGGCTACCCTCTCGTTGAAGCTCCTTGACCTTGTCGGCCTTGAATTGTGGAAGGACTTCGGCGAAGACCTCGCGGATCCCAAGCTCCGCGGCAACGGCCTCGGCGACGGCGCGGCTGTCGCCTGTGATCATCGCAACACGCACCCCAAGCGCCTGTAACCGCTGAACGGCCTCCCTCGATTCGGCCCGAACCTGGTCCGCCAGGAGTATTGCCCCCAGAAGTTTTCCACGGCGCGCGACGAGAACGAGCGTTTGTCCCGTTACCTCGGCCGACCGAACTAGCTCCGACTGCTGGTCATCGAGCTTGTCGCCGAAGAACGCTGGATTGCCGACCTCGACTAACTCTCCTTCGACCTCGCCCTTTACACCTTTGCCTGGGACCGCCGAGAAGCGCTCGACCCTGGCGCGATGAACTCCCGCCTCATTCGCCCTGGTGACGATCGCCCGGCTGAGTGGATGCTCGGACTCGGCTTCCACCGCAGCGGCAACTCTCAGGAGATCTCGTTCGCCCGTGCCTTCGAAGGTCAACACACGCGCGACCCCTGGCTCGCCGCGCGTGAGGGTTCCGGTCTTGTCGAAGAGGACGACGCTTACCCGTCTGGCGTCTTCTAGCGCCATGCGGTCGCGGACCAGCAATCCATTGCGGGCCGAGATCGTTGTCGAGATTGCGACGACCAGAGGGATGGCGAGACCAAGAGCGTGCGGACACGCGATGACAAGCACGGCGACGGTGCGCTCGATGCTGAAGCCGAGACCACGGCCGACCGCAAGCCACGCCACGAACGTTACGACGGCGGCGGCCAGCGCGACGATCGTGAGCAGGAATGCCGCGCGATCGGCGAGGATCTGCGCGCGCGAGCGGCTGGCTTGGGCCTCGGCGACGAGCCGCATGATCCCGGCGAGCGCCGTGTCTTCGCCGACCTTCGTGACCCTGATCTTGATCGAGCTCTCGCCGTTGACGGTCCCGGCGATGACCGCGCCTCCCGGTGATTTCGGAACCGGCCGCGACTCGCCAGTGATCATCGATTCGTTGACCGACGAATCTCCTTCGACGACCTCGCCGTCGGCCGGCACTTTCGCCCCAGGCCGGACCAAAAGGAGGTCGCCGACCCGAAGCTCGGCGATGGGCACCGTCTCTGTTTCCGAGCCGCGGATCCGCTCCGCCTGATCCGGTAACAGCCGCGCGAGCTCCTGCAGCGCTCCTTCCGCCCGACTGATCGAGCGCATCTCCATCCAGTGCCCAAGGAGCATCACCGTGATCAAGGTGGTCAACTCCCAGAACAGCGAGTCGCCACGGAAGAAGAGACCTGAGATGACGCTGTACGAGTACGCGACCGTAATGGCGAGCGAAATGAGCGTCATCATCCCGGGCGAGCGAAACCGCAGCTCGGTCACAGCGCCCCGGAGGAAGACGAGGCCGCCGTAGAAAAAGACGATGGTGGAGCAGACGACAGGCACGAACTCCGACCCTGCGAAAGAGGGAGGCTCGAAACCGAAGAGGGTGCGAAGAATGCCTGAGTAGAGAACGACCGGGATAGTCAGAAGGAGCGAGAACAGGAAACGATCACGAAACATCGGCACCGAATGGCCGGCATGCTTGTCGAATGTCGATTCGCCAGAAGCTCGACCGTTTGTCGCGTGATCCGCGTGATGAGCCTGCATGAAGTCTCGCGCCCAGGATCTCGGGCTAGTGCCCGGAATCGCGGACGCACTCGCTCAGCGCATCATGCCGCCGGGCATCATCCCAGGCATCGCATTCATCGCGGGCATGCACGTGGCCGCCATGACCGTCCACATCAATATCCACGGCAGCACGACGATGATCGCGAGAACGACTAGCGCGATCAGGACCGCTTTGGCCCACGCGGGCCACGCCTCGGAGCGCGGCGTCTCCGCAGCCATGTTTTGGGCTCCTATTCAGGCGGCAGCGGCGTCGGCGTCCCCGGTCCGCGGCCACTCCACTTTTGGTCGATGCTGTGACGGATGGCGAGAAGACCCAACCCCTGCGCCTTCATGTCGATCACGTCACGCGTGATGCCAGTGCAGATGTCTCAGCCGAAGCTCATCGTGTCGAGCCGCACGCGTCCATCGGAGAGCTGTTCCCGAACGTAGCAATCGAAATTCGAACGATGCCCTGCGGCGACACAGCCGCAGTAACACGGGAACCATCTGAGCGTGGCCTCGTTCGCCACGGCGTAGCGATACATCGCCTGCGTTTCCGCGGGCAGTTGCTCGAACTCCTGTGGCCATACGTCCTGCGACGGGTTCGCGTACAGCGGCATAAGCGCGTCCGCTGGCGCGCTTGTTCTCGGCGCGCAAGCCGCCAAAGTGACTGCGCCGCCGAGGACTAGAAAGCGCCGGCGCGAGAGGACCCTCGCTGGCATACGTCGATTGTTCCATGGGCTCACGGCTTAGCGCAGCAGGAAGGACGCGGCGACCCGCCCCGTGAGGCCGGCGATGGCCCAGGTCGCGCCCGTCGTCAGACGATGGATTTCCCCGCCGACTCGTTCGATGCGGTGGTCTCCACACTCACGCTGTGCACGGTGCCCGACGACGCGCGCGCAGTGGCCGAGGCGAAGCGGGTCCTCCGTCCGGGCGGGCGCTTCCCTCTGCTCGAGCATGTCCGAAGCGACGTACTGCCCGTCCGGGTCGTACAACGGATCCTCGATCCGCTCGCCATCCGGGTCACGGCCGACCATCTGACGCGCGAACCATTGAGCGTCTGCGGACCGCCAGATTCCGAATCGACCGGGTCGAGCGAACGCGATTAGGAATCGCACAGCGGATCGCGGCCCGCAAATGATGGTGCGACACTTCCATCTGACGTGTCCCGCGCCGTCCTAACCGGCCTCGAGCGACTGGCCGTACATAACGCGATCCGAGCGGGCCTTGGCGTTAAGTTCGAGATCCCGTTCTTGCTCGGTGGGGTGAGTCTGTCGGCGTCGGCGATCGTCCTCGACATCGGGACCGGACTCGGCTGGGGCACACTCGGACTCATCCGCCTGGTGCATCCGAGATTCGTGGTGGCAGCCGACTACGACATCAGTGTGCTCCCGCAAGCCAGCCAATACTTGGCTGCGCGTGGCGTCAAGCGATGGGTCGCGTTCGTGAAAGCGGATGCGAAGAGCCTGCCCTTCCCTGATGCGGTCTTCGACCTAGTGCTCGCCGCCTACGTCCTTCACCACGTCATGGGGTATTCGCCCGCGATCAGCGAGATCGGTCGAGTCACGAAGCCTGGGGGCATTTTCGCGTTCATCGATCCCGTACGACTTTCATTCATGCCGCGAAGGCGCCAGCTTGATCGGCCCCTCGAAATTGCAGATTGGTCGGAGCTCGTGAGCGATCTTGAAGCGGCGCACTTCCAGGTCGAGCGACGGCGTGGTCTCCCGTTCCTCCTGTATGTCATCGCGCGCCGCAGCGAATGACGTAGGAAGCAAATCAGACACGCATGCTGAATTGATAGAGCGCGTCACTTCAGATTCGGTGGGTTCGCCGCCACTCGAGCGCGGGCCTCGTTGCATTTGCACTAACCGTTTGCAGCTCGACCTTTGTGCTGAACGCGAGAATGGGTCATTGCGGACCTCGCAACAGTCACCTGGGGGCAAAGGCAAACGATCTAATTGAGAAGCCGACTTCACCTCTGTTCCAATGGCTGCGAAGGGCTTCAGCAATACCCCATCTGCCGAGGATCGACGTCCGGAGGGCGGAGCGGGGAGCGTCACCTTTCTGGAGAACGTCTGGACCGCAACTCGAATACGACGCGGTCGCGCGCTGCCTCGACTGGGTCTTCACCGATTCCGTCCACGTTCCGAACGATCCACGTGGCGAGCCACTTGCCGCGGAGAAACGGGTTCACGAGGTCGCGAAAGAACGCGACTCGGTCGCCAGGACTTAGCTCGACTGCCGTCACCTCCTCTCGCGTTCGTCCTTTCGCCATCGTCGCTCGGTGCGCGGCTCGGAGATTGCGGACCCAGTCGACGTCGCCCCACGGACTGACGATCCAGAGCTTCCCTGAAATCTCGACGAGCGCGATCGGAGTCGTGCGAGGCACACCGG
>VBHP01000123.1 GCA_005881435.1 Chloroflexota bacterium | reverse complement strand
CTGAGGGTTGCGGCGAAGATCGCAAAAGGGTCCGATCCGCTGGGCGGACCGAGGGCGAGAGCGCCCATCAGCGCCGCCGCCTGGGGGCCCGGAATCTCGGGAATGAGATCTCGGACAGGCTCCAGGAACTCGGCAAGTCCGCTGAACGGGAGATCTGACTCGGACTCGATGCCCGATGCGGTGAGCACCGTCATGCCATTGGCGGTCAGCTCGGCGTAGCGAAGAAGAGCGCTCTTCCCGATGCCGGGCTCGCCGCAAACCAGGAGCGTTCCGCTGATGCCCGACCGGGCGTGCTCCAGCAGGGCGTCAATGGTTGCCTGCTCGCGCTCCCTCCCGACGAGCATGCGCCCATCTTAGGGAGTCTCAGGCGGACGTCAAGAACAGGGGTTTCCCCGATTCGACGTCCGGCCGGGTCGGTTGACACTGGCGACAGATTCGAAAGGAGGCATGAAATGGAAACGATCAAAGAAAGGGTGCGCAAACTCAACGCGGCGGTCAATGCCCATGACCTGAACCCCATCGGCGACATGTACGCGGAGGATGCCGAGGCATTCTGGCCAGGGCTCGGATCGATCAGGGGTCGGCAGGCGGTTGTCGCCTTCTACGCGCAGTTGCTGGGCGCCCTGCCTGATGTCAACGTCCGGCTACGGCGCGTCATCGAGCAGGGTGACGCTGCCGCGATCGAGTACACGTCGACCGGTACTCAGAATGGGCCATTCCCGCTTCCTGCCGGAGAGCTGCCACCGACCAACCGCAGCATCACGGTGGAGGCTGTTGGCGTCGCCACGTTTGACGGCAACGGGCGGATCAAGACCCAGCACGAGTACTTCGACCAGGTTGACATCCTCACCCAGCTCGGGCTACTCTCGCTTCCCGTCGAAGCCGTCACGTAGAAGAGGAGGTGGGATCGTGCGCCGACTTGGGACGTTACTCGCAACTGTCGCGCTCGTGGCCGCTGTTTCCCCTACACCGGCGGGCGCCGCCACGCCAATCAGCTTTACGGACGGCGTGGCGAGTGGCGACGTCACTCCGATCAGCGCCGTGCTCTGGACTCGCGTCGACCAGGCGGCCACGCTGACCGCGGAAGTTTCGACCGACCCGTCATTTGCCGCGGGGACTCTCAGATTTCCGGCGTCGGCGACAGCGGCAAAAGACTTCACCGTCAAGATCCTGGCACTGCCGCTGGCACCGAATCACCCCTACTTTTACCGCTGGCGGCATGCAGGCTCGGTAAGTCCCGTTGGCAAATTCAAGACGGCACCATCACCACTGGAGCCGGCCGGACTGCGGTTCGTGTACACGGGCGACTCGGATGGGACGATGGTTGGCGGCCAGCCTGCTTTCAATAACTTCGAGACGCTGGCGGCCGCCCGGAATGAGAACCCGGACTTCTTCGTGTATCTGGGCGACACCATCTACGCCGACTCGGTCTTCCGCCCGACCGGTCCCGCGGTGACCCTGGACGATTACCGAGCCGCGTACCGAGTCAACCGAGGCTACGCGAACCTGACGGATCTCCTTCGAGCGACGTCGACGTACGCCATCTGGGATGACCACGAGGTCGTCAACGACTTTGACAGTGCGACGGTCGATCCGCAGCGCTATGCGAATGGCCGTCAAGCCTTCCTCGAATATCTGCCAGTCGAGACGGCGATCCGGCTGCATGACGCCGGCTGCCGCACCGACCCGATGTTCCGGGTGTTTCGTTGGGGGAAGGACGCCGACGTGGTCGTCCTCGATGAGCGATCCTGCCGCAGCGCCGAAGTCAAGCCGGCGTGCACCTTCCCCAACGGGGCGCTCGACCTGGCGCCCACCTTGCCGCCGCCTGCGCGCGTCCAATTCGGGTTGCCGGCCAATCCCCCACCCGGGTGCCTGGCGGCCCTGAACGATCCGGCGCGGACCTACCTCGGCGCGGTGCAGAAGGCTGCCTTGCTAACGATCCTGCAACGGTCACGGGCACGATTCAAGTTCGTCGTGAGCGAGGACGCGATCCAGCAGTTCTACGCCCTGCCGTATGACCGCTGGGAAGGGTACGGCGCCGAACGAGCCCAGGTGCTCAACTTCATCCGCGCCAACGCGATTCCGAACGTGACCTTCCTGACCACGGATGAGCACGCGGTGATGATGAACCAGGTCTTTGTCGACCGGTTTGCCGATCCGCAGCCAATCGCCTACGAGGCGGTGACCGGTCCCATCGCGACCTTCACATCCCAGCAGCAGATCGCCGCGTTTGGCCAGGCGCTTGGCGATCCGAACCTGGTCGCGAAGTTCCAGGCGGCCCTGAACCTGGTGGGCGAGGATTGCCGAAACCTCAACGTCGACTCCTACGCCGCTGTCACGGTTGATCCGGCGGCAGCAACGGCGACGATCACGATGAAAAATTCGGACGGCGCTTTGGTGCACGACCAGCTGACGGCGTCCATCAGCTGCACCGCGACGATCGGACCGTGACGAAAGGCTGACCCCCACATCTGACCGAGGCGGCTTCGGGTAGCCGGCGGGGGCGTGGGATCGTGATCGTGCTCGCGGCGCCTAGCTAGGAGGTCGCGCCAGTCCATGCCGGCGCATAGTTCGCGCGTACCCGGGCCCCGCGGTCACAGCGTGCTCCGCTTTTCCGTCGCTGTTGCTGACATAGACTTTGCGCCGATTCCGTGAGCTTCAATTAGGCCAACTGCTTGCTGTCGGGCGAAAAGGCCGGGTCGCCGTCTCCACCGGACGTAAGGTCGTATCCGACGGTAATCTCGCTGGTCCTCACCTTGATCGCTCCGATGGGGGCCGCGCCCAAGCGAGGGATTGAACGGGAAAACCACGGGTCCGTTGGTTCCTGCCGGACCGCTGTGGATATGCGCGGCGATGACGGCGCCGGTCAGGTTGGCGACGGAAACGACGTTGCAGATTTCTCACTGTCTGGGATTGACAGTGACCGTGGCAGAACCGCTGCTGAGCTCTTAACTCGGCGTCGGCTTCTCCTGGACAGCGCCTGCGGGAGCCGCCGCCCGGGCTGCCGTTTCGTCGGCCTGGAAGATCCCGAAGACATTGCCCTCGGTGTCGCGGCAGTACGCGGTATAGCCCAGGCCTGGGATCGCGTTCTTTTCCGTCAGCACCTTGCCGCCGGCCTCCGACACCGCGCGCGCACCCGCTTCCCAGCTGTCGACGCTGATGGTGTTGATAACGGCTTGCTTTGAGTCGTGGCGGGGCATGATGGCACCATCGATCCCCGCCTGGTCCTTCGGGCCGGTGGTCGCGAGGATGTACTTGAAAGACCCGCCCCAATCCTTCAACTCCCAGCCGAAGGCCTTGCGGTAGAACTCCGCTGCCCGATCCGGATCATCTGCGGTAATTTCGAAGTGCGATAGCCGTCCCATCAGGATCCTCCTCCCGTGTCGAAAATTAACCGTTGCGTCAGAACTTGTAGATGTGCTGGCGGAATTCGAAGGCGTCGTCGGCGCTGGCGAACGCTTCGATGTCGAGCTCTTTCACGGCGATGTACGACGTGGCCAGCCGCTCGCCCATCGCCTTGAGAAGCGTGTCGTCGCCGTTGAGGTTTCGGATCGCCTCCTTCAGGCTGGTCGGCAGGCGGTCGGCGCCGATTTCTTTCCGCTCGCTGTCGCTGAGGGTGTGCGGGTCGACTGTGACGGCCGGCGGGGGCTCGAGCTGGCGTTCGATGCCGTCGAGGCCGGCGGCGATCACCCCGCCGAGCGCGACATAGGGGTTCGCGCTCGAGTCGGAGGACTTGAGCTCCAGATTGGTCGACTCGGCTTCGTGGCCGGTGAACGGCGATGCCACGCGCACGGCGCCTTCGCGATTGTCGGGTCCCCAGGCGCGATAGGCCGAGGCCCACATCTGGGGCTGCA
>VBHP01000125.1 GCA_005881435.1 Chloroflexota bacterium | reverse complement strand
TTCTCCTGCACAGCCTGGATGCGTGCCATCTCGGTCCTCCCCTGCAGCGTTCTGTCGTCCATGTGACGGTTGGACGAGCTCACACTCATCGGTCCGGCGGCTGGGAGTCAACACGCCCGTCGAGATGCCTCGCGCGCGCCGATCCATTGCTGCGGTTTAGCGCACGTTCTGTGGCCGGCAAGCGCGGTCCGTTGTTCGAACTGTGCGCTCCTCCCTGCGCCTCTCCGCGCTCGTGCGCGAGTTTTTGCGGGCCATGGCTGCGGAGAATCTCAGCTCGGCGACGCTCGGCTGGTATGGCTGGCGTCTCGAGCGCCTGGTGCGGTGGACGCGCGATCCGAAGGCCAGCGCGCTCACGACCGATCAGCTGCGCGGCTGGCTCCTCGCGGTGCGCGCCGGCGAGAAGGGCTGGCCTACGGCGGACATGTACGTCGAGGGCCATCGCCGCGCGGCGTCGGCGCTGCTCAACTGGGCCGTGCGCGAGGGTCGTCTGGAGCGTTCGCCTCTGGAGCGGATCCGCCGCATCCGCGTCGAGCGGAAGGAGCTCGCCACGCTCACCGCCGACGAGGTCGCGCGGCTCATCGCCGTCCAGCCGCTGACGACCTTCGCCGGCCGGCGCAACCGCGCGATCCTCGCGCTGCTGTACGACACCGGGATCCGGGTCGGCGAGCTCGTCGCGCTGCGGCGCGAGGATCTCGACCTCGACGATCGCACGCTCCGCGTGCGCGGCAAGGCCAAGCGCGATCGACGCGTGCCGCTCTCGGCCGATCTCGTTCGGGTTCTCGATCGGTACGTCCGCGAGACGCGGTCCAACCTGCAGCTCTTCACCACATCGACGGGCAAGCCGCTGCGCCCGACGGCGGTGAATCAGTGGCTCCGTCGCGCCGGTCGGCTTGCGGGGATCACGAAACGCGTGTCGCCGCACGTGTTTCGTCATTCGTTCGCGACGGACTATCTGCGCAACGGCGGCGATGAGTTCACGCTCCAGGAGATCCTGGGACACACCGATCTCGAGATGGTGCGCCGCTACGTGCACCTCGCCGCAAGCGATGTCGCGCGCCGCCATGCCGCAGCGAGCCCGTTCGCGCGGATCGCTGAACCCACTTGATAGCCCTGATAGGTTGGATATCGGATATACTCGGCACATGGCGAAGGTTCTGATCTCCTTAGACACGCGCCTGTTGCGGCGGATCGACGCCGCGGCACGCCGACTCGGGCTCACGAGGAGCCGCTACTTCGCGCGCCTGGCGCGGCGGGATCTCGGCGTCGTCGAGGGACCCGGGCGCGATCCACGAGTACGCGCGGCGCTGCGCACCCTGGACCGGCTCTTCGCTGAGAACCCGACGAGCGGCGATCCGGCCACGATCATTCGGCGCATGCGTGACGAGCGAGGCGCGAAGATCGCTCGTCAGGTCGGACAGGGTCGATGAGAGATGTTGTCCTCGATGCCACCGTCGTCACGCCCTGGTTCGATCCGAAACGCCCGGCGGAAGACCCCGCACGGAAGGTGCGGGCCGAGTTCGAAGCGGGCGCGCTCGCTGTCACGGTGCCGTCGCTCCTCCTCTTGGAGGTCGTCAATGTCGCCGGACGACAATGGCGCTGGGGCGAGGGCGCACTGGCGGAGCTCGCGACAGCGCTGGCCGAAATCGGATTCGAGGTCGCGGACGCGACGCTCCCGTCGGTCGCCTCGTGGGTCACGCGCGGACTCACCGCGTACGACGCAGCCTACGTGGCGCTCGCCGAGGCGCGTGCCGTTCCGCTCCTGACGAGCGATCGAGAGATCCTCGCCGTGGCTCGCGACGTCGCGAGATCACCGACCCAGGGGCTGCAAGAGTGATGGGCAAGCAGAATAAGCGCGAGCAGGTGCGTAGGCGGCTGAAGGCGCTCGGCCTCGCCGCCCCGGCGCCGAGGAAGCGACGGGTCCCCTCACGCGATGCCGCGATCGCGACGACGCGCGGCGCGGGCACGGCCGCGAGCGATGCGCTGCGGAGCGAGCGCGCTCGACGCTAAAGACTCTTGTCATTACCGCTGGCGGTAGAAACGTCGCCTTATTACCGCGCGCGGTCGCCTTATTGCCGCCCACGAACATCAGGGTCCGCCTATCCAGCTGCCGCCTTAGCGTGGAGCCCCGAGCGGATGACGCCAGCGCAGTCCAGGAAACCGCGCGTAGTCGCGGTCCGTTGTGATCCACTCGCTACCTGATTCGATCGCGAGAGCGGCGAGATAGGCGTCCGCGACGATGTTCCCCTTTGCCCCACTCTCTTGACAGAGACGTGCGAAGACGTCCCAGTGCCGCGGTCCGGGTGCGACGATGACGCAGTTGGGCCGTACCCGGAGCGCCTCGGCTGCCGCGAGCGCGCGCTCGAGTGGCATCGGTGGATCAAACACGCGCGGGTTGGTCGTGACGCGAACGAAGCCGCTCAGCACCAGCTCAGAGATCGCGTAAGCGCTCTCAGACTGAACCATCCGACGTAGCCAGTCGCGGTAGTCGTCATGCCCCGGAGCGCTCGCCGCGTGCGCGTAGACCAGAACGTTAACGTCGACCAGGAGCAGGTGCTTCCTCCATCAAGTCGAGCAGCGCCGCGCTGTCGTCGAGATTGACTCCAGCCCGCAGCCGCCCCTTGAAGGTGAGCGGGCGATATGGCGGTACTACCGTGCTGCCCGGCGCGCGCGCGAGGAACTGGCGCAGGGCATCCTCGATCACCCCCGTCAGCGTGCGGCCATGCTTCGCCGCATGCTGCTTCAGCTCGCGCAGCAACTTGTCGTTGAGGCGAATCGTGGTCCTCATGCAGCTAAGCATACGGACCTGACATCAATATGTCTATTCGCTTCCCCCCCCGCCCGGTGCCCCGTGAGCGCTGCGCACGCCGCTGCGTGACGTGAGGCTCGCTGACGGATCCTCGAGCCCGAATACTTCGGTAGCCCTGTGACGAGGCTGCCGCCAGCGAGCCGTTCGAGGTAGTGCGCGATCGCTGGTCGCGTTGCCAACATCCTCGAGCTGACCCATGAATGAAACTGCGCTTCTCGCGCACGCGCTGGAGGATGCGCGCGAAGATCGGGCAGCGAATACGCAGGCAACTGTTCATGATCATGAACAAATTCGTTCAGCATCGTGAACAAGTCAGTGATGAAGGGCCTTGGCGGAGGCGAAAGGCCTA
>VBHP01000077.1 GCA_005881435.1 Chloroflexota bacterium | reverse complement strand
GCATGCGTTCGCGGTTCGCGGCGTCCAGCACCACTCCGCCGCCGGTCGACACGACCGTCCAGGTGAATCCTTCCGGCAGCGAGGCCAGAGCGTCTCGCTCCAACGCGCGGAAGGCGCGCTCGCCGTCGCGTTCGAAGATCTGCGCCACGGTGCGCTGCGCGCGCTGCTCGACGAGCGCGTCGAGCTCGACCGCACGCGCGCCCAACAGCTTCGCCAAATGCGGCGCGACCGACGTCTTGCCGGACCCCGGCGCGCCGGTGAGGAAGACGTACATCTACGTGCGGGCGCGAAGCGGTCGCAGACGCGAGCGGTAGCGCTCGAGGGCGGCGCGCAGGTCGTCGACGGAGTCGTTGCCGAACTTCTCCAGGATCGCGTCGGCCAGCACGAGCGCGACGACGGCCTCGCAGACCACACCACCGGCCGGCACGACGCACACGTCACTCCGTTCGATGTGCGCGGGTGACGGCTCCCCGGTCGCGAGATCCGCGGAAGGCAGCGGCTTCATCAGCGTGGAGATCGGCTTGAACGAGACCCACAGCACGACGTGCTCGCCGTTGGTGACGCCGCCCTCGAGACCGCCGGCGCGATTGCGCGTCCGCGAGAACCCGCCGTCGCGCACCTCGATCGGATCGTGCGCGGCGCTGCCCCGTTCCGCGGCGACCTGCGCGCCGTCCCCGATGGCCATCGCCTTTACCGACGGGATCGAGACGACCGCCTGAGCGAGCCGGCCGTCCAGCCGGCGGTCCCACTGGGCGTAGGAGCCGAGACCCGGCGGCACGCCCGTCGCGCGCACGGCGACCACGCCGCCGAGGGTGTCGCCGTCGCGCCGCGCGGCTTCGATGGCTTCGACCATCCGTGCCGACGCGGCCTCGTCGCCGCAGCGCACCTCGGAAGCCTCCACGCGATCGTCGTCCCACGCGGGGTCCGTGCGGACGTTGCCGATCTGCGTCACCTCGCTGCGCACGGCGATGTCGAGCTCACGCAGCAGCGCCTTGGCCACGCCGCCCGCCGCGGTACGCGCCGCGGTCTCGCGCGCGGAGGCGCGCTCGATGACGTCGCGGACGTCGTCGTAGCCGTGCTTCAGCGCGCCCGCGAGGTCGGCGTGCCCCGGTCGGAGGCGGGTCACCGGCGCGGGAGCGTCCTCGATCGCGGTCACGCTCATGACGCGCTCCCAGTTCGGCGCGTCGCGGTTCTCGATCACGAAGGCGATCGGAGAACCGATGGTGCGTCCCTGCCGGATGCCAGACAGGACGCGTATGGCGTCGCGCTCGATCTTCTGACGGCCACCGCGGCCGTAGCCGCGTTGCCGGCGCACCAGGTCGCGATCGATGTCCGCCGCCGCGATCGGGACGCCCGCGGGCATGCCCTCGACGATCGTCACCAGCCCGGGACCGTGCGACTCGCCGGCGGTGAGAAAGCGCAGCGCTCCCACGCGCTAGACGGCGGCCGAGAGCGCGGCGCGCATGGCCTCGAGTGGCGCCTCGCGCCCGGTCCAGATCTCGAAAGACGCCGCGGCCTGGTGCAGCAGCATCGGCAAGCCGTCGATGGTGACGCATCCGGCCGCTTTGGCGCGCCGGACGAGCGGCGTCTCACCGGCGATGGGCACGAGATCGACGACCAGCAAATTTCGCCGCAGCGTCACGTCGGCCAGCGGATCCTCGCCCTGGAGGCCAAGCGGCGTCGCGTTGACGACGATGTCGTAGCCATCCAGGTCGCGTGGCCAGCCGCGCGCGGCGGCACGACCAGCGCCGACGCCGGCCGCGACGCGCTCCGCGCGTCCGAGCTGGCGCGCCGCGATCTCGACCCTGGCCTGGTGCAGCTCGACGAGGACCCATGCCACCGCGCGCGCGGCGCCTCCGGCGCCCAGGATCAGCACGCGCCGATCACGCGGATCGACGCCCGACTCCGCCAGCGCGACGCGGAAACCGGCCGCGTCGGTGTTCTCGGCGCCGACGCGGGCGCCGTGGCGCACCAGGGTGTTGGCGGCGCCGATGCGCTCGACACCGTCGGAATACTCGTCGACGAGCCCGAGCACCGCTTCCTTGTGCGGGATGGTCACGTTCGCGCCGAGGAACGGTTCGCGATGCAGCTCCTGCACGACGGCGCCGAGCTCGGCTGAAGTCACTCGTCGCGCCTCGTAGACGGCATTGACGCCGAGTGCCCGAAACGCCGCGTTGTGCATCGCCGGCGACAGCGAATGCGCGACCGGATCGCCGAGCAGCAGGACCTTACTTGTTGCCATATTTCACGCGGTTCGCCTCCTGCTCCTCGAGCGTCTTGGCGAACGCGTGATCGCCGGTGCCGTCGTTCTTGGCGACGAAGAAGAGGTAGTCCGTCTGCGCCGGGTCTGCCGCGCCAGCGATCGCGGCCTCGCCGGCCACGGCGATCGGCGTCGGCGGCAGTCCCGGATTCTGATAGGTGTTGTACGGCGATTGGACCTTGAGGTCCTCGAGCGTCAGCTCACGCCAGGATCCGACCGCATACTGCACGGTCGGATCGGCTTGGAGGGCCATCCCGATCTTCACCCGATTCCAGTACACCGACGCGATCTTGGGGCTCTCCTTTCGATCGCGAGCCTCGCGCTCGACGATCGAGGCGATGACCACGATGTCGATCGGCTTCACGTTGCGTCGCTGGGCCGCGGCCATGACGGTGGCGCCGACGCGTTGCTGGAAGCTGTCCAGCAGCGTGCGCACGATGCCGTCGGCGGTCACCCCGTGGCTGAAGAAGTAAGTGTCCGGAAAGAGGAAGCCCTCGAGCGGCGTCCCGGCCTTCACGTCCTTCAGGAAGCCGTAGTCGTACGGGCCAGTCACCGCGGCTTTGAGGAAGTCCGCGGCCTTGATGCTGGGGAAGCGCTTCTCGACCTCGGCGGCGATCTCGCTCAGCCGCCAGCCCTCGATGATGCGCAGGACCAGCTGCTCGCCGAAGGCGCGCTGAAAGAGGTCAGCGAGCTCGAGCGGCTTCATCGCCGCGGAGACGCGATAGGTGCCCGCCTGTATCGACTCCTCGGTGCCGGCGTCGTAGACCGCCAGCAGGAAGATGATCGGACGAGAGATGACGTGGCTGTCGGCCAGCCGCCGGGCCACGACGACCGCGGTATCGCCCGGCTCCACCACGAAGGTGCGGCTCGCCGCGCCCGGATCCGCTGCGACGTCGACAGCAGCGCCGAGACCCGAGCGCACGAAATCGCGCACCGGCGCGTTCTTCAGCAGCCCTGGTCGATCCTCGGCGAGGTCGGTCACCGCGGATGCCAGCAGCGGACGAGCGAGGACGACCGCCACAAGGGCGAGCCCGACGATGCCCAGCGCGAACACGAGCGGCCCGGCAGCGCTTCCGGAGCCGCGCCGGATGGCGACGCGTCGCGGCGGTGGCGCTTTCACGACCGATGCCTTTCGTCGAGGCGATCCTGCAGCAGCAGCGCCGCGGCGGCGGAATCGATGTCGAACCGTTTGCCGCTGCGATAGCGTTCCGCGGCGCTCGTGGTGAGGCGCTCGTCGCGGTATTCGAGCGGCAAGCCGAGATCGCCGGCGAGGCGCTCGGCCTGTTCGCGGGTGCGGACGGCCTGCGGACCTTCCTCGCCGCGCAGCGTCAGCGGCAGACCGATGAGCAGCACGTGTACTCCCTCGTCACGGATAACGCGACGCAACACGTCGAGGTCGCGCTGACGCGAGCGGCGGTCCAGCGACGGCAGCGCCCGCGCCACGCCGGCCTCGTCGTCACCGACGGCGAGGCCGATACGCCGCTCGCCGAGATCGAGCGCAAGATATCTCACGACCCCGCGGGCGAACGCACGTCGATCCGCAATGGCAGCACCGGCAACCGCGGCCACCACGACGGGGAGGCGCTGAGCTCGACCAACTTCATGCCGCGGGCCTTCAACAGCGAAGCCGCGGCGGCGCGATCCTGACCCGCGAGGGCCAGCTGCAACGAGCCTTCGTCGAGGTGCGCCCGCTGCATTCCGCGCGCGACGAGATGCCAGGTCAGGCCGTCGGCGGCGAGCTTCACCGAGGTCACATCGACGGCGATCGATTCGGTCACCAACTCGTGCTCCGCCGGCAGACCGCGGGCGAGCTCCCGCACCGCCGAGGCCCGCGGTTCGTCGTGCGGCACGGCGAAGGCCGAGAGCTCGGCGCTGGCGGTCAGGCGGAACGTGTCGACCTCTTTTCCGAGCACGTCCGCGCTCCCGGTGCGCGACAGCGTCCGCGTGGCGTAGTGCTCCTCTAGCCGCTTGTCGGCCGGCAGCGCCGCGGCCCATACGCGCAGCTGGTCGCGCACCGCCGCCTCGACGGCTTGATCGAGCTTTGTCGACGCGGCGCTGTAGTCGGACGGCATCACGACCGCGAAGCTCTGCTCAGTGCCGCCTGCGGTGGACTGATCGTTGAAGACGCGCAGTCGTTTGTCCGCAACGCTCCTGATCTCACCGCGGCCGACGTTCCCGCCGGTGCCGGCCTCAACGGCCACGATCGGTATCTGGACCTCGTTCACGAAGAACGGGAAAAGCGTCGACGGCGGGATGGTCTTCGCCTGCGTCGTGCGGAACATCACATTCGACGCCGTCCACACCAGCGTGCCGGCGGCGACATCGATTCGATCGGTGGACGCATTGGTGAATCGCTCCTGTCCGGTCGCCTTCACCCGATCGACTCGTGAGCCGGTCGCGGTGCCATCGGCGAAGGCGCTGAGGCGCGTGACGTAGCTCGTGACCGCGACAGATCCAGCGGTGGTCGCGGCGACGTCCAACTCGATCGGCCCGACCGACGATTGCTCCCCGGCGACGGTCACCTGCGCCGACGGCAGGAAGGCGAGCAGCAGGATCACGGCGAGCGCGATCGCCACCAGCGTCCGTCGTTGTACCGCCCGCCGCCGGCGGCGCTCGCGGCCGATGTGTGCGATCGCCTCGACACGGGCTTTCTCGAGCTCCTCGGTCGCGTCGACCCGGCGCTGTTCGTACGCGCTCAGACTGGCGTACGCCGGTATCCGGACGCCGGACGCGAGCGCGCGCCCGCGCAGATCCGCGGTGACGAGCACGAGCTGACGGCCGTCGGCGAGGTCGCGCAGCGTCTCGAGGAACAGCGGATTCGCCAGCACCGGCGCTCCCTCGGGCGCGACGATCACGAGCTCACCATCCGCAGGCGCCTGCGCGGCCCGCGACGACGCCTCGAGCAGACCGTCGTCGGCGCCGAGATAGACCGGCGTGCCCATCAAGCGGCGCTCGCCGCGGCGACCGCTACGAGGTCCGCGATCTCCAGCGCAAAATCGGCGTCGAGGTTCCGCAGCTGCGTCTGAGTCAGCGGCTCGCTACGCGTCCCGCCGGTGCGTTGCCGCAAGGACAGCGCGCCCTGCAGAGCGGTCGCCAGCGCGTCTGCACGAGCCGGATCGGCGGCGACGAGGGCCTGCGCCGGCAGGTCGCGATCACCGACGGCGTCGCTCGCCGCGAGCGCGACACACCGCGCCCAGACCGCGGCGTCATGCGCTGCCTCACCCGCAGGGCGCGGATCGAACGAGCCGGCGCCGATGGAGAAGGAACGTGCACCGACGGGCGCGCCATCGCGCACGACACACACGCCGGTCACCTCGCGACCGAGCCAGACGGCCACCACGTCCTCGATGCCGCTCTCCGCCAGCAGCGCACCGAGTACCACCGGGCTCGCGACATAGCGCGTGTTCCGGCCGAGTGGCGCGATCGCCGCCTCGAGGCCGCTCGATTGCGAGAGGGGCAACACCGGCACCACGACGTCGACCTCGAGGACTTCGCCGCGCTGCCGGCCGGGCGCGACGAACGGCTTGCCATCGACCGTGACGCGAGCCGTGAGGGGCTGCAGCTGGACCAGCGCGGAGCGTCGCAGGGCCGGCTCGTCCGACACCGCGGCGATCGCCTCTCGCGCCGCGGTGCGCGTGGCGCGCTCGCCGGCCCGCCGCGCCTCCGCTCCGCTGACGGCCCCGTCACCACTGCGCGTCGCGCGCCACACGTGACGATGCACGCGAAGATCGTCGACGGACGTCGCGACCACAAGCCGGTCGGCGCGATGATCGGCACGCTCTTCGGCGCGCGCCAGCGCTGCGCGGACGGCGCGCTCGACCGCTTCCGGATCGCGCACCAGGCCACGCACGATCGCGCGATCCGAGATCGGCTCTCGTTCGACGACGCGGACGCGACGTCGACGCTCATCGTCCGACGCGACCAGGGCGACCCGCGCGAGCGCGGCCTCGACGTCGACGCCGGCGCTAAGACCTATGCGTTTTTGCGGAGAGGCCGTCACGTCACGTAACGCGAGAGAGCCGGTCCTTCGCCTCACGCTGCGCCGCCTCGAGCGCCTCGGCGAGCCGCGCCGCGTCCGGTCCTCCGCCCTGCGCGCTGTCGGCGCGGCCACCGCCCTTGCCGCCGACCACGTTCGCCGCCAGCGTGACCAGCTCCTTGGCGCTGACACGCGGCACGAGGTCCTTCGTCACGACCCCGACCAGCTTGGCCGAGTCACCGGTCTTCGCCCCAAGAACGATCACTCCGGATTTCACGCGATCCCGAAGTCGGTCTCCGATCGCGCGGAGATGATTGACATCCCGCGCGGCCACCTCGACAGCGACCACGATCGCGCCGTCGACTCGCGCGCCCCGCTGCAGGATGCCGTCGATGAGCGAGTCGGCGGTCTCGCGTTGCATGCCGGTGAGCTCACGCTCGAGGCGGCGCTGCGCCTCGTGAAGCGCGGCCACCGCCTCCGGTAACCGCGACCGCGGCACACGCAACTGATCGGCGAGCGCGCCGAGGGTCTCGCGCTGCTCGTTCACGTGGCGGATCGCGCCGTGCCCGGTGAGCCCCTCGATGCGACGGACGCCGGTGCCGACGCTCTCCTCACGCGTCACGACGAAGAGTCCGATCTCACCGGTCGCGGCCACGTGCGTCCCGCCACAGAGCTCTTTGGAGAAATCCTTGACCTCCATCACCCGCACCTTGTCGGCGTACTTCTCGTCGAACAGGTGCAGCGCTCCGCTGGCCAGCGCCTGCTGCAGCGGCATCTCGTGCGCGCGGACCGGCCGGTCGTCGAGTACGGCCTCGTTGATCTCGACCTCGATGCGACGCAGCTGCTCCGGCGTGAGAGCGCGGTCGTAGGTGAAGTCGAAGCGCAGGCGCGCCGGCTCGACCAGCGAGCCGGCCTGGTGCACACCCTCGCCGAGGACTCGCCGCACGGTCGCGTGCAGCATGTGCGTGGCGGTGTGGTTGCGCATGGTGTCGCGGCGCTTCGGCACGTCGACCTGAGCATTCACGATGTCGCCGACGCGAAGCGTTCCTTCGATGACCGAGACCGCGTGCACGATGACGCCTTCAGACGGCTCCTGGGTGTCGGTGACGATGGCGCGGCCGTTGTCGCCGACCAGCTCGCCGACATCGCCGACCTGTCCGCCGCCCTCGGGGTAGAACGGCGTCCGGTCCAGGACGATCTCGCACTCCATCCCTTTCGTCGCTTCCGCCGCGACGGCCGTGTCGAGGAAGATCGCCACGACCCGCGACTCCTCGCGCAAGCGCTCGTAGCCGACGAAGTTCGTCCGCAGTCCTTCCTTGTCGCGGAGCTCGGTGTAGAACTGGCCGGCACGGGCGGCGTCGTGCGTGAACTTCTGCCGCTGTCGCGATTGCTCGCGCTGGGCGTCGAGCGATCGTTCGAACCCTGATTCGTCGATGACGACGCCTTCCTTCGCCGCGAGCTCTCGCGTGAGCTCGAGCGGGAAGCCATAGGTATCGTGTAGACGGAACGCGGTCCGGCCCTCGATACGCGCCGCGCCCTGCTTCTTGGCCTCTGCAATGGCTTGTTCCAGCTGAGCCAATCCGCTGGCAAGCGTGTTGGCGAATTTCTCCTCCTCGCCCTTGACCGTCTCGAGGATCCGGTCCCGGGCGCCGGTGAGCTCGTGGTAGTGGCGCTGCATGTCCTTGATCACTTCGGCGCAGACCGTCGCGAGGAAGCCGGTCTTGAGACCGAGGAGACGGCCATGCAGCGCGGCTCGCCGGATCAGCCGTCGCAACACGTAGCCGCGCCACTCGTTTCCGGGCAGGATGCCGTCGGCGATGAGGAACGTCGCGCCGCGGGCGTGGTCGGCGATGATCCGCATCGAACGGGTCGAATCGGAGTCGTCGCCGTAGCGCTTGCTCGCAAGATCCTCGATGCGGCCGACGATCCCGGTAAAGAGATCGGTGCGATACGTGTCGGTCACGCCCTGCATCACCTGGCACAGCCGCTCGAACCCCATGCCGGTGTCGATGTTCTTCATCGGCAGCGGGATGAGCTCGCCGTCGCGCTGGTCGAACTCCTGGAACACGTAATTCCAGAGCTCCAGATAACGCTCGCACTCGTGGCCGGGATAGCAGTCGTGCTCGGGCCATCCCGGGCGTGGCCCGCGGTCGACCTGCAGCTCGCTGCACGGGCCGCATGGACCGACCGGACCCGGCTTCCAGAAGTTCGGACTCTCGCCGGTGGCGGGATCGGTGCCGAAGCGGAAGATCCGGCTCTCCGGCAGTCCGAGATCGTCGCGCCAGACCTTGTAGGCCTCCTCGTCGGTCTCGTAGACCGTCCCGACCAAGGTCTCCGGGGCGAGACCGAGATGCTTCGTGGCGAACTCCCAGCCCCAGAGAATGGCCTCGCGCTTCCAGTAGTCGCCGATACCGAAGTTGCCAAGCATCTCGAAGAAGGTGTTGTGATAACTGTCGCCGACGTCGGCCAGATCCGTGGTGCGGAAGCACTTCTGGATGGTCACGATGCGACGGGCGGGTGGCTGCTTCTTGCCGGTGAAGTACGGGACGAGCGGGAGCATGCCGGCCGTGGTGAACAGCAGGCTGGGGTCGTCCCGCGGCACCAGCGAGGCGCTGGGCAGCGGCTTATGGTTCTTCGACTCGAAGAAACGCACGAAACGCTCGCGAATGGTCGCGCTGTCCATGCGCATCTCAGTATGAACGACGAGCTTGCTTGTGCGGTGTCGTCCGACCGCGCCAGATCAGGCCGAGCTGCCCCCCTGGCCACCGTCGCGAGCCCGCATTTCCTGCATCTGTTTGCGCGCGTCCTCGGTGACGCGCTTGGCGCGATCGGATAGCTCGTCGGCGCGGCGTCGCAGATCCTCGGTCGCGGCACGTAGCTCTTCGCGCGTCACATCTCCGCGCTGGGGTGCGAAAAGCGCCATCACGACCGCACCGACGATGGCACCAAGGATGAACTGCATCGGTCCGCTCCTCTCCTTTGTCGTTCGTCGCGTCCGATTATCGCCTACGAGCCTAGGAGCCGAGGCCGGCGGACGCCGAAGCGGACGACGTGAGAGGCGACGACGGCTCGATGCGCCGGAGCGCGTACGAGCCTAGGAGCCGAGACCCTAGCCCCGGGCGCGCAAGCGCTTCGAGCTCGGCTCGGCCAGGGCGATGAGTGCCGTGCCAAATACGCTGGCCACGACCGCGGCGCCGAGCTGCGCGTCGCCGACCACAGCCACGTTGATTCGCGCCAGCTCGCCCGCCACCTGGGCCACGACCACCGCGACGGCGCTCGCGACCACCGCCGCGATCACGAGTCGTGGCCGACCGAAGAGCGCATGCGCCGAGGCCGGCACCGCGACGGCGACCAGTCCGAGGAGGACCAGCGCAGGCGGCATCAGGCCGCGGCCGCGGGGCGATGCGGGCCGTGAACGATGGCCACACCGCCGGCGTCTTCGATGCGGTCGACCTCCGGAACATCGAGGCGCATCCGCGCGATCGATCCTGCGGCGAAGAGCGGCAAGAGGAAGAAGTAGGAGAACAGGCTGCGCCAAGCGAAGAACAGCGGCACGAAGGCGAGCATCAGACCCAGCTCTGGCGAGGTGCGTCGCGCCCGCCAGCCGATCACTAGACAGATGATCATGGCGATGCCCTCGGCGACCGTGTAGACGCCTGCGGACGGCAGGGGCAATCCTCCCACCGTCGACAGGAACACGATGCCGGCTCCGCGCGCGAACATCGGCTCGTGTACCGGTGTGGTCACACCGGCGATCCAGGCCGCGGGATCCGCGAGCAGGAACGGGGCGTTCGTCACCACGAACACGGCCGAGGCGATGCCGAAACGAATGACCGCTTCGCGCTTGCCACGCGAGACGATGACCTGCATCAGGTAGTACGGTGCCGCGAACCACGCCAGTTGCTTGGTGGCGAGCGCGATGCCGAGAAGAAGCGCGCTCCAGCGGCGCTCACGCCACAGCCACGCCGCGAGCAGCGGGATCGCGTAGAGCAGGTCGCTCGAGCCGCCGATGGTCCAGGCGATCACCACGATGCTCGAGAGCATCGCCGTCAGCAGCAGGCCGCGGGCACGCGGCTGGCCCCGCAGCAGGATCAGCGTCATACCGAGCACCAGGAGCAACACCGACAGGTGGTTCGGGTCGAAGCCGAACAGGGTCCAGGGCACGATCAGCAGGAACGCCAGCGCCGGATACGACGGACGCCATTCGAACTCGACGTTGCTGGCCGGATCCGCGACGCGCGCGTCCCAGGCCGCATCGAGCTGCGCGTCCGTCGGATACACCGGGACATCGGCGAACAGGCCGCGCTTGAGCGGTGTCGTCCGATCCGGACCGATGCCAAGCCGCTGATAACAGGAGAAGAGGTCGAGAGACCGATATGGGTCCTGGCCCTGCAGCACCAACTGCGCGGCGCACTGCTGGATCGCGATCGCGTCGTTGTGGTAGGGAGTCCCGTCCGGTTCGGACTGACCGAGCATCGTCGCGAACGTGCCGACGCCGACGAAGGCGTACGCGGTCACGGCGAGCCACAGGCCGCGCACGAAACGCCGCGGCACATCGGAGAGCATCCGCCGGCCATCGCCTTCGCCCCTGCCGACGACGACCAGCGACAGCAACAGCAGTGCGACCGCCAGTCCCACGACGGTGAGGAATGCGCCGGCGGGCTTCGGCTGCACCAAGAGCGCCCCTTGCGTCTCGGCGATGTAGTGCAAGGCGATGCCGACGATCCCGACACCGGCCAGGCGGATGAGTGCGCGCACGCTCGCTTTCCCTGCAGGCTTTGTGCCTAGGACGACGTAACGATTCCTCCGCCGACGACCTCATCGCCGCGATAGAACACCGCCGCCTGACCGGGCGAGACGGTCGCGGGCTCGTGCAGGAGCAGGTCTGCGCCGCGCTCGTCGAGACGCACCTCGGCGCTCACGGGCGTTCCGCGGTACCGGAGCGCGACCTCGATGTCGAACGCGGCACCGGGCGTGGTCACGGTGAACCGAAGGTCGCGGAGTCGATACCGCGTACGGCCGAGCTCGTCCCGACCGCCGACGACCAGCGCACGAGCCGACGGTTCGATGCGCAGCACGTAGAGCCGCTCGCCCGTCGCGATGCCGAGACCCTCACGCTGGCCGACGGTGTATGCGCCGATGCCCTCATGCATCCCGAGCTCGGCGCCCTCGCTCGAGCGAATGGGCCCCGGGACGAACGCATCGGGAACGCGGCGACGCGCGAAGTCCCGGTAGTCCCCTCCGATGAAGCAGATGTCCTGACTGTCCGGCTTCGTCGCGGTCGCCAGACCGTGACGCGCCGCGATGCGCCGGGTCTCGGCCTTGTCGGCGAGCTCGCCGATCGGCAGGAGCAGCCGGCGCAGGTGCCGCTGGCCCAGCATGTACAGCGCGTACGACTGATCCTTCTGCGCATCCGTCGCGCGCCGCAGGCGCGCGCCGCCGTCGGGATCACGCGTGACGCGTGCATAGTGCCCCGTCGCGAGCGCGTCGCCACCGAACTTCGCCAGCACATCGCCAAGCAGGGCCTCGAACTTGACGTACTGGTTGCACGCGACGCACGGATTCGGCGTCTCGCCCTCGGCGTACGCGCCGACGAAGCGATCGACCACGTTGCGTCCGAACACGTCCTCGTAGTTCAAGGCATAGAACGGGATGCCGAGCACGGCCGCCGCACGGCGCGCGTCCTCGCCGGCCTCGAAGGTCCCGCAGCAGCGTGGTCCGGTGTCCGCCGCCGGCGCCAGGCGCATCCACACGCCGACGACCTCGTGGCCCCGCTCCTGGAGCAGCGCCGCCGCAACCGACGAATCCACGCCGCCGGACATGGCCACGAAGACCTTCATCCCGCCCGCACCTTCGCGTCGGCGATGGCGCTGCGCAGCGCGCCGGCCGCCATCAGGGCGCAGCCCTCCTTGACCAGCGGCAATCCGCCCAGGGCCGCGAGCACATCTTGAGCCGAGATGCGCGAGGCGTGGTCGATGGACTTGCCCACGGCGAGGGTCGTGACCATCGAGGCGCTGGCGATCGCGGCGCTGCAGCCGAATGTCTTGAACTTCGCCTCAGCGACCTTGCCGTCCGCGAGGCGCACGGTGATGCGGGTGAAATCACCGCAAACCGGATTCGAATCCTGTCCCCTGCCGTCGGCGTTCTCGACGACGCCGATGTTGCGCGGATTGGTGAAGTGCTCGACCACGACGTCGGAGTACATCGCTACGCCACCGGCGACGCGGCGCGCAGTCGCGACACGATCCGCGGGAGCTCCCCGAGCACGACATCGACATCCTCATCCGTGGTCGCGCGGCCGAGCGTCAGCCGCAGCGATCCCTGCGCCAGCTCGCGCGACAGACCGATGGCCAGGAGCACGTGCGAGGGCTCCAAGGATCCGGTGGTGCAGGCAGCGCCGCTGGACGCGGCGATACCGGCGAGGTCAAGCGCCACGATGAGCGACTCGCCCTGCACGCCGCGGACGCACAGCGAGGCGTTGTTGGGCAAGCGTTCCGTGGGGTGGCCGTTCACGACCACGTCGTCGATCGCGTCGCGAACACCGGACAGAAGGAGATCGCGCAGGCGCGCCAGGCGCGGCGACTCGATGGCGCGCTCGCGCGTCGCGATCTCGAGGGCCGCGCCCATGGCGACGATGCCGGCGACATTCTCGGTGCCGGCCCGCCTATCGCGCTCCTGCCCTCCGCCGGTCTGGATGCGCGCGAACGGTGTCCCCTTCCGCACGTACAGCGCGCCGACGCCCTTCGGACCGTAGAACTTGTGGGCGTTCAACGACAGCAGGTCGACAGGCAGGCGGCGCACGTCCACCTCCAGCGCACCCACGGTCTGGACCGCGTCGCTGTGGAAGACGACGTTGCGCTCGCGGCAGATGCGGCCGATCTCGGCGATCGGCTCGATCGTGCCGATCTCGTTGTTCGCGTGCATCACCGAGACGAGGACGGTGCGGGCGGTGATGGCCTCGCGAACGTCTTCCGGATCGACACGGCCGTATCGGTCGACGGGCAGGACCGTGAGGCGCACGTTCTGCTCCCGCTCGAGCTCGCTGACGGTATCGAGGACGGCGTGGTGCTCGATGGCGGTGGTCACGACGTGGTCGCCCTTGTGGCGAAGCGCGGCGACGGTCCCGCGGACCGCCAGGTTGTCCGCCTCGGTGCCGCCGCTGGTGAAGACGATCTCGGAGGGCTCCGCCCCAATGGCGGCGGCCACGCGCTCGCGTGCCGTGTCCATCAGAGCGCGCGCCTGCCGGCCCTCGTCGTGGATGCTGGAGGGGTTCCCCGGCGCGTCGCGATACACCGCGGCCATCGCCTCGGCGACGCGCGGATCGACGGGAGTGGTCGCGGCGTGATCGAGATAGATGCGACGCATACGACGCGAAATTGTACGGCGGTATCAGTCGAAGAGGTGCGTCGCCACGTCGCGGAACCGGCGCAGCGCATCGATATGCTCATCGACGGTACTGAGGCCGGCGCGCATGGTGTTGAACTGGATCCATCCGAAGCCCATGTCGCGGAAGCCTTCGGCCGTGCGCACCCACTCCTCGGGAGTGCGCTTCGCCGCGGCGACCCGGCCTTCGAGCCCCAGCGCCTTCGGATCGCGACCGGCTTCGCGGACGTACTCACGGAAGCGTTCGAGCCGCGCGCGGCCCTCGTCGTCCGGCTGCAGGTACGGAAACCAGCCGTCGGCGATCCGCGCCGCGCGCCTCACCGCGGGCTCGGCGTCGGCGCCGATCCAGATCGGGATCGGACGCTGCGGCGGCACGCGGTCGATGCGGTGGAACCGGCCGGCGTAATCGACGCGCTCGTTCGTCCACAGCAGCCGCAGCACCTCGATTTGCTCCTCCATCCGGCGCGCGCGGCTACGGAACTCGACGCCAAGTGCCTCGAACTCGACATGGTTCCAGCCGATGCCGACGCCGAGCCGCAGCCTGCCGCCGCAGAGGATGTCGATCTCCGCGGCCTGCTTCGCCACAAGCGCCGTGGGGCGGAGCGGGAGCACCAGCACCGACGTGGCGAAGCCGAGCCTCTTCGTGACCGCGGCGAGATGGCCGTAGACGACGAAGATCTCGTGCCAGGAGTCGCTGATGTCGTACACGCCGCGCCAGGTCGGCGGACGGTCCGCCCGCTCGGCACCGAGCACGTGCTCGTAGGCGGCGACGTGCGAGTAGCCGAGGTCCTCGACCGCCTGCGCCCAGGCCTTGAGGCGTTGCGGATCGCTTCCGAGCTCCGTTTGTGGAAGCAGTGCGCCGACGTGCATGCGCGGAACGCTACCGGCGTGACGAAAGCGCCGCGAGTGTGACGCCGGCGACGATGACGACCCCGGCACTCACCTCCACGATGCCGATGTGCTCGCCCAGAACGATGGCACCTGAGACCGCCGCGACGAGCGGCAACAGGTTGAGGTACGCGGTGGCCGCGGCGGCTTGCACGCGAGCCAGCCCGTACGACCACAGCCAGTAGCCGAGCGCGGACGCGGCGAGGCCCGAATACACGACCGCGATGATCGCGCTCGGGGTCAGCCGCGGCGTGACGACCGCGAGCTCGGCGGCGCCGAGCGGCAACAGCAGCGCCGCGCCAACGACGAGCGCCGCGGCGGTGATGGCCGCGTCGTCAACGTCGCGTGCGAGGCGCCGGATGTAGATCGAGTACAGCGCCCAGTCCAGTACCGAGGCGACGATGAGCAGATCGCCGCCGAGCGATCCGGAGCCGGCCGCGGTCGTGCCCACCACGAGCGCGACGACGCCGACCATCGAGAGCGCGATGCCGGACCAGGCGCCAAGCGACGCGCGCTCGCCCAGGAGCGGGATCGCGAGCAACGCGGTCACTGCCGGGATCGAGGCCTGGATCACGCCCGCATCCGTCGCCCGCGCGTCCTGCAGACCGAGATTGAAGAGTGCGTAGTACAACGCGATCCCGAGCAGACCGGCGATCAGCTGCTGCCGGGGCGCGAGGGCGCGCCGTCGGCGCAGGTAGAAGGGTAGGAAGATCGCCGCGGCCAGCAACATTCGCGCTGCCGCGATCTCGAACGGCCCGAGGTCGCGGAGCGCGGTCTTCGTGGCGAGATACGACAGTCCCCAGATCGACGACGCCGCGAGCAGGGCGAGGTGCGCCCGCACTAACCGGGGGCGATCACTTCGGCGGAAGGACCCGGAGGCGGAGCTGCTCGAGCAGCGCGGGATCGACGTCCGCGGGCGCGTCGAGCAGCGGGTCATAACCGGTCTGCGTCTTGGCGAACGCGATGGTGTCCCGGATGTTCGCGGTGCCGGTCAGCAGCATCACCGAACGATCGATGCCCGTCGCGAAGCCACCGTGCGGCGGCGCACCGTATTCGAGCGCGTCGAGCAGGGCGCCGAAGCGCTGGGCGGCCTCCTCCTTCGGCGTGCCCATCAGCGCGAAGATCTTCTCCTGCAGGGCGCGCTTGTGGATGCGGATACTTCCGCCGCCGATCTCCCTGCCGTCGATGACCATGTCGTATTGCTTGGAGCGCGCCGCCCCCGGATCGGTATCGAGGAGGTGAACGTCGCTCTCGAGCACGCCGGAGAACGGGTTGTGGGCGAAGGTCCAACCACCTTCCGGAGTCCGGTCGAGCACCGGAAAGTCGGTGACCCACACACAGCGATACGTGGTGTCGTCGATGAGATCGAGCTGTGTGCCGAGGTGATCGCGCACCTCGCCCAACGCCCGGGCCGCGGTGTGCGCCTGGGCGTCGGCGACGATGAGGATCAGATCCCCGAGGCTCGCGCCGACGCGTCGCACGAGATCCTTCTGCTCGTCGTCCGAGAAGAACTTCGCCACCGGGGACCGCAGGCCTTCCGCGGTCAGGCCGATGTGCACGAGGCCCTTACCACCGCGACGCTTGGCCAACTCGGTCATCACGTCGATGCCCTTCCGCGAGACGTCCGCTTGACCCTTGATCAGCAGCGCCTTCACGGCGCCGGCATCGACGCCCGCGCGGAAGGCCTGGAACTTGGTGCCGCGGAACGTGTCGGTCACATCGACGAGCGGGAGGTCGAAGCGCAAGTCCGGACGGTCGCTGCCGTAGCGGTCCATCACGTCGTCGTACTTCATCCGCGGCCACGGCTTCCGCCATACCGGCTTCCGGCCGAAGCGCTCGAGCGCGCCGGTATAAGCCTCCTCGCCGATGGCCATCACGTCGTCGCGCTCGGGGAAGGACATCTCCACATCGAGCTGCGTCGCCTCGTAGATGCGATCGGCGCGGGGGTCCTCGTCGCGGAAGATGCGCGCGATCTGGAAGTAGCGATCGATGCCGCCGACCATCAGGATCTGCTTGAGCTGCTGCGGCGACTGGGGCAGTGCCCAGAACTTGCCGGGGAAGTACCGCGACGGAACGATGAAGTCGCGAGCTCCGGTCGGGTCGGAGCGGATCAGCTGGGTCGTCTCGACCTCCCAGAAGCCGCGAGCGCTGAAGAAGTCGCGCAGGTACTTCACGAATTCGTGCCGCACCTCGATGAAACGCTGCCGCGACGGCCGGCGCAGGTCGACGTAGCGGAACTTCATCCGCAACAGCTCGTCGACCTCGCTGTCCTCGTTGACGTAGAACGGCGGCGTCTTGGACTCATTGAGGATCGCGATCTCGCCGATGACGACCTCGATCTCTCCGGTCGGCAGGTTCTTGTTCACGGTGCCGGAGGGTCGCTCGCGCACGATGCCCTTCACCTGCACGACGAATTCGTTGCGCACGTCGCTCGCGGTCCGGTGCGCGCGCTCGTTCTCGGTGGCGTTCACCACGCACTGCGTGATGCCGTATCGATCGCGGACGTCGAGGAAGATGAGCGAGCCGTGATCGCGGCGCCGATGCACCCAGCCGGCGAGCGTGACGGTCGCGCTGACATCCGTCTTGTTGAGCTCGCCACAAGTTTTGCTGCGCAGCACTAGGCGTCGGGCCCCTTTCCACGCGGATTGGGCACGCCGAGGTGGCTCGCCACGACGGTGAGGAGCGCGTTCAGCCGCGTGACCCGCTGCTCTCCGGATCGCAGATCGCGGACGACGACGTTGCCTCCACGCGCCTCGGGCGTGCCGCGGATGATGGCGACCCTGGCGCCGTGCTTGGCCGCCGACTCGAGCTGCTTGTCGAGCGAACGCCGAGAGTAATCGATCGCGGTGCGGAAGCCGGCGGCGCGGAGCTGCGTCGCCAGCTGCAGCCGGTCGGCTCCGTCGTCTGTTGCGTTCGAGATCACGTACACCTGAGGCGCGATGTCGATCGGCGGCGTGACGCCCTGCGTCTCGAGCGCGAGCAGGAGCACGTCGACGCCACCGGCCACGCCGGTGCCGGCGGTGGGCGGGCCGCCCATCGTCTCGAGCAAGCCGTCGTAACGGCCGCCGCCGGCCACCGACAGCCGCCGGCCCTTGAACTTCTCGTTGGTGAGGATGAACTCGAAGACGGTGCGTGTGTAGTAGTCGAGGCCGCGGACGAGTCGATCGTTGATCACGAAGGCGACGCCGAGCCGCTCCAGGCCGCTCTTCACCGCGTCGAAGTGCGCGATGTCCTCTTCGCAGAGCAGCTCGACGATGCGCGGCGCGCCCTTCACGATGTCCTGATCGCGCTCCTCCTTGCTGTCGAGGACGCGCAGGACGTTCGTGTCAAGGCGCCGCCGCGAGTCGTCGCTCAAGCGATCGCGGAACGGCTCGAAGTAGGCGCGCAGCCCATCGCGAACCTTGGCGCGGCACTTCCCGTCGCCGATCGTGTTCAGCTCGAGCTCGTATTCGGTCAGGCCGAGCTCGCGGAAGGCGGCGTCGCTGAACTCGACGATCTCGACGTCGGCGACCGGGTCCGGCGCGCCGAAGCACTCCAGCCCCCACTGCCAGAACTGCCGCCAGCGACCGAGCTGCGGACGCTGACCGCGCCACATCGTCTCGAGGTAGAACAGCCGCACCGGTTGCGGCAGTCGGTGCATGCCGTGCTCGAGATACGCGCGCGCGACCGGGGCGGTGCCTTCCGGACGCAGCGCCAGTCCGCCTTCGCCGTGCAGCACGGCCTCGTACATCTCTTTGCCGGCGACGTCGCTGGTCTCGCCGGAGCTGCGAATAAAGACCTGCACGTCCTCGATGGCGGGCGTCTCCAGCCGGGCATAGCCATAGCGCAGGGCGCGTCCGGCGATCGACGCCGCCGCGACGTCGAAGGCAGCGGCGATCTCAGGAGTGAGGTCCCGCATGCCGCGCGGGGCCTGGAAACGGCTCATCGGAGGCGTTCATCGTATCCGCGTGGCGCCGGAGGCGCCGTGTGCTACCGCGTCGGCTGACCGCACCTCGCGGAGTAATAGGCCGAGAAGTTCGGATCGTTGCGCATGTCCTCGCGGAACTGGGTCACGCTCGAGCCGGTCTTCACCAACGTCTTGCCCTGCCACGCGTAGACCGTGTCGTTGAGGGTGGTCTGCTGGAACGATTTCACCACGAGCTCGTGCTCCCCACCCGTCGACGTACGGCACTCGAAGCCGTCGCCGTGGGTCACGGATCCGCCGACTGCCAGCCGCAGGTCGTCGGTGGCGCCTTTCTCCCGGACCGTGACGAGCTGGTCGCCGTCGAGAGCGACGATGACCCAGAACTCGGTCGAGGCACCGAGCCACACGCGCACGAACACCTCGTCGCGGTGATCGCCGTCGGCGTCCGCGACGAGGGCGAGCGCGGGGTCGAAGGTGTCGTGCAGCGTGAGCGACAGCGCCTTTCCGGTCGCCAGCGCGGCCTTGACCGTCGAGTCGGTGTTGCCCGGCGATGCTTCGGACCAAGCCGTCTCGAGGGTGACCGTATCCATCTTGCCGTCACCGTCGACATCGACGCGGTCCAAGCTGCCGACGATGGAGGGGCTGGCGCCTGGCGTCGCCGTGCTCGTCGGCGTTGGCGTCGCGGTCGGCGGCGCCGCGGTCGCGGTCTCCAGCGATGCCCTCGGCGAGGACGTCCGTGTGGTGGGCGTGGCTTGGGGCGGAATGCACGCGACGATCAGCGCCACGATCGCAATGAGGCGAAGCACCGATGCG
>VBHP01000051.1 GCA_005881435.1 Chloroflexota bacterium | reverse complement strand
TCGCGTGGCAAAACGATCTTCCATGCGGAAGAGCAAATGGCGCTCCTGCCCTTGACGCACGTCGGCGACCAGTTCGGCCGGACCGTGAGCGATCGCGTCCTCCAGGAAGCCACGCACCAGCGCGTCGGCGTCGTCGTACAGGGTGAAGACCGGCGAGATGTTCGTCCGCGTCGCCCGTAGCAGCCACAGCCGATCCTGTTTCGGGCCGGCGAAGGTCTGCTCGTGCGGTCGCACCAGGCCTCTCCCCCAGTCGTAGAGCCGCAACGCGGCGAAGAATCCGCGGCGCCGCAGGCGACGGCCGCGGAAGGGGAAGTGGTGGTCATAGAGGTAGAGCGCCGGCGCGTAGTCGACGTGCAGGGCGCCGCGCTCCGTCCAGTCCGCGAGCGTGCGGTTCGCGCGCTCGTACCGGTTGTGGATCTCGTCGTCGCCGGCCTCGGCCTTTGCCAGCTCGAGGCGCACGATATTGAACGGATCACGCGCGTAGAGCTCTTCCTGCTGCGCTGGCGAGATGACGTCGTAGGGCGGCGCGATGACGTTGGCCAGATCGCCAACGATCTTCTCCTCGTACCGCAGTCCGTGGAACGGGGTGATCTCGGCCACGCGTCCAGTATCCTCGCGGCGCATGTCGCGCGCGACGTTCATCGCGGTCATTGGCAAGAGCGCGAAGGATCCGCGTGACCCCGTTCCGGCGCCGGCACTCGTTGCCGCGGAAGAGGTCGGCCGCGAGATCGCGAAGCGACATGGCATCCTCATCTCGGGCGGACTCTCGGGCGTGATGGAGGCGGTGAGCAGGGGCGCGAAGAGCGCCGGCGGGCTCACGGTGGCGCTGCTCCCGGGCCTGGACAGCGACGAGGCGAACCCGTACGTCGATGTGCCGATCGCCACCGGCATGGGTTTCATGCGCAACACGCTGGTGGTCCGCGCCGCCGACGCGGTGATCATGGTCTCGGGTGGCATCGGCACGCTGAATGAGCTGACAGTGGCATACGAGAACAAGCCGACCGTGGTGCTGCTTGGTACCGGGGAGTGGGCGGACCGGCTACCGCAGATCGCGTTTGATCGCCACTACCTGGACCAGCGTCACTCCGGATACCTGCATTACGCCAGCGCGCCGGCCGAAGCCGTCGAGCTCGCGTTCAAGCTGGTGCGCGAGCGGCCGCGGGCCTCGAGTCCACTCGTCGGCTAGCCGCGCGCAAGAGGCGCCGGAGCCTGGATTCGGCCTGGGCGCGCCAGCTTCGCGAGCCCTCCGCGCCGAGCGACAGCGCGAGCTCAAGCACCGCGATCGCGCGATCGCGCTCGCCAAGGCGCTCGAGCGCTCGCGCGTACGGCAGCGACGCGCGCCGCCGCAGCGCCGCGTCGCCGTCGTGGAACGCGGCCTCTAGACACTCGTGCGCCGCGCGCGATTCGCCGTGGCGCTCGAAGACGGCAGCCATGGCAAAGGCCTCGTACGCGTCGATGGGCGTCCGTCCGGCACGAGCGGCGATCACGACGCTGCACATCCGGTCGGCAAGGCGTATCAGCGCCAGCAGGTCGCGGCGGTTGTGCGAGGCGATCGGCGCCAGCAGCGATTCGTCGCCTGTGGCGAGAAAGTTGAAGTAGGTCCGGGGTATCTGGTCGCCGGGCAGATCGTCTTCGCGCGGGTCGAGCAGCACGCGATCCTCGAGATCGCGTAAGCGTGCCGAACCCGTCCGAGCGCGCCACCACCGACGCGCCGGATGTAGCAGGTCGAGATGGCCCTCGTCGACGCTCAGGGTGGCGCGGAAGTGGAGCGCGACGCGGTCCTTGAGCAGCGGCAAGTCGAAGCTCATGCCGTTGTAGCTGGCGCAAGCGCGGAACCTGCCGAGGTACGAGGCGATCTCCTCGACGTAGGCGCGCTCGCGACCGAGGTCGAACAGCGCGTGCTGCCGGATGACGAGCTCGCCGTCGGCGATCTCGAGCGTGCCGAGCAAGAAAACGTACGTGCCGGCGCCGCCGGCGAGACCGCTGGTTTCGGTGTCGAGGAACAGGATCTCTCGCCACTCCGTCGGTGCTTCGCCGCGAAGGCCAAGCTGCTCCAGCAGCATCGGATCCGGCTGTGTCCTCCCAATCACGCCAAGCCCGAGGTCGTCGAGCGCGAGGTGCTCCTCGCTGGTGACGAACGGGAGCTGCGGTCGACGCAGGCGCGCCAAGGGGTCGATGCCGCGGCCATCGCCACGCGCCGCGGGGATCCCGGCGAGGCGCTCGCGAAGCTGCATCAGCGCAGCAGGACGAGCACGTCGCGCGTCGACGTCTTGACGTCGGCGCCGAGTGCCGCCGCCGGGCCGACGCAGGACGGGCAGCCGTCGTCACAGCCGCACCCGTCCAGGTGCTCGAGCGCGCGCTGCAGTAACACGTCGCGGATGCGGAAGAGACGTTCAGCGAAGCCGATCCCGCCGGGGATGGCGTCGTACAGGTACACCGTCGGGGCGCCGGTGTGCGGCGAGCGGACCTCCGAGGAGACGCCGAGGTCGTGCGGATCGCACATCAGGAAGACCGGGGCGATGCCGTGGAGCAGCTGTCCCAATCCGGCGATGCCGACCTCGACATGCGCTCGCGCGAGCTGGCGCGTCTCGCGCCGTGGTCTGTAGCTCCGACTCGGGGAGGTGGATCTTGCCCCAGCCGACGTTCTCGTGGGTGTAGAGGCGGATCTTCTTGTAGATCGTCGGCAGCGCCGAAACAAGTACCTCGCCGTGACCCGATCGTTCCGTGCGAGCGAACTCGTCGAGCACGCGGATGCGCACGGCGAGGTCAGCGTCGGTGTGGTAGTCGACGTCGACCGGACGGACGTAGGCCTTGCCGTGTTCGTGATCGAAGCGCTCGACCTGGTACTGACGGCTCTCGTGGAAGTAGATCGCGTCCTCATGCACCCGCGTCGGCGCGGCAAAGCGGTCGATCTCTCCGATCACGCGGGTGCGCGGCGCCGACGTGTCGATGATCACGACGTTGTCGGTGGAAGCGGTCCGAAGCGAGATGTCGTTGGCCGGGAACGCTTCGGCCGACCAGTGGTAGCGGTCGTCGGCTTCGTGCAGGATGCCTTGCTCGGCGAGATACGACAGCACCCCGGGGGTGTCCTCGGTGCCGAAACGGTCGTCGCGCCGCCACGGCAGCTCGAAGGCCCCGCACTTCAGGTGGCTGACGAGCAGGTGCAGGTTGTCGGGATTGACGAGCCCGGCCTCGGCGCCGCGATCGAGCACGAACTCGGGATGCCTCGCGATGTACTGGTCCACCGGAGAGGACGTGCAGACGAGGAACGCCGCCGAGAGCGATTCTCGCCGTCCGGCTCGCCCCATTTGCTGCCAGGTGGAGGCGACCGTGCCGGGATAGCCGACGAGCACGGAGACATCCAGCGCGCCGATATCGATGCCGAGCTCGAGCGCGTTGGTGGACACGACGCCGCGGACCGAGCCGTCGCGTAGGCCGCGCTCGATTGCGCGCCGCTCGTTCGGCAGGTAGCCGCCGCGATAGCCGCGGACCATGTGTGGCGCGTATTGCGGCTGCGGGAAGTGCGCGCGCAGGTACGTCAACAGCAGCTCGGCGGTCATGCGCGACCGCGTGAAGGCGATGGTCTGGATGCCGGCGGACAGGAATTGTCCGGCGAGATCACGCGCGAATAGCAGCGCCGACGCGCGGATGCCGAGGGCCTCGTTGACGACCGGCGGGTTCAAGATCGCGATGACCTTCTCGCCGCGCGGAGATCCGTCGTCGTCGACCAGCTCGAGGTCGCCTTCGCCGAGGTGGCGGCGGGCGAGCTCGAGTGGGTTGGCGATCGTCGCGGACGTGAAGATGAAGATCGGATCGCTGCCGTAGAAGGCGCAGATCCGTCGCAGCCGGCGGATCACGTTCGCGACATGGCTGCCGAACACTCCCCGGTATGTGTGCAGCTCGTCGAGCACGACATAGCGCAGGTTCTCGAACAGCCGCACCCACTTGGTGTGGTGCGGCAAGATCCCGGTGTGCAGCATGTCGGGGTTGGTGATGACGACGTGTCCGGCACTGCGGATCGCCGCACGCGCTTCGGGTGGCGTGTCGCCGTCGTAGGTGAAGGTCCGTAGCTCGATGTCGATGCCTTCGGCTAGTCGCTCGAGGGCGGCGAGCTGGTCCTGCGCCAGCGCCTTTGTGGGGAAGACGTAGAGAGCCCGCGCGTTCGGATCCCTGGCGATGGCGTCGAGGACCGGAAGGTCGTAGCAGAGCGTCTTGCCGGAGGCCGTGGGGGTGACGACGACGACGTTTTTCCCGGAGTGCAGGGCGTCGAGGGCGTGGCGCTGGTGCGTGTAGAGCTGGGCGATGCCGCGAGAGGCGAGGGCGGTGACGAGTCGCGCATCGAGCCAGTCCGGAGGCTCGGCGTAGCGCGGGGACCGCGCGGGAAGACGCTCCCAGCGACAGATGGCGCCGTCGAATGGGTCGTCGCGCTCGAGCCGGTCGAGGATCTGCTCCAAGCCGAGCCGCGAGGGCGGCAATCGAACGTCTGTTCGCAAGAGCAGCGTTATAGGCGAACGGACGTTCTAGCGTCAAGAGCGCGTTAGGCTCGGTGCATGAAGACACGGAAATTCGCGGTCAACCTGGAGATGCAGCTCGAGGCGGGGTCGCCGGAGGAGGCGGCTGAGCTCTTCGTGGACCTGGTCCGCTCGGAGCGGCACGCGGTCGAAGTCGAGGTCCTCGAGGACCGTGGCGAAGATGAGTGGATGCGGATCGGCAGGCGCGTGGTCAAGCTCGACGAGGTGAGGGCGAACTAGCGGACTACGCGGCGGGTCGGCGGCGATCGGGGGCGGCGGCCACGGGATTTCGGGTGGCCACGAACGACACGAGCGCTCCGCCGACGAACAGGACGACGAAGATCTCGGCACTCCATTGCAGGATGCCGAGGCCGAGGATCTGATCCACCGCGTAGGCGCCCGGTCCGCCCAATCCAAAGAGAGCGAACACAACGAGCAGCGTGAGCGGGTATTCGTATCCGCCTTTCTGCACCCATAGACCGCGTGGAGCGTGGACTCGCACGATGGCGACGAGCATGTCAACCGCTAGCATGGCGGCGACGATCGGCGTCAGGAATCCAGTGGCGAACGCTAAGCCTCCGAGGAACTCGGTGAACGCAGCCAGGATCGCGAACGGACGAGCCGGATTGAAGCCGATCTTCTCGACATGACCGCTGAATCCGTCGAGGCCGGGCCCTTCAAAGGCGCCAAAGACCTTCTGCGCGCCGTGACCAGCGACGAGCACACCCACGAAGACGCGGAGCGCCAGAAGGAAGAGGTCTGCGGAGAGAATCATCGGGATTTCCCGGCGACGGGAACCCGCAGAGAATATGCCAAGAAGCTCGCAGGTTACGGCGACCCGGGCAACCGCCACCTTCGTAGGGTGGTGCTCTATCCAATTGAGCTACCGGGTCAGCGGAGATCGACAAATTCTAGCTGCTTCACAAGCTCCAAGCTCAGCATGACTCTGCTCTGATGCCTGATCCAGAGTGCTGAGTCAGGGTTACTTGACCGGCGCGTAGCGTGAGGCGTACGCGATAGCCATTGATCCGTTCAACGGTTCGACGTCGATGGCAATTCGCGCACCGGACTTCGCATTTCGCGATTTCTGATTCGATGACCTCCCAAGGGCTTCCAGCGATGACCAACGAGGAGATCTCGGCAAGTTTGCGGCCGCGTACATGGTCGAAGTCGAGAACTCGCAGATCATGTTCCGAGCAATCGATGCACGGGTGGTCCAACAGGTACGTCCGTACAAGATCCTCCGCGATGCGACGCAGGTGAAGGCCATAGCCTGCGACTCGCTTGGCGTTGGGCGAGTGGGCGCGGACATACCAGTTTCGTGAGACGCGACGTTGGCATTCGAGGCAGATCCACTGACGTGTTCGGCGACGCTTTGAACGATAGGGAAAACTTGAAAGTGCTTGGTCACGGCCACAGACCCGGCAACTTCGTAGCGCAGCGTCCTCCAAGAGAAGTTGCTCGACGACACCCGCAGCTCGGATGCGTGATCTCTTGCCGCGACGGTCAGCCGTCTTCTTCCTGTGGCAATTTGCGCATCGCACCACGCACTTCTCGAGTTCGCGTTCCATCCTGCGCCAGGTGGCGCCCCGCGTGAGTAGATTTGCAACGTCGACTTCCTTATCTCGCAAATGATCGAACTCAAGGACGACAATGTCTTTCTCGCCGCAGTCAACACACGGATGATCAAGAAGGAAGTCGACGATTCGTTCATGATTTTCCTCACGTCTTGCCGCGACGTTCCGCAGCAGTCGTGCTTTCTGCACGTCCCTGTTCTTTTGGTAGTACTCGGCTCCGTATGCCGCGAAGCACGCGCGACACCATGACTGCAGTTTCGGTTCGCCTCGTCGGATCGGAGGGAATGCCTCGAGCGGCTTCTCTTCGCCGCACTTTGAGCAGCGCTTCACGACTCATCACATCCGGGCAGACGTCAGATTCGCCCGGCGCGGCGTATTGCTCCTCAAACTGACGTGGGATCCATCATATCGAACATACGTTCGTATGTCAACTGCCAAGCGTCAGACCGATGTCTCCGCGAAATGCGCGGAGCGATAAGCGGCGACCCCGGCGCGATTCGAACGCGCGACAAACAGCTTCGAAGGCTGCTGCTCTATCCGCTGAGCTACGGGGTCTTTCTACGCTGATTGTACTTTCATCTCTCAATGCCACCCATGCCCTACGTCCTCCAACCCCGACGAACACGTGCCCGGCGTCGACCCCTGACGTGAAGGCCTCGCGCGAATCCACCGGAAGCGCCTTCACGCTGATCGAATCACGCACGGGTAGCGGCGCTCCGCCGCATATCCATACGCGCGAGGACGAGGCCATGTACGTGCTCGCAGGCTTGATCGTCGTGCGCTCCGCTAGCGAGAGCACCGAGGCCGGCCCAGGTCGTTCGTGCACTCGTTGGACGTGACTGGCGACACGGCTACCGTCCTCATCGTCACCGCGCCCCCGGGCCTCGAAGACTTCTTGCACGATTTTCATGTCGCAGGTGTCGACCGCGCCAAGGTCGCATCGCGCTACGGCATCATCTTCGTTCCGAGCACGTAGCCTTTCTACGCATGCCGACCCGCGCCGGCGCCGTCCTGCTCGCGCTGGCTATCGCTGCGAGCGCCTGCGCGCCTAACCCGACCCTCGGTCCAACGCCCTCGACCACATCCGCTCCGACCACAGCTCGGCCAACCGCTACGCCAACCGCGACGATCCGTACGTCGGCCGCGGTCGTCGAGCGCGTCGACACCGTGGCTGGCGGCCTGGTCGCGCCATGGGCCATCGATCTCGCCACCGACGGACGTCTCTTCGTCACCGAGCGTGACGGACGCATCCGTGTGATCAAGGATGGCGTCCTCGATCCGACGCCGTGGGCGACCTTCACCGTCGTGTCGCGTCCGAACGACGAGAGCGGGCTGCTCGGCCTCGCACTCGACGCCGGCTTTCCCGCGAACGGATTCGCCTACGTCTACTTCACGTACGCCGCCGCCAACGGCCGCTTGCAGAATCGGCTCGTCCGACTGCGAGAGCAAGACGGCAAGGGCGTCGTCGACAAGATCCTTCTGGACGGCCTCGCCGGTGGCGACATCCACGACGGCGGACGGGTTCGCATCGGTCCCGACGGCAAGCTCTACGTCAGCGTCGGCGATGCCGGAAACGACCCGCTGGCGCAGGACCTCCGTTCGCTCAACGGCAAGATCCTGCGTCTGGAGCGGGACGGCTCTGTTCCTGTGGACAACCCGATCGCCGGTTCGCCGATCTGGTCCTACGGGCACCGCAATCCGCAGGGCCTCGCCTGGGATGCGCGCGGCCGGCTCTTCGCCACCGAGCATGGACCGAGCGGAAATCCGGCGCTGCAACAGGACTGCTGTCACGACGAGGTGAATCGCATCGATCCCGGCGTCAACTACGGATGGCCGATCGTCTTCGGCATCCGCGGCGATCCACGCTTCCGCGATCCGCTCCTCGAAAGCGGTACCGACACCTGGGCGCCGTCAGGCGCGACCTTCATCACGACCGGCGCTCTCGCCGGCTCTCTGCTGTTCGCGGCGCTGCGCGGGACCAGTCTCGACCGCGTCGTGTTCGCCGACGACGGCCGCACCGTGTTGTTCCAGGAGCGTTTGCTGGCCGGCCAATATGGACGGCTGCGTGATGTCCTCACGATGCCCGACGGCACGTTGCTGGTGCTGACGAGCAACCGCGATGGAAGGGGAACACCGTCGCCGGACGATGACCGCGTTCTGCGGGTCACGCTGCGCTAGCGTTGACCGCGGTGCGCACGCCACCAGCGCCGCAGATCGTCGACCCCCCGCCGCTCGACCGCGCGTCGCTCGACGCGCTCCTTCCCGGCTCGCGCTACTTCAACGTCGCCGGATGCGGCCCGACCATGCCGGTCGTGCGCGGCGCGATCGAACGGTACGGCCGGTGGCTCGACTCCATCGGCATGTTCTCTCACGTCGGCTTCGCCGCGTACGAAGAGGCTCTGGCCGCGACCCGCGACGAGCTCGCCAGCTTCCTCGGCGATCCTGGCGGCGCCGGTCGCATCACGTTGCTGCAGAGCGCGACCGCGGCGCTCAACGTCGCACTGTCGTCGCTCCGCTTCAGCCGCCCGTCGCGCATCGTCACGACCGATCACGAACACGCCTCAGCGCTGCTGCCGGTGTTTGCCCGTCGCGAGCGCGGGGACGAGGTCGTCGTCGTGCCCTACGCCAACGACGACGCGACGTTCTTACAGCGACTCGAACGCGAGCTTGACGGCGCGGGCGCGCTCGTGCTGTCGCATGTCTCGCATAAGAACGGCGCCGTGCTTCCGGTGCGCGAAGCATCGGCGCTCGCGAGTCGTCGCGGCGCACTGTCGATCGTCGACGGCGCGCAGGCCGTGGGGCAGATCGCGGTCGACGTCCGAGCCATCGGATGCGACGCGTACTGCATGCTCGGTCACAAGTGGCTGCACGGACCGCTTGGCACCGGCGCGCTGTGGCTGCGCGATCCGCTGGACGCTCGACTCGTGCCGTCCTTCGTCGGCTGGCGCTCCCGCGAGTCCAGCGACATCGCCGGGCACATCACGTTGAAGTCGAACGGCGAGCGTTTCGAGATCGGCACCGTCGATGTCTCGGCGTTCGTGGGCATCCGCCAGACGCTCGCCGTCCATCGCGCCCTTGGATCGCGTGTCGCCGCGCGACTGCAAGCGCTTCGGGCGAAGGTGCTGGGGGCGCTGGAGGTCCTCCCGCTGCAGCTGCAGTCGCGCCCGCAGGATCCGACTGGCATCGTGCGCGTTCGGCCCCGCGACGCTGACGTGACTACGCTCGTGGACCGAGCCTGGAGCGAGCACGGCGTTGTGATCAAGTCACTCATCGGGCCGGACGAGCCCGATGCGGTGCGGGTCTCTTTCTGGTACCTGCACGACGACGCCGCGATCGACGACCTCGCACTCGTCTTGCGAAAGGTTCTGAGCTAGCGCTCCTCGCTCTTGGCGCCGGCGCGGGTGGGCGGGGTCCATGCCTTGCGTCGCGCGATCGAGCGTTCCAGCAGCGAGCTCGCCATGGCGGGATCGAGACGGCGGAGCTGCGTCTCGTCCGAGCCGACCATCCCGCAGCGCTGGCATTCGCCGAAGGCATGGAGCCGGGAACCGCAGGTGGGGCAGTGAACGTCGATCGCGCGCAGCGATCTCAGGATGTCCAACCGTTTCGCTTCGGCGATGAGCTCGGAAAGCTCGGCCACTACGGCGCCAGCACCACGGACTTGCGCTCGACGTAGCCATCCAGCGCCTCGATGCCGTGTTCCTTCCCGAAACCGGAGTACTTCACGCCCCCGAACGGCAGCTCGTCATATGCGACCTTGATCGTGTTCACCCAGGTGTAGCCGGCGTCGAGTCGCTCCGCCGCGATCTTCGCCTTCGCCAGATCGCGGGTGAAGATCGACGACCCCAGGCCGTACCTCGACGCATTCGCTCTCTCGATGGCCTCGTCCAGATCTTTCACCACGAAGATCGGGAGGGCCGGACCGAAGACTTCCTCCGTCGCCATGCGCGAGTCCTCGGGCACGTCGCGTAGCACCGTCGGAAGGTAGAAATTCCCAGTGTCATAGGGTGCTCCTTCCGGTCTCTTGCCGCCGGCAAGCACCTTCGCGCCACGCTTGACCGCGTCCTGCACCTGCGCCTCAACTTCCGTGCGCTGCTGCGCCGTATGCAGCGGACCCATCTGCGCGCCCTCGGCCATGCCGGGCGCGACCTTGAGCTTCTGCGCGCGGCTGGAGATGAGCTGCATGAATTGCTCCGCCACCTGCGGGAACACGAAGAGGCGCTTCACCGCCAGACAGGCTTGGCCGGCATTGAAGAAGCGGTCGATCGCGACCGCGCGGGCCGCCTTTTCGACGTCCGCGTCATCGCAGACGATCGCCGGATCGCTGCCGCCGAGCTCGAGCGTGATGCGCTTCACGCCTCGCGCGGCGATCCCCATGATGTGCATCCCAGTCTCGGTCTGCCCGGTGAACGCGATCTTCGCGACCTTCGGATGACCGGTCAGCGCGTCGCCGACCTCGGTCCCCGGACCGGTCACGACGTTCACCACGCCCTTCGGCAGTCCGGCGTCGTGCATCAGCTCGATGCAGCGGAGCGTCGCGAGCGGAGTGGTGCTCGCGGGCTTGAGCACGACCGTGCACCCGGCGGCGAGCGCGGGGCACACCTTGTTCGCCATGAGCGTGAGCGGGAAGTTCCACGGCGCGATGGCCGCGATCACCCCGACCGGCCGCTTGATGACAAAGCCGAACGATCCCTCCGGCTCCTTCAGCGACACATAGTCGCCGCGGATCTTGTCCGCGAGGCCGGCGTAGTACTCGAGGCCCGCCGAGACCCGGCCGACCTGATCCTTGGTGTTCCGCAGCGGCATGCCCTGCTCGCGTGTGAGCAGCGTGGCGATCTCATCAATGTGCTGGCGGATCAGCTCGGCCGCCTTCTGCATGATCGCGGCGCGCTGCAGCCCACCGGTCGACGCCCAGGCCGGGAAGGCCCTCGCCGCTGCCTCGACCGCCGCATCGACGTCGGAGGCATCGGCGCGCGGCACCGTGTCAACGACCTCGCCGGTCGCCGGGTCCTTCACCTCGATGGTCTTGCCCGATTTCGCGCCGACTCGTTCGCCGGCGATGATCATCTTCGCCATACTCCACCTCCGCTGCGGCTGAAATTCTAGGGGGGCGCACCGATGGCTGTTTCGTACTCTCGGCAGGACGCGATCGGAGTCATCACGCTTGATCGACCGCCTGCGAACTCCTACGACAAGGGCTTTCTCGACGAGCTCAGCACGGCCATCGACGCAGCGCGCTGGGACATCGAGGCGAAGGCAATTCTCCTGCGAAGTGCGTCGGAGAAGTTCTTCTCCGCGGGCGCCGATGTCGCCTGGTTCGCGAAGAGCGATCCGGAGCAGCAGCACCTCTTTGTGATCCACGCCAACGAGGTCATGGGCAAGTTCGAGCGCACGCCGAAGGTTGTCGTCGCGGCGATCAATGGGCACTGCCTTGGCGGCGGTCTCGAGATCGCGCTCTCCTGCGACTTTCGCGTCGCGGCAGACGGCCAGTACCGGATCGGCCTCCCTGAGGTGACGCTTGGGTTGCTGCCGGGCACCGGAGGCACGCAACGGCTGCCCCGTCTGATCGGCAAGCAGAAAGCACTGGACCTGATGCTGCGCGGCACTGCGATCGCGCCGACACAGGCGCTGGAGCTCGGCATCGTCGACGAGGTCGTCCCCGCGGCCGACGTGCAATCGAAGGCGATGGAGCGCGCCCAGGCGTATGCCACGGGCCCGACTCTGGCCATCGGTCGCATCAAGCTTGCGACCGTGCTCGGCTACGGCATGCCGTTCGCCGGCGGACTCGCTTACGAGCACGAGGCCGTCGCCCGTCTCTTCGCCAGCGAGGATGCGAAGGAAGGCTTCAAGTCCTTCGCGGAGAAGCGAAAGCCTGAGTACAGAGGGCGCTAGCGGCGTAGCCACGACGAAGGTCATGTCCATGCGTGATGCCATCGCGCGCTTCGTTCCCGATGGCTCGTCCGTCGCCCTGGGCTGTGCGCTCGAGCCCGCGATCCCATTCAGTGCCGGACACGAGCTGATCCGCCAGCGTCGCCGCGACCTCACCCTGATCGGACCGATCTCCGACATCCTCTTCGATCAGCTGATCGGCGCTGGATGTGTCGCGAAGGTCGTCGCGGCGTGGGTCGGCAACGTCTCCGCTGGCCTGGCGCACTGTTACCGCCGCGCGAGGGAGCAGGGGATACCGCGCCGGATCGAGGTCGTGGACCACAGCAACTTCTCGATCGGTCTGGCGCTGCTCGCGGGAGCGCTCGGCGCCCCGTACATCCCGACGAAGACGCTGCTCGGCAGCGATATTTGTCACACGAATCCGACGCTCCGCGAGGCGACCGATCCATTCAGCGGAGAACGCATCGTGCTCGTCCCTGCGATCCGTCCAAACGTGACGATCGTCGTCGCACAGCGCGCTGATGCCGACGGCAACGCGCAGCTCTGGGGACCGTGGGGCGTGTCGGAGGAGGCTGCCCTCGCGGCCAATCGTGTCATCGTCGTCGCCGATGAGCTCGTCGACGGCGACGTCATCGGTGAGGATCCGAACGCGACGCTCGTGCCCGCACCCAAGGCGTCAGCGGTAGTTATCGAGACCGGCGCCGCGCATCCATCACCCCTGCAAGGCCGGTACCGGCGCGATCACGAGTTCTTTCACGAGTACCACCGGGGGACGCGCGCGATGCAAGGATTCGACGCCTGGCTCAGTGAGTGGGTGACCGGCGTTCCGGATCGCGCCGCGTATATCGCGAAGCTCGGCGCGCGCTGGACCTCGCTCCGCGACGCGCCGCGCGTGTGATCGACCTCGAGCAACGGGCGCTGATGGCGGAGCGCTCGACCTGGGACTTCGACTGGACGCCTCCGGGTTTCGAATCGATCGACCGGCCCGATGTCTTCGCGTGGTCGTATGAGAGCCCATGGGCCGGATCCCGCGGTGTCGCCAGAGCGACGTGGCGCGACGAAGAGATCGACGAGCGGCTCCCGGACGTCGCCGCCTTCTTCGCGCAACGACCCGGCCGGCCTTACCGCTGGTACGTCGGGCCGTCGACGACCTCCTCCGCGTTGTCGCGACTCGTCGCCGCGCGGGCAAGAGGCGTACATGCGCCGCGGATGATGACGGCGGAGCTCGACCCGGTGCGGTTCAGCAGCAAGGCCGTCGTCGACGTACGCGAGGTGACACCCGGGGCGCTCGTGCGACAGGTGCACGACGCGGCATTTCCCGAGGACACGGTGGAAAGGCGCGAGCTCGCGGTGAAGGAGCAGGACGCGTATCTCAGCGGCGGGAGACGTGGAGGACAGCTCGCGGCGTTCGTCGAGGATGAGCTCGTCGGCTTCGCGTCGTGGCGGGACTCCGCGGACGGATGCTGCGTCGAACTCGTCGGGGGCTGGACGAAGCCGTCCCATCGGCGGCGCGGGATCTACTCGGCGCTCTCGGCCTATCGCTGCGATCGAGCGCGGGAGCGCGGTCGCCGTTATGCGGTCGTCGTCGCCGATCCCACCAGCTCGGGGCCGGTTCTCGACCGCGCCGGCTTCATCGATCACGGCCCGTTGTACATCTATCACGACGTGCGGCTGTGAACACGTCGGCGGGCGAGTCCATGGTCGCCCATTCGTCGCGTGCGCACGGTCGAGGCTTCGAGGCCTTGGTTTCACGGGTAGGTGCTCGAGAACCCCGACCATGCGGTTCACGCGTAACGGATCAGTACGCCTGCAAGGTCGGTCGAAGTCGCGGCTAAAGCACCAGACCCCCGACGCGGACTTTTCTCGCGCCGGAATCGAGAGCCTCAGCTGAGACCCATGATCGCGACTGCTGGGCCGCCGCCATTGGACCGATGAGTTCAGCCAGCGTCGCCTCTCGCTCCGGAGGCAGCGGCCTCGCAAAGGCGGGCTGGGACGGGATCGACGCGAGCATCGCCGCACTGAAAATGACCGCGGTAGCTTTCCGAAACACTGTTCTCCCTCTTTTCTGTCACTTGTGGTGACGAGGCGACCGTACGGCGGCAACGCCCTGCGAAAGAGGGGAGAAGTACCTGTTTTTCTAGTCGACCTGCGCCCGGTCGAGCACGGCGTCGCTGTTGCTTCTCGACGCGACCCAGGCCGCGACCTCAGCCCGCGAGCGCGCGCCGAGCTTGCCTCGGATTCTTTCTACGTGGCCTTCCGCCGTGCGCTCCGCGATCGAGAGTCGCTCCGCGATCTCGCGATTCGTCAGGCCATGTGCGAGGAGTGCTGCGATCTCGCGCTCTCGAGTAGTAAGCCGAGTCCGCCCGCGTCGGCGCGCCGGGATGAGGCCTCGAGGAAAGGTGAGTTGGTGCCCGGTCGCCCATTCCCGCAGCTGTCCTAGGTACCAGGTCGCGCCGACGCGCTCCCAGAAGCGGAGGAGCTGTTCGAACTCCGTTTGGGTCGCGGTCCCCGGCGCAAGCAGTTCGATGCGGCGGAGACGAGAGAGGTGCTCCGCATACTGGTCCGGGAGCTCCGCGAAATGGCCTGCGGCGCGGCCGAGCTCCGCCGCGGCCCCCTCACGATCGCCAGCCTCGACAAGCAGCTCCGCGCGCGCGAAAGCGGAGAGACCTCGTAGTACGGGCGCGACTCCGCCAGCCAGCTCCAAGGCGAGCTCGCTCCAGCGTCTCACTTCGGTCCCATCGCCGAGGCGCCGAGCGGATGCGATGGCGCAGCAGAGAGCACTTGCTACGGCTCGGCGCTGTGAGCCCTCGGGGGTCATTGCGGCCGAAGCGGCGGCGTCGAGACAGGCTCGGTCATCGCCCGCGAGATGCATGAGGCGGCACAGCGGGCCGGCTCGGGCGGACGGTAGTTGGCTGAGCCGCTCGCTTAAGGCCGTAATCTGGGGCGGGATAGGTGGACCATTTCGCGCGACATGGATGAAAGCGATGTAGAGCTGCGCCACAGAGGTCACAATCGAGGACGGGCGTTCTTCACTCAGTTCAGCTACGAGCTCTTGACAACGGACCCAATCGCCATCGACAAGCGAGAGAAGCGCCTCGCGCTCAAGGAAAAAATCTGGTCTGATCTGGTGCAGATCGGCTTCGGCCCGCGTCTCAGCGACGAGCGCCCGGCGCTGCTCCGCCGTTCCCGGAACCCCCTTGAGTGCCCAGATCAGGTTATTTAAGAATACTTGTGTGCCTTGCGGACGTTGGAACTCGCGCGTGAGGTCGATGCTCCGACGCATCATCGCAACGGCTTCTTGCACGCGTCCGACCTCGATGAACGCTCGCCCAAGGAAATTGAGCGCCATGGCGAGCTTGCCTTCGCGGCCTCGATAACCGATCACGGTCAGGCGTTCGGACATGTCGCGAGCGCGTTCACCCCAGGCGATGGCTTCCGTGAACCGTCCATCGGACACGTTCAAGTTGCACAGCGCCGCATACACGTCTGCCAATTCGGCACTCTCTCCTAACGGTTCGAGCATGGCGAGGGCCTCCTCGCGGAGGCGCCGAGATTCGTGACGATTGCCCAGACTCCCTTGAAGTGAGGCCATCACATTTGTCAGGTTTCCGAGGCGGCGCCGATCATTCGCTTGCTCGAGCTGACGTCGTGCCGACTCAGCCACCTGCAGGCCTCGGATGAGATCGCCCATATGCATCGAGATCAGCACCAGATCGACCTGAAGCTCGACGACATCGGCCGGCGTCCCGAGAAAGAGTGCTCGATCGATATGCCGCGCAGAGCGCTCGAACGCGTACAGGCGCAGCGCCTCCTTTGCCGCGATCTTGTGATATCGCAGCGCGCGCGTTGTATCGCCCGCTTCATCGAAGTGGTAAGAGAGCGGCTCCGCAAAGTCGGCCGGGTCGTCTGGCTTGCGGTGCTCGAGCGCGGCGCCAACGGCGGCATGAAGTTCGCGCCGCTCACGGTCGAGCAGTTCGGCGTAGATCGCATCGCGTGTCAGCGAGTGCCGAAAGGTATATGCACTGTCGTAACCTTCGGCGCGCTCGAGGATCGCCGAATCGATCGCGGCGTGGAGCGACTCCATCAGAACATGATTTGGAACACTGGCTACGACTCGGAGCAGCTCGTCGTCGAAGCGCCGACCGATCACCGCCGCGATTCGCAGCAAACGGCGCGCGTCGTTGGAGAAACCCTTCATCCGCTCCTGAACGCTCGCTTGCACTGAACTCGGAACCGTCACGCCTATGACGTGCGATGGTGCTTTCCAGCCTTCACCCTCGCGCACGAGTGCGCCACGTTCCGCAAGCGTCTGTAAGACCTCCTCGGAGTACAACGGGTTGCCTTCACAACGCTCGTAGACCAGTTTTCGAAGGTCCTGTGGGCATGTGGTCCTGAGCGCAAGCGACGCCCGGATCAGCTCGCCAGTCTGGCTCGCGTTCAGCGGTCGAAGAGTCATCAGTTCGGCAGAGGCGATACGCGAGATGTCGGCGAGCATCCGCGTGAGCGGGTGGTCCCGTCGCGGCTCGTCGCTGCGGCAGGTGCCAATCAGCAGTACTGGGACGTCACGAAGCTTGCGCGTTAGATATAGAAATAGCTCGAGGCTTTGCTCGTCTCCCCAATGGAGATCCTCGATGGTAACGACGAGCGGATCGATCTCTGAAAGCTCCCGCATTAACGCAACGAACGCGACGTGGATGCGATAGCGCTCAGCGGTGTCCGGCATCGAGTCGACGATCCTTCCACCGAAACGCTCGGGCATCAGGCGCGTGAGGTCCCTTGCAGAGCGCTCGATGCTGCTCTCAACGCGCTCGCGACGAAAGGCCCGGAAGGCCGCGCGCAGGACTTCGACGAACGGTCCGAAGGGACGCCTGACCTCGATTTCGGAACACTCACCAGTCAGAACGTGAGCTCCCGCGTGGAGAGCTCGCGAGCGGAATTCAGTCAGAAGTGCACTCTTGCCGACGCCGGCCTCACCCTGGATGAGAATCGTGCGCGACGCCCCGCTCATGACCTCGCGTAGGCGCTCGTCCAGTTGCTCCAGCTGCGCCTCACGTCCGATCAGCGCTGGACACAGGATCCGGACGGAGGTCCCTCTTAGCGCCACGCGAGGATTGTGGCTGAGACGTCAAGTCGTATCAGTGCGCCGGGGCGCTCGTACCATCGCCGGGTGACGCAGCTCTCGCCTGGGGAAATCATGGTCGCTCAGGCGGCACGCGAGATCTGTGACGGCGAGACAGTCTTCGTGGGCATGCGCCTGCCGTTGATCGCGTTCGTTGTGGCTAAACGGACGCATGCGCCGAACGCGATCGGGATCTTCGAGCTCGGCGTGATGCGGGACGCGCCCTCGCGTGAGCTTCTCTACACGATGGGCGATCCGCCGAACGTCGCCGGCGCGCGCTGGTGCACGCGCACGGTGAACGTCATGGGCTTGCTGCAGCGCGGCGAGGTCGCGGCGGGATTCATCGGCGGCGCCGAGGTTGACCGCTTCGGCAACGTCAACACGTCGTACATCGGCGACCCGTCGCGTCCCACGGTCAAGTTGCCTGGATCCGGTGGCGGCGCCGACATCGCCTGCCTGGCGCAGCGGCTGATCGTGATCATGGCGCACGAGAAGAAGCGCCTCCGCGAGCGCGTGGACTACGTGACGTCGCCCGGATACGGCGACGGCGGCGACTGGCGCGCGCGGGTCGGGCTGCCGCGCGGAGGGCCGTCGGTGCTCATCACCACGCTCGGCGTGCTGCGCTTCGATCCGGGCACGAAGGAGGCGTTTCTCGCCTCGTACCACCCCGGCTCGTCGGTCGACGAATGCGTCAGCGAGACTGGATGGGCCTTGCGTGTCGCACCCGACGTGCGCGAGACGGCGGCGCCCAGCGCGGCCGAGCTGAACGCGATCCGCGAGTACGATCCGAAAGGGTTCTGGACGAATTCATGAGCCGCAGCGAGTGGCGCATCGAGAAGACCGAAGCCGTCGGCCGGCGCGGGATGGTCATCGCCGACGACCCCCGCGCCGCCGATGCTGGCGCCGGCATCCTGCGCTCCGGTGGTAACGCGGTCGATGCCGCCGTCGCGGCGGCTTTGGTGATGGGCGTCGTCGATCCGCAGACGAGCGGCATCGGCGGCGTGGCGGCCATGGTCGTGCATCGAGCCGACGGCGCAACGACGATCATTGACGGCAGCGGCGTCGCGCCACGCGCCTCGTCCGCCGACATGTTCGACCTGGCGGCATCCGGCAGCGCGGGAATGTACGCCTGGCCCGCGACGAAGGACAACCAGCACAACGAAGGCCCGCGATCGGTCGGAGCGCCGGGCGCGATCGCCTGTTTCTGCCTGGCGCTGGAACGCTACGGGCGAGCCGGCCGCGCCGCGGTCCTGTCGCCGGCGATCGAGATCGCCGAACGCGACGAGCCCGTCACCTGGGTCTTCGCCGCACATCTCGGCAACTACGCCGAACGCCTGTGGAAGAACGCCGAAGCGACCCGCATCTTCTACCGGCCGTCGCGCGCGCCGCTGCGGACCGAAAGCGGGCTCGAGCCGGGTGACCGCGTGCGGCAGCCGGACCTTGCAAACACCCTGCGCCGGATCGCGGATGGCGGCGCGGATGAGTTCTATCGCGGCGAGACGGCGCGAGCGATCCTTGACGACGTCCGACGCCTCGGCGGCGTCTTGACGTCGGAAGATCTCGGCGCCTACGAGGCTCGCGAGCTGGAGCCACTCACCTCGACGTACCGCGACATCGAGCTACGCACGCTGCCGGGCGCCTCCGGCTCGACCACGCTGATCGAGGCGCTCAATCTGCTCGAGGGGTTCGACGGCCTGGATCAGCTCCGTCCCGATGGAGCGCCGCTGCTGCACCTCATCGCTGAGGCCAGCCGCGTCGCGTTCCGCGATCGTTTCGCCTACCTGTCCTCTGACGATCCGAAGGCGGTGGCGCTGCTGACCTCGAAGTCGTTTGCCGCGCAGCACCGCGCGCGACGCGACATCGACCCGGCGCGCGCGCATCCGCACGCAGAGGCCGCGCCCCTCGCCGCCCCCGCCGATACGACGCATGTCTCGGTGGTCGACGGCGATGGCATGGCCGTGTCGCTCACGGCGACGCTCGGCCAGGCGTACGGCTCCGGCGTGGTGCCGCGGGGCACCGGCGTGCTCCTCGCGGACGTGATGACGTGGTTCGATCCGCGGCCCGGTCGCGCCAACTCGATCGCACCCGGCAAGCGCATCCTGTGGGCGATCGCGCCAACGATCGCCATGCGGTCGGGGCGGCCGTGGCTCGTGATCGGCGCACCGGGAGGACGCCGGCTCATCACCTCGGTACTGCAGGGCGTGGTGAATTGCGTCGACTTCGGTCTCGGTCCGCAGGCCGCGGTGAACGGTATCCGCGTGCACTGCGAAGACCAGAACACGCTCCTCGACGCGCGCGCCGCCGCGGAAGTGCGCGACGCCCTTGTCGGGTACGGCCACGAGGTACGTATCGCGGAGGAGAATTTCTTCTCCACCCATTTCGGGCGCGCCAACGCGATCCGCGTCGACCCCGACGGCACGCTGCGCGGCGGCGTGCACCGGCTCAAGCCCACGACCGCCGTCGCCCTGTAACGCCTGGCGAGGCGAGCGAAGCGGTCGGATACTACGGAGCGCCATGGTCGCGACGGTGCCCGTCCGTGACCTCGTCCTTCCGGACCTGCCGGATCGTTACAACGCGACGTCGACCTTCATCGACGCCCACCGCGGCGTCCGCGACTCGCGCGTCGCGATCCGTTGCCAGGGCAGGAGCGTGACGTACGGCGAGCTTGCGGCAAGCGTCGATCGCGCCGGAAACGCCTTCCGCGAGCTCGGCATCCAAGTGGAGCAGCGCATCGCGATCCTCTGCCTCGATTCGCCCGCGTTCGTCTACGCCTTCTTCGGTGCGAT
>VBHP01000122.1 GCA_005881435.1 Chloroflexota bacterium | reverse complement strand
GCGTGAACGTCACGCAGAACCTCGGCAGCCCGGCGGTGGTCACGCCGGATCTGACTCTCAGCGGGCCGATCACGCGCGATGACGTCGCCGGCTATCGCTACAGCCAGCCGGATCTGCTCGTCTTCGGCGGCAACGCCACCGGGCTCACGCTGACCCAACGCTTCTCGGTCGAGGAGATCGCTCCGGCGATGGCTCGCCTGGTGATCGACACCGGCATTCGCGGCACCGCGCCCGGATCCAGCGCGCCGGCGTTCAAGGCGACGGTGCTGCGCAACGACGAGACCAAGCAGCCGGCGATGGGCAAGTGGACGCTCTCACTTGAGATCCCGAACGCGACCGCGTCCAATGATGGGCTCAAGGAGCAGGAGAGCGGACACGCGGTCGCGGCCGTGGACCGCACGCCGCTGCGTGCGGTGCACCTGTGGCGCGTCGGCACGGGCGTGCGCTATGACGTGGCCCTCGACGATCTCCGCCCGTGGCGCGTGTCGCTGCTGTTCGATCCCATCCGCATCGTCGTGGACATCGGCGGCGATCCGCGCGCGCTGGCCCGAAGCACCGCCGTGTACCTGCCGACGGTGGGCAACGCCGTCTCGCACGCCTTCACCCTCGCCGGTGCGGCGAACGCGTTCGAGGCGAACGTGCCGTGGCGCATGCGCGACGCCGCTGGCAACATCGTGGTCAACGGCACGCTTCACGCCAGCCTCGGCACCTCGGCGGCGTGGGGAATCTTCGATCAACAGATCGCTGTGCCGCCGGCCGTCTCCGGAAACGTCACGCTCGAGGTCTTCCTGTTGAGTCAGCGTGACGGCATCGAGACCGACTCGATCAAGATCCCGCTCAGCGTGCGCTAGACACCCGGGACGGTGACGCCGAGCAGACCGGGAAGGATCGAGCCGAAGAGGTAGCCGGCGATCGCGGCGAACGTGCCGAGCGCCAGGACCTCGAGGCCGCTGCGCAGCGGGCTGCGATGCGTCCAGCGCGATTTGATCGCGCCCACGAAGAAGAACGCGATCCCCGACAGCACCACCGAGGGCACCAGCGCGGTGCCCGGCGGCAGCACGATGTATGGAATGAGCGGCGGCAGCGAGCCCACGCCGAAGGCCAGACCCATGATCAACGCACCTTGCAGCGGCCCAGGTCCGGCGTCGAACGAGATGGCGTGCTCCTTTTCGACCATGGTCTTGAGCAGCGCGTTCTCGTTCGTGCCGAGCTGATCCGCGACGCGAGCGGCGACATCAGGCGCGAGCCCCTCCTCCTCCAGCATGTACGCGACCTCTGCCACGGCCTCATCGCGGCGCTCGCGGACCTCCTCGCGCTCCTCCTCGATCTCGTGGTCGTAGATCTCGCGCTGCGCCTTCGATCCGGTGTACTCGCCGATGGCCATGGAGAAAACGCCCGCGAGCGCCGACGCCATGCCGGCGACGACGACGGCGAAATGATTCGAGGTCGCGGCGCCGACCGTGGTGACGACTGCGACGGTGGAGGTCAGCCCGTCCTGCATGCCGAAGAGCGCCTCGCGGATCTCGCCCAGGAGCTCAGTGCGTCGGCGCTCCTCGCCGAGATGCGCGCGGAGCCACTCGCGGTCGTGGATGCGACGCTCGTTCGCGACCCGTTCAGCCATCGCCCTCAATTCTCGACGTTGGGAACGACGAGCGCAGCCGGGTCCCCATCAGTTGCCAGAGACGAGCGAGTGACCCCAGATCCGCTCGAGGGTCTGACGGTATTGCGGTTCCGTCGCGCCGAGGAGACGCGGCTGAAAGAAATCCTCAATGAGCGTCGGCATGATGCGCACGGCGACGAGTCGCGAGCCCACGAACGAAAGTCGCTGCAATGAGCCTTCACGCGTCTCGGTCGACCACATCTGATCGAAGACGAAGTTGCCGATGCCATAGATCACGTACGCGCCCTGGTACAGCTCGACGGACTGCACCCAGTGGGGATGGTCGCCGATGATCAGATCCGCGCCGGCCTCGACCATCGCGTGCGCCGCCGCGACCTCGACGTCGCGCGGGCGGTCCTCGTACTCGATGCCCCAATGCGGCATGACGACGAGGAGGTCGGCCTGCGCCTTTGCGGCGCGGATCTCTGCGCGCAGCTCCGCGTAGGTCGGGTCGTCGTGGGACAGCCAGGCGCTGCCGGGACGCGCATCGGTGGCGACGTAGTCGAGCGGCGGCACGTCGGTGTAGCCGAGGAACGCGATCCGCACCCCGCCGCTCTCCACGATCGCGGGACGGTGGGCCGCGGCGAGGTCCGCGCCGGCGCCGACGTGCGCGATGTGCGCCGAATCGAGGACGCGCACCGTGTTCAGCACGCCCTGCGGTCCGCCGTCGCCGATGTGATTCGCGGCCAGCGTCACCAGGTCGATCCCGGCGTCGCTGATGCCACTGATGTAGGCCTCGTTGCCGACGAAGACGACGCAGGCGTCGCAGTATTTGTTGTGCGCGCCGGAGAGCGGCGCCTCCAGCGTCGCCACCGCGAGCGTGGCGGACTTCGTCACGTCGCGGACATGGTCGAACGCGGGACGCGAGTCGCCGGCGTACCGACCCTCGATGCGCCACTGCACGCCGCGTCCGAAGATCATCTCGCCCGCCGCGACCATGTCCCACACGCGGCCGGTGGGCAGCGCCGCGTCGGCGCGACCGTCGAGCCGCAGCGGATAGGTCGACAGGTCGGCGGCCGGATCCCAGAAGTAGACGCCGCCGAGCGAGAGCGTCTTCAGACTCAGATCGACGAGCGCGGGCGGCAGCAGCGCGATGGCGGTGGAGCGACCGCGCACCTTCGCCAGCAGGGCCGCATCAGGCGAAACGGCCGTGACCTTCGACTTCGGTAAGAGCCGCTTCGCATCGCTCTCGTACGCCGCCGGAACGAGCACATCGGTGAGCTCGGCGAGAGGGATGTCGTCGCGCAGCGTCATGAACCCTGTGACCGGGACGAGATATCCGACCGGTGTGGGCGTCGGCGTGGCGGCGACGCGAGCCGGCGCACTCGCCGACGCGGACTCGGTCGGCGTGGGAGAGTGATCGGCGTTCGTCGCGGTGCAGGCAACGACAAAGAGGAGTACCGCGAGGCGACTAAGTGCTCGCGCCGCGGCCTCCGGGTATGGCATGAACGGTGTAGTCACGCTCATCGAAGTCCTTCGCGCAGAACGGGCAGATGTTCCATTCGGGACGGATGAGCTTGGCGCACGAGGGGCACACGCGCTTGAGGCGCGTCCGGCAACTCGGACACAGCAGCCACTCGTCCTGCACGCGCTCGTGGCAGGTCGGGCAAACAATGCGCGTCTCGGCCTCGGACAGCAGCGACTCCTCAGCCAGCTGCCGTTCGTAGGCCTCTGACAACGTCTCGCTGGGGCGAACGATCAGATAGACAAAGACGCCGAGGAACGGGATCGCGGCAAGAAGGCCGGCGAGGTACGGGACGATCGGGTTCTCGATCCGTCGCTGCGCGTCCCGGACGGTCCAATAGATCGACGCGAGATACAGGATGAGGACGTACAGCCCGACGAAGCGGACCGCGAACTGCACGATCGGGTTCGCCAGGAATGTCGCCCACAGGCCGCCTAGATCCACACGCCTACCTCTTTCTCAAGCGAGCACGCCACCAGTCGAGAAGATCCGCCAGCGTCCGGTCCCAGGGTATAGCGGGCGACCACCCCGACCGTTGCCGGAACTTCGTGGCGTCCGCGTACAAGATAGGAACGTCGCTCGGTCGCAGGCGTGCCGGATCCTCCTCCACCGTGACGCTCGACCCGGATAGCTGGAGCAGGGTCTGCAGCACGTCCCGTACCGAGCGACCCTCGCCGCTGCCGACGTTGTAGACCTCGCCGGGCTGGCCGATCTCGAGTGCGAGCCAATACGCCCGCACGGTGTCGCGCACATCGTGCCAGTCGCGCCGGGTCGAAAGGTCCCCCACCCGGACTATCGGGGGCCGGCGCTCGAGCTCGATCTCGGCGATCTGCCGCGCGAAGCTCGACTCGGCGAACACTTCGCCGCGCCGCGGCCCGGTGTGATTGAAGGCGCGTGTGATCACGATGGGCATGGCGTAGGAGCGGTGGTACTGCCAGGCCAGGCGATCCTGAGCGACCTTGCTGACGGCATAGGGTGAAAGCGGTCGTAGCTCATTCGTCTCAGCGACGGGTAGCTCTTCCGGCCTCACGGCGCCGTACTCCTCACTCGATCCGGCGATGAGCACGCGCGCCGCGGGCGCGTGCTTGCGCAGCGCTTCGAGCAAATTCAGCTCGCCGAGCACGTTCGTCGACAGCGTCGCCGCGGGCTGCGCGAACGACGCGGGAACGAACGACTGCGCCGCGAGATGGAACACGCGCTCGGGCCGAATGGCCGCGACAACGCGCTCGATCGCGAACGGATCAGCGAGATCGCACTCCACCAGAGTGAGCCGCCCGACACGTGTCGCATCTGCGTGCGTCGGGAGTGCGCCCTCGATCAGGTCGAGCGTTCCCGCGGCCGCGAGGTCTTCGAGATTGTCGAGACGACTTCGCCACCGGTACGTCCCGTACAGCGCGACATCGGAGTGGCGAGCGGTGATGAACTCCGCGAGATGGCTTCCCGCGAAGCCGGTAACCCCTGTCAGGAGGACGCGCACCCCAACTAATCTAGGCGCTCATGCCGGAGCTGAGGTAGTCGTGAACGACGCCGCGCGCGAGCGCGACCCGAGCGGGAACGAGATCCGTGTCGCGTCCGAAGTCGCGACGATCGGTATCGGCATCCTCTTTCTGGTCTCGGCGGCCCTGCCGACGACGGACGATCCGGCGCGAATCGGGCTGCTGACCTCGGCCGTCTTCCTTCTCGTCTTTGCCGCGCTGTGGTTCCACGTCGTGCCCGAGCGGGTCTTCGGGCCGCGACGGTTCCTCGCCGGCACCATCCTGGTCCAGATCAACTGCTGGGTCCTGCTCCTCGTGACCGGCGGCGTGAACTCGCGCTATTTCCCCTACTTCCTGCTGCCTCTGGTCGTGTCCAGCTTCGCGCTGCGGATGTCGGCGACGCTCATCGTCGGCGCCGTCGCGTCGGGGACGTACTTCCTGTTGCTGTTCTTGGACCCGAATTTCAACGCCTCGGAACGCGACGTCGCGGTGGTGCGGCTCTTCGGCCTGATCGCGATCACGCTGGTCATGGCGCTGATCACGCGAGCCATGGAGACCACGCGTTCGACGCTGCGCCGTCGCAGCGGCGAGCTCGCCGAGCAGAACCGGGAGCTCGAGGCCGCTCGCAGCATCGCCCTGCGTCTCTCGCAGCTGCGCGAGTTGGACGAGATCATCCGGGCGCTGTTCCAGGCGGCGAAGGACGCCATCGGCACCGAGCGCGCGTGGCTCTTCCTGGACGCGGATCACGACTACCGCGAGACGCACACGGTCGCAGCCGACGGCGCGATCGAGCGATTCGTCATCGATGATTCGGAGCCCGATCCGGCCCGGCTCCGCGCCGTGCGCGAGATGCGCAGCATCGTGGTCGAGGACAGCGCCACCGAGCCGGGCGTGAGCGCACGTATGCGCGAGCAGTACGGTCTGCGCGCCGCGGTCATCGTGCCGCTGGTGTATCGCGGGCAAGTGATCGCCATCGCCGCGTTCTCGTATCCCGAGCCGCGTCTCTGGGAACCGCTCGAGGTGCGCCTGGTCGAGACCATCGCCGAAGGCTCAGCGCCCGCCGTCGCGACGCACCTCGCGCTCGACCAGCTGCGCGACGAGCGGGAGCGCCTGGCGCAGCGCACCAAAGTGCTCGAGGGACTAGCGAATCTGTCCGAGTCGCTGGGCATCGCCACCGACGATGCGACCGTCGCCACCAGCGCGGCGCGCAACCTGCATCGCACCTTCGATCTGCGCGGCGCGACGGTGCTGTTCTCCGATCCCTCGCTGGCGCTGCTGGAGCCACGCGCCATGGCCGGTGAGAGCAGCGGGCACCCGGTGGTCAGCGGCCCGCAGAACTGCCCGGCCATTCGTAGCGGCCGTCTCTTCCGTGTCGCCTCCGCCGACTCTCCTGTCGTCTGTCCGCACGTGTCCTACGTCGAAGGCACGCAAGGCTTCGTGTGCATGCCGCTGGTCGCGGCCGGACAGAGCGTCGGCGCCTTC
>VBHP01000121.1 GCA_005881435.1 Chloroflexota bacterium | reverse complement strand
GAGCAGCTGCGCTTGCTGCATTCACTGGCCACGCGTCACGGCCGCGCGTACAGCGTCATCGCCATCGACGTCGACCACCTCAAACAGGTCAACGACACGTTTGGGCACGAGATGGGCGATGCCGCCCTGCGCGGGCTGGCCAACGCGCTGCGCCGGACGCTGCGTGCGTCCGACGTCCCGGTGAAGACCGGCGGGGACGAATTCCTGGTGCTGCTCCCA
>VBHP01000050.1:5715-20529 GCA_005881435.1 Chloroflexota bacterium | reverse complement strand
AGAGCGCGCCGAGGTGACCGATGCGGACGATCTTCCCCTTGAGCGTGCCCAGCCCGACACCGAGAGAAAGGTCGAACCGGTCGCGAGCGCGACGGATGACCGCGTCGGAATCGACGCCGTCGGGCATCACCACCGCGGTGAGGCTGTCGCTGTACGCGTGCGGGTCGTCGCAGAGGATCTCGAGTCGCCACGCACGCACAGCGGCGCGCACGGCATCGGCCAGCCGATGGTGGCGCGCGAACACCTCGTCCAAGCCCTCCTCGAAGATCATGTCCAGCGCTTCGCGGAGCGCGTAGAGCAGGTTCGTGGCGGGGGTGTAGGGATAGAACCCGGCGACGTTGTCGCGCAGGATCGGGCGCCAGTCGAAGTAGTTCCGCGGCGAGGTGGCCCTTTCGCCGGCGGCGAGCGCCCGCGGTCCGACACACAGCAGCCCCAGTCCCGGCGGCAGCATCAGACCCTTTTGGCTTCCGGTAAGCGCGACGTCGACGCGCCAGTCGTCGAACCGCAGGTCCATGCTCCCGAGCGAGCTGACGGTGTCGACGATAAGCAGCGCGTCGTGTCCGGCCGCCTCCATGGCGCGGCGGATCGCGGCGATGTCCGAGCGCGCGCCGGTCGAGGTCTCGTTGTGCACCACCAGGACCGCACGGATCCGTCGATCGCGGTCGGCACGGAGTCGTGCCTCGACCTCGGCGGGCGGGATCGCCGAGCCCCACCGGCCGGGCACGTCGTCGACGACCATTCCGAGATTTCGCGCCGCTCGCGAGAACAGCGCGCTGAAGTGACCGACGTCGAACGCCAGGACGCGGTCGCCGGGCGACAGCGTGTTGACGAGCGCGGCCTCCCACGCGCCGGTGCCGGAGGAGGGATACACGATGACCGCCCCCTCGGTGGTGCGGAAGACGCGCTTGAGATCGGGAAGGATCGACTTCACCAGCGAGGCGAACTCTGGTCCGCGATGGTCGATGACCGGACGATCCATGGCGCGCAGCACGCGGTCAGGGACGTTCGTCGGTCCCGGTATCTGCAGGAACGGCCGACCGCGGCGCGGGCTCACGCGTTCATTCTCTCCCACTAGCGGCCGCTCCAGCGTGGCGCGCGCTTCTCCAGGAACGCGCGCACCCCCTCGCGGAAATCCTCCGAGGTGTACGCCAGTGCCACGAGATCCGCGCCGTCCGCGAGCGCCGCGTGTCGCGCCTCGATCGTCCGCAGCATCGCGAGCTTCGTAGCGCGAAGGGTCCGCGGGGCGAGCGCGGCGATCTGATCGGCAAGTTCGCGCGCGCGCCGGTCGATGCTGTCGAGCGGCACGATCTCGCTGACCAGCCCCCGTCTCGCACAGGCCTCGGCGTCCAGGAGCCGCGCTGTCAGCAGCATCTCCTTCGCCGTCCCGACGCCGAGCGTGTCCACCATTCGGGCCACGTTGCGCATCGACAGCGCGTTGCCCAGCGTGCGCGCGATCGGCACGCCGACGCGGAGGTTGGGAGCCCCGATGCGGATGTCCGCGACCGTGGCGAAGGCCGCGCCGCTTCCGGTGACGGACCCTTTCAGCACCGCGATGGTGGGCTTGGGCATTCCTTCGACAGCCCCGATGGCGCGTTCGACGTGCGCCTCGTATGCGCCGGCCTGCTCGGCGGTGCGGAAGTCGACGAACTGCCCGATGTCGCTACCGGCGACGAACGCCTCGTCGCCGGCGCCGCGCATGAGCACCACACGAACGGCGTCGTCGCGCGCGAGGTCCGCGCAGACCTCCGCCATACGCGAGTACATGTCGTAGGTGAAGCTGTTCCGGGCCGCGGGCCGGTTGACGGTGATGAACGCAACGTGTCCGTCGCGCTCGAGCAGCAGATCGGCGCTCACGCCGGCGAGGCCTCGCCCGCCGACAGCGCGTCGATCGCACTGTCGTCGTACCCGATCTCGCGGAGGACCTCGCGCGTGTGTTCGCCGAGGCGTGGCGCGGCACGACGGAGTACGGCCGGTTCATCGCCGAGTCGCAGCGGCGACCCCAGGCTGCGCACCGAGCCGAGATCGGGATCGGGAAGATCAACCAGCATGCCGCGATCGATCAGGGCCTCGTCGGTGAAGACCTCGTCGTATCCGCGGATCCGGCCGCAGGGGATGCCGGCGTGGGACAGCAGGACGTACCACTCCTCGGTCGAGCGCTTGCGCGTGGCGCGCTCGATGATCGCGGCGAGCTCGCCGGCCCGCTTCCGCCGCTTCGCCGGAGTCGACCATTCCTCGCGCCGCAGCTCATCGAGCCCGGTCAGCTCGACGAACGATTGCCACGTCCGGGGACTCGTCGCGCCGACGACGATCGATCCATCTGCGGTGCGGAAGGCTTGATAGGGCGCGTCGACGCGATGCGCCGATCCGAGCCGCTCCGGCACGTCGCGCGTGGTGAAGAACACGCCAGACTCCCAGACCGCGAGCGACACCGCGGCATCGAGGAGCGCGAGGTCGATGAACGTCCCGCGTCCGGTCCGCTCCCGCTGGCGCAGCGCCGCCAGGGCGCCGAGGGCGCCGTACATGCCGGAGGCGAGATCACCGATCGGCACGCCGACCTTCACCGGCTCGCGATCCGGCTCGCCGGTGATGCTCATCAGTCCTGATTCGGCCTGGACGATGAGGTCGAGGCCCGGACGATCGCGGTGCCGGCCGGTGGCGCCGAAGCCGGAGATCGCGACGTACACCAGGCGCGGGTTCTGATGCGACAGGATCGCGAAGCCGACGCCGAGATCGTCCATCGTGCCCGGACGAAAGTTCTCGACGATGATGTCCGCGCGCCGTGCTAGCGCGACGAACGCGTCGCGAGCCTCCGGACGCTTCAGGTCCAGCGCGACGCTGCGCTTGTTGCGATTCATACGGACGAACCCGGCCCCGTCGGGCACGCCGGGAGGGAATGGGCCCAGCGCGCGGGCGTAGTCGCCGCCGCGCGGGTTCTCGACCTTGATGACGTCGGCGCCGAGGTCGCCCAGCAGCATGCCGCAGAACGGCCCGGCCATGTAGTTCCCGAGCTCGAGCACGCGCACGCCGTCGAGCGGCCGCATCACAGCCAGCCCCTGCGGCGGAAGTACCAGAACAGGGCGATGCCCGACACGAAGATGCCGACGACGGTACCCCAGAACCACTCCGCCGAGGTGTACGGCAGCAAGACGAAGTTCATACCGAAGAAGCTGGTGATGACGCCCACGACGAGCAGGATGGTGGCGAGCGAGGTCAGCACCTTCATGACCTCGTTCAGCCGGTTCGATGCCGCCGCGAGGTGCGCGTCGATGACGTTGGAGGCGAGGTCGCGGAAGGTGTCGATCTCATCGGTCACGCGGACGACGTGGTCGTACACGTCTTGGAAGTACACCGCCGTGGCGCGCGGGAACAGGTTGAGATCGCCCCGCGCGAGCACCGCGAGCACGTCGCGCTCGGGCGCGATGTGCTGGCGCAGGATCAGCAGCTGACGTTTGACCGTGAACAGCTGGCGCAGCGGGCCGGCGAAATCGCGGCGGCCGGGCTCGACGATGGTGGCCTCGACCGAGTCGACCGCGTCGCCGAGCGCGTCGGCGATGGGAAAGTACTCGTCCACTGCGGTGTCGAGCAGCGCGTGCAGCAGCATGCCGGCGTCGCGAAGCCGCCCGTCGCGCCAGCGCTTCTCCACAGTGTCGACGACGTCGACGGCCCCCTGATGGACGGTGATGATCGCGTTCTTGGCGATGAAGATGGAGAGCTCGTTGAAGGTCAGCTCGCCGCCGGGCCGGTCCACCTCGTAGAAGACCACGAAGTAATGGCCCTCGTACTGATCGATCTTCGGGCGCTGATGGCCGTGTTTGGCGTCCTCGATCGCGAGCGGATGCAGGCCGAGCTCCGCGGCGACGAGATCGAGATCCTTGGAGGTCGGGTCGGAGATGTCGAGCCAGCACGGCCGATCGCGCAGCTCCGAGAGCTCGTGCGGCTGCCGCTCGACGATGCCGCTCGCTTCGCGGACCAGCAGTCGCGAGCCCATCAGTTGGGGCGGCCACGCCAGTAGCCGCGCGGGGGCGGCGGTCGCCGGCGCGGCAGGTAGCGCCATGCCGCGTAGCCGGCTGCCGGCCCCAGCACGCCGATGAGCCCGTCGAGGTTCAGGCCGAGAAGGACGTCGAGCAGCGCGACGGCGGCGATGCCGAGCGCGAGCGAGATCCAGGCCAGCCGCTCGTCGTCGCTCACGAGAACCTACCGTCCCGAACGAAGGAGGCCTCGCGCGCCCAGGCGCCGCACAGCGCGAGCTCCTCCGGCGAGACGAGCTCGTTGCGCACGGCGAACTTGAGCTCCTCGCGGAGCGTCGTCTGCAGCATCTCCGGTCCGTCGGTGTTGAAGGAGAAGCGCACCCTCTCGCGGCGGAAGACCTCCAGGATGTCGCGGAGCTCGGCGACGCTCTTCACCACCTGCGTGTGCAGGTTCGAGGTCGGACAGATCTCCAGATGCACCTTCATGTCCGCCAGTCGCCGACACAGCGCGCGATCTTCGGCGGCGTGGATGCCATGTCCGATCCGATCCGGCTCCAGGCAGCGCACGACTTCGTCGACCGACTCGGGTCCCTCCTCCTCTCCGGCATGGACAGTCACACCGAGGCCGCCTTCCTTCGCGCGCTTGAGCAGCGTCGAATAATCCGCGTAGCGGAAGTTCGCGCCACGCGCGCCGGCGATGTCAATGCCGACGATCCCGCGGTTCCGGTATTTCAAGGCTTTATCCACGATGATCTCGTTCTGCTGATAGGTGAACTCGCGGTCGAGGCAGAGGATGAGGCCGGAGCGGACCGGATACTCCAGGTGCACGCGGTCGAGGCCGCGGATGGCGGCCATCATGATGTGGTCCAGGTCCTGCTCGCCGCCGCGGTTCCGTTTCATCGGATTGAAGCGCAGCTCGAGCGTGGTGATGTTGTTCTTGCGGTAGGCCCCGCCGATGACCTCGTGCACCGACGTCTCGACGGCGATCGGGCTGGATTGGATCAGCTCGGTCCAGTGATAGAGGGCCAGGAACTCGTCGAAGCTCTTCCGCTCGCCGGGGGCGATAGTGATGAGATCGACGAACTGCCAGTAGTCCTTGGTCGGAAGCCGGATCCCCTGCTGATGCGCGATCGTCCACATGATCGCCGGATCGACGGCGCCGCCGAGGTGGGTGTGGAGATCGATGAGCTCGTCGCTGGGGCGCTTCGGCATCCTCGCCGAAGGTTAGCCGCGCCTAGTCTTCTTCGCGCGTGGGCGGCCGGCGCACCCGACGGCGGCGGCGTGGCGGTTGCGTGCGTCCCTCGGGGTGTTCGGCCCACAGCGACTGGCCATCGTCGTCAGGCGAAGCCAGGTCTCGCACCCGGTCCCAGACCTCGAGCCGGCGAAGCTCCTGCTCCGCGTCGCCGCGCGCCATATCGCGCTCGAGCAAGAGGTCGCAGTCGTACGGCGAACCGACCATATGCCAGCCGTGCTCGGCCATCATGTCCACGACATTGGCGATCTCGGCCCAGCGCTTCTGCGCGAAGGGCGTGTACTCGCGAAGCCATCCGGTGAAGGTCTTGCGATCGAGCGGATGGCGGTCGAGCTCGTCGCGGGCCGTGCCGAAGACATGGATCAGCACATAGGTCCGCGTCTGAGTTGCCATCGCGCAGAAAGGGTAACAGGCGCAGCTACTCGATTTCAGAGCGGTCTGCTAGTACGGAGAGAAATCAAGTGGGGTGCGGAGGCGTTGTGGACGGACCAAAGATCGACGGACGAGATGGATGCGTGCGCGTGCGGACGCCGGGGACTCTACGGGCGAAGCAGGGGCTGCCCTATTACCTCGGCATCTCGGGAAAGACGGCTGCGGCGAAGGGCCTTTCGTTGAACCTCATCGTGATCCCGCCCGGCGGCAAAGCCGAGCCGCACTCGCACAGCCGCTTCGAGAGTGCGCTGTACGTGATCAGCGGACGCGCGATGAACCATTGGGGTCCGAAGCTCGAGCACGCCATCGAGACTGCCGCAGGTGACTTCGTTTTCATCGCGCCAAACGTCCCGCACTACCCCGAGAACCTTTCACAGACCGAGCCGGTCATCGCGGTCGTGGCGCGGAACGATCCGGACGAGCAGGAACACGTCATCCTGTACCGCGGAGTCAGTCGCGGACGGTGAAGCGCGGCTTGGCTTCAGCGCCGCTATGGCGCACGAGCGTGACGTTGTTGACGAGCTCGCCGAGGCCGTCGATGGCGATGCGGACAATATCTTTCGGCTCCGCGGTGTACGAGTCGGGCGGCACGATCGACGTGCCCGTGAGCAACCACGCGCCGAGCGGCAGGCTGTAGGACGAATAGAGCACGCCGACGAGCTTCTCCGGCTCGCGGGTCATGTCGGCGATGGAAGCCGTGCCGGTGAAGACGGCGCGACCCTGCCGTTCGATCGACAGGCTGATACGCGCGCGCGAGACGTCGACCGTCCACGCCAGCACGGCGGCGGGCCCGATGGAGCAGCTCCGGTTGTAGACCTTGGCCTGGGGCAGGAACAGCGGATTCTCGCCCTCGATGCTGCGCGAGCTCATGTCGTTGCCGCACGAGTACGCGACGACCTCGCCGCGCGAATTCGACAACACCGCCAGCTCCGGTTCGGGCACGTTCCAGGACGAATCGCCGCGCACGCCGATGTCACCGCCCTGCGGCACGACGCGCCATCCCGCGGCCTTGAAGAAGAGCTCCGGACGGTCGCTCTCGTAGACATGGGCGTAGATCCGTTTCTGGCTCGTTTCCTCGAGGCGGGCCTCGCGGCTGCGCAGGTACGTGACGCCGGCGGCCCAGACCTCCTGCGACTCCGCCGGCGCCGCGAGCTCGATCCCGCTCGGTTCGATCTCGCGCCACGACGGCCGCGCTGCGCCTTCGAGCACGTCGCGGATCTCTCCGAGCGGACGCTGCATCAGGCTGTCCAGCGTGTGCGGATCGAGGTCCCAGACCCTGCCGTCGCGATGCAGGGCCAGGTGCGCCGCGTCGCCGAGCCGGATGCGCACCAGCGCCGGACTCGGAAGCTGTCGGCGCGGCGCAGCGCTCACTTCCCCCCGCGGACCCCGCCGTCGACGAAGAACGCGCTGCCCATCACGAAGCTCGACTCATCCGACGCCAGGAACAGCGCCGCGGACGCGACGTCATCGGGCTTGCCGAGCTCGGCGGTGAGCTGCCGCTTGCGGATGGCCTTCAGGCCGTCCTCCGGATTCGGGTACGACTCGCGCAGATATTTCTCCACGAACGGCGTATGGATCGTGCCCGGCAGCAGCGCGTTCACGCGGATGCCGTACGGCGCGTAGTCGACCTGCATCGCCCGCGTCAACGCCAAGACCGCGCCCTTCGACGCCGCATAGCTGGCGCGGTCCGCGAGCCCGATGTCGGCGATCGTCGAGGACATGTTGATGATCGATCCGGAGCGGCGCTTGAGCATGTACGGCACGACGTACTTGCTCACCAGGAAAACGCCGCGGACGTTGACGTGCATGACGCGATCCCACAGCTCGACCGGCGTGTCGTGCACCGTGCCCACGCCGCTGATGCCGGCGTTGTTGAACAGGACGTCGATGCGGCCGAACCGTGCCGCCGTTTCGTCCGCCAGTCGCTTCGCCGCTTCAGGGTCGGCAACGTCGGTTAGGCACGCCATCGCCGTCCCACCGGCGGCGCGGATCTCGGCGACGGTGCTCTCCGCGGACGCCCCATCGACGTCGGCCACGACGATCGAACCGCCTTCGGTCCCGAAGCGAAGGGCCGACGCCTTCCCGATCCCGGATCCGGCGCCGGTGATGATGCAGACCTTTTCCGCGAGACGTGCGCTCATTCGGCGGTGAACCCGCCATCGACCGGGAGCGCCACGCCGGTGATGAACGACGCGGCCGGCGAGCTCAGGAACAGCACCGCCGCGGCGCACTCGGCCGGGGTGGCCAGGCGCCCCAGCGGCTGCGCGGCTTCGTGCTCGCGGCGCGACGCCGCTGGATCGGGCATGGCGTCGATGAATTCCTTGAGCATCGGGGTGTCGACGATGCCGGGGCACACCGCGTTCACGCGAATGCCCTCAGTGGCCCAGTCCAGTGCCAGCGCGCGGGCGAGCTGCACCGCGGCGCCCTTGGTGGCAACGTAGATCGGCGAGTTGCGCTGAGCCACCAGTCCCGTCTTCGAGGCGATGACCGTGAGGCTGCCGCGGGTCTGGGCCAGCGCCCGATGCGCGGCCTGCGCCAGGTACATCAACGCCTTCACGTTGATCGCGAATAGCCGGTCGAACTCGTCGCCGCTGGTCTCGTCGATGAGCTTTGGCAGCGTCACGCCGGCGTTGCCGACGACGGCGTCGATCCGACCGAACTTCTCGGTGGCCAGCCGCACCGCAGCATCGTTGGTCTTGCGCTCGGCGACGTCGCCGGTCAGCGTGGCGACGTTGGCGCCAAGTCCCTTCGCGGTCTCGGCGAGCGGAGCCGCGTCGCGGTCGACGAGGACCACCGACCAGCCGGCTGTCGCGAACGCGGCCGCGATACCGCGGCCGATACCCTTTGCCGCGCCCGTGACGATCGCCGTGCTCATGTGAGCCGCGCGTGCTGCGGCCAGTTGAGATCGAAGACCAGCTCCATCATCGACCACCATTCCCCGGGGCGCGCCTCGTCGACGGTCCGTTGCATGCCCCGCATGAGCTCGTCCCAGCGGCGATAGATCGGGTCGTCGACGCTCCGGGCGAAGTCCTTGTCCGGATCGAAGCCATCGACGGTCTCGCAGTACATGAACAGCCGGTCGCCGAGCAGGAAGATCTTCATTTCCGTGACGCCGATCTGGCGCAGCCGGGCGAGCACCTCCGGCCACACACGCGCGTGCTCCTGCTTGTAGCGGGCGATCACCGCGGGTTCGCTACGGAGACGAAGCGCCATGCCGTACGCCTGCACGCTCAGCGCCGTCCTTCGGTCGGCGAGAAGATGCCGAGCCGGTAGAACGCGAGCGCGTTGGTACCGAACACGCGCTCGCGCTCGGCGCTGGAGATGTCGCCGAGCGCATCGCGGTAGGCGTTCAGCACGTCGGGATAGGACCCCGCGAGCAGGCAGACCGGCCAGTCCGAGCCGAACATCAGCCGCGACGGACCGAACCACTCCAGCGCGCGCGACACGTACGGCGCCAACTGCTCGGCCCGCCAGGAGGTCCACTCGGCCTCGGTCACGAGGCCGGAGAGCTTGGCGTACACGTTCGAGAGCGGGGCGAAGGGCGCCATGCGGGCGGACCACTCCTCGATCGCTCCGTCGCGGATCGGCGGCTTCGCCAGATGGTCGATGACGAAGCGCATCTGGGCGAATTCGCGCACGATCGCCAGCGCGGCCGGGAGCTCGCGCGTGCGGACCAGGACGTCGTACGCCAGGCCAGCCTCGGCGATGGCGCGCAGGCCGCCGCGCACATCGGCGCGCAGCAGCCACCGTTCGTCAGGCTCGTCGTGCACCTGATGGCGGATGCCGACGAGCTTGCTGCCGCCGCGGCCGGCCCGCAGGTCCGCGATCCGTTCGGCAACGTCCGCCGCGGTGAGGTCGACCCAACCGACGACGCCGGCGATGAAATCGTGCTGCGCCGCAATGGCGAGGAACTCGCGCGTCTCGTCGACGCTCGATCGCGTCTGCACGAGCACGGTGCGCCGGACGCCCGCGGCCGCGATGAGGGGGCGGAGGTCCTCGGGGCCGAAACGACGCCGGATCGGCGCCAGCTCCTCGGTCATCCAGCGGTATGTCGCCCGCGTTGGATCCCAAAAGTGGTGGTGCGCGTCGACGATCAGCGAGCCCTGCATCAGGCCGGCACCCGTTCGCGCCACGCCGCGCCGACCGGGAACTCGTACTCGCGAAGCGACTCAGGACGCATCGTCACGCTGTAGCCGGGCCGGATCGGCGGCATGTACCGCCCCTCACGGATCGTCACCGGGTCGAGGAAGTGCTCGTGCAGGTGGTCGACGTACTCGAGCACCCGATCGTCGAGCGATCCGGACACGGCGATGTAGTCGAACAGCGAGATGTGCTGCACGTACTCGCACAGGCCGACGCCGCCGGCGTGGGGGCACACCGGCACGCCGAACTTCGCTGCCATGAGCACGACGGCGAGCACCTCGTTCACGCCGCCCAGGCGGCACGCGTCGACCTGGCAGAAGCCGATGGCGTTCGCCTGCAGCAGTTGCTTGAAGATGATGCGGTTCTGGCAGTGCTCGCCCGTCGCGACCCGGATCGGCGCGATCGCTCGCGCGATCGCCGCGTGTCCGAGGACGTCGTCCGGGGAGGTCGGCTCCTCGATCCACCACGGATCGAACTGCGCGAGCCGCTTGACGTTGGCGATGGCCTCGTCCACCTCCCAGACCTGGTTCGCGTCCAGCATCAGCTTCCGTTCACGACCGAGCTCCTCCCGCGCGATCCGCGCGCGTCGCACGTCGTCCGCGGTGCTGCGGCCGACCTTCATCTTCACGTGCGTCCAGCCGGCGGCGACCGCCTCGCGGCAGAGCGCCCGCAGCTTCTCATCCGAATAGCCCAGCCATCCCGCTGAGGTCGTGTACGCGGGGAAGCCGGCATGTCGCATCTCCGCTTCGCGTTTCGCCTTCGTCGGCGCGAGCCGTCGCAACAGCGCCAGCGCGTCGTCCGGAGTGATCGCGTCGGTGATGTAGCGGAAGTCGATGGCGGCGACGACGGCCTCCGGGGTCAGGTCCACCAGGAGCTTCCACAGCGGCTTCTCTTCCGACTTGGCGTAGAGATCCCAGACCGCGTTCACCACCGCCGCCGTGGCGAGATGCATCACTCCCTTGTCCGGCCCGATCCAGCGGAGCTGGCTGTCACCGGTGATGCGACGCCAGAACCCCCGCATGTCGGCGACGATGGACTCGAGCGTGCTCCCGATGACGAGCGGGCGAAGCGCACGGGCCGCCGCGACGCAGACCTCGTTGCCGCGACCGATGGTGAAGGTCAGACCGTGCCCTTCCAGCCCCGGGCGGTCGGTGCGCAGGATCACGTAGGTCGCGGAGTAATCCGGCGCCGGATTCATCGCGTCCGAGCCCGCGAGCGTGCGCGACGTCGGGAAGCGCACGTCGATCGCGGTCAGGTCGGTGATCGTCGTCACGGCTAGCCCTTGACCGCGCCGACGAGGAGACCGCGGGCGATGTATCGCTCCAGCGCGATCGCCATCGCGATAACCGGCACGATCATGATCAGGATCAGCACCGACATGTACCACCATTGCGGTCCGCGCGTCGCGTTCTGCGCCGCGACGGTGAGTGGAAGCGTCTGCGCCTTCGCCGTAGTCAGGAACAGCGCGAACAGGTACTCGTTCCAGGCGAAGACCAGCACGAACAGGAACGTCGCCACGAGGCCAGGCGTCGACAGCGGCAAGACCACCGACCGGAAGATGCGGTAACGCGAAGCGCCGTCGATCGCCGCGTTCTCCTCGAGCTCGAGCGGCACGCTCTGGAAGTAGTCGCGCATCAGCCACACCACGATCGGGAGATTCGCAGCGACGTAGGTGATGATCAGCGCGGCCCAGGTGTCGAGCAGGCCGAGCTGCTGGAACACGATGTAGATCGGAATCACCACCGTGATCGGCGGCAGCATGCGCTGCGAGATCATCCAGAAGGCGATGTCGTTGTTGCCCAGGGCACGGCGGAACCGGCGACCGATGGTCTGCAGCAACAGGACGAAGGCGGCGACGGCGGCGACCACCGCGACGGGCCAGGGCGCGCCAAGGACCACGGCCAGGATCGCGAAGGCGAGGCAGCCGATGAAGGTCCCGATCGCGCCGACCCGCGGCTGATACTGCAGCCGCGCCAGCCCGTACGCGGCCATCGACCCGATCAGCAGCGCCAGCACGGTGCTCGTCGTGGCGACCACCACCGTGTTCAGGTACGGCCGGAAGGTGTCGCTCTGGAGATCGACGAAGATGTAGCGCCAGTTCTCGAGCGTCGGTTTGAAATCGAGGTTCGGGACGTAGTAGGGACCGGTGTTGACGTCGATCGGCAGCTTTAGGGACGTGATGGCGAGCCAATACAGCGGAAACAAGATCGCGAGGGCCCAAGCGCCGAGGACGACATACGAGACGACCATGCCCAGCGGCGACGGCGTGAAGATCGTCCGCGCTCGTCGCCGGCGGAACCCGAGTGTGGCCACCGCTATGCGGCCGCCGCCACGCGATTGCGGACCAGATTCACGTACGACACGCCGACGAAGGTCACGACGAACAGGAGCAGATACGCGACTGCAGCGGATCCGCCGAAGTCCAGCGCGCGCCAGATGGTGTAGGCGTGCAGGGTCAGCGATTCGGTGGCCGTGCCGGGCCCGCCGTTGGTGAGGATGTTCGGCAGGTCCACGATCTTGAACGCCTCGATCATGCGGATGAGCACGATCGTGGTCGTGACTGGCAGCAGCGCCGGGAAGGTGATCTGGCGGAAGATCTGCCAACGCGAGGCGCCATCCACGACGGCGGCCTCGATCGGCTCGATCGGCTGGCTCTCGAGCGCGGCCAGTAGCACGATGAACAGGAATGGGGTCCACTGCCACAGGTCGCCGATCATCACCGCAATGCGCGCGCCCCACGGGTTCGTGACCCACGACGTGTCTGCGAGCCCCACCGCGCTCCAGATCGGATAGAGCGGCCCCTTCGTCGTGTCGGTCAGCATGCGGAAGAGATAGGCGACACCGACAGGCGTGATCATCATCGGCAGCAGGAAGACCACGCGGAAGAAGCGCCGACCGGGAAGCTGCTGCACCGCCAGGATCGCCAGAGTCAGGCCGAGCAGGTACTGCAACGCGACTCCGACAAAGACGTACACCAGCGTCACCACCAGGGTGCCCGGTCGACCACCGGGCGCCAGGGTCTCGACGACGAGCCAGAACGCGAGCAGCAGCGCGATGGACACGATGGACCGTCCGACCGCCCCGGCGACACTCGGCCGTCCGCGCAGGTAATCCCGAAGGCGCAGGCCCAGGATCACCGCGAGCACGATCTCGATGAAAACGGTGAGCGGGGAGGGATCCGCGAACACCCCGAGGAAATGTTCGTGATCGATGCCGACCAGGAGTTTGGCGTAGTTGTTCAATCCAACGAAGGTGAAGTCGACGCCGCCTTCGAGGAACTGGATGCGTACCAGCGACAGGTACAACGACGCGAGGAGCGGAAAGATCGAGAACGCCAGGATGACGAGCACCGCGGGGAGGATGAAGGCGGCCCCGGAATGCCGGTCGAATCCGGTCGTGACGGCGTCGAGACGGCGCGCTGCCTGCGCCTGCGGTCGCGCCGCGATCGTCCCACTCATCGCGCGGCATCCAGTCGCGATCTAGTCATGGCCGGGGCATCCTCTCCCGCTGTGAGGGGCCCGATCCGTTCCGCGGATCGGGCCCCATCGCGTCAACGAGGTCGAGACACGCTATCGGGTGACGCCGAGAGTCGCCTTGTACGCCGCGAGCTGCTTGTCGCGGCCCAGCTCGTCCGTCTTGGAGTTCCATTGATCCTGGATCTGCTTGGCCGCGCCGTCTCGCGTGATCTCGCCAGCGAGGAACTGCGCGAGCGCCGTGTCCAGAACAGTTCCTTCGTAGGTGGCGTTCTGCGGGATGCGTAGGTCGAGGATCATGTTCGGGCTCTGCAGGCTGGCCTGGATGGCGCCGAGGTAGTCCTTGGCCGCGGCCTGGCTCATGCCCGCCTTGACCCACAGGTCGAGGTTCGTGAAGTGCGAGGTGCGATAGGGGTTGAAGCCGGTCTTGCCCAAGGTCACGTCCGTACCGGATTGCGCCGGCTGCGACATGTACGACAAGAAGGCGTACGCGGCGTTCTTGACGTTGTCCGGCGCGGCCTTGTTGATCGCGCCAGACCAGCCCCCGAAGGCCGAGAACGGCGCGTGGTTCACGCCATTGGTCGCACTTGGGCAGATCGTCGCGTCGCAGTTCACCAGCTTCCCGGTCTTACGGTCCAGGACGCGCTTGGAGCCGGGCAGGATCAGCGAGCCAACCTTGTCCTGGACTTTGGACGTCGCCGGATCGATCGCGAGCGTTCCGATGTCGCCCCAGTCGATCGAGAGCGCGCAGCGACCCGAGGTGAAGAGGCCGCGCGTGTCGCCGACATCGAGGTTCAGCTGGTCCGGAGGACCGAGCTTTGAGATCGACTTGTAGGTGTCGAGAGCCGCCGTCGTCGCTTCGTTCGGCGCGACCAGCGGCTGCATGTTGTCGGTGTTGAAGAAGGCGCCCTGCCCCGTGCCCTGGCTCTGGAGATACGCGCCGGCGACGGAGACAAACATCCAGTAGGACTGGGCGCTGCGCTTCATCGCGACGCAAGAGCCGTAGTCGGCCTTGCCATCGCCGTTCAGGTCCTTGCCTTGGTACTTCTGCGCGATGGCGATGTAGTCGTCCCAGGTCTCGGGCGGCTTGACGCCGTCCTTCTGCAGGATGTCGCTGCGGTAGTAGACCATCTGGAAATCGCCGTCGAGCGGGATCGTGTAGACCTTGCCCTGATAGGTGGCGCTGAAGTCGCGGAAGTACGGCGCGATGTCGTTCCACTGCAGCGCCGTGTCGGCCTGCACGCGCGCGCTGAGATCCTCGAGGTATCCCGCGGGGACGTAGTCCCCCATCCACTGCGGCGCGAAGACGATCGCGTCGTAGCTGTTCGTCTTCGTCGAGAAGTCCGTAAGGATCTTCTGGTATAGGTCAGCGAACGGGACGGTCACGACCTGGACGTTCGCGCCCGTGGCCTTCGCGAAGTCGGGCGCACGGCGCTGGAGCGGTTCGGCGATCTGCGGTCCGGTGAACGTGACCACACGAACGGTCACGCCCTGGAACGCCAGCGCCGACGAGGTCGGACTCGCGCTCGTTGCCGCCTGGCTTGCG
>VBHP01000050.1:0-5672 GCA_005881435.1 Chloroflexota bacterium | reverse complement strand
CCTCCTCGAATTGGTCCGCGACGATGTTTCGCGCGACGATCGCGCGTCAGTCTCTTCCCCACCTCCCCGGCTGTGAGCCGCCTCGTTGTTTGCTTCAGGAAATAGGTCGCGGATAATAACGCCGGACATCCGTCTTGACGAGTGCTCGTCAATCGTCACGGATATCCGTGATCGGGCGACTGGTAAGATCGCGAACTCGCACCGCGCGATGGAGGGGAGGGGGGCTGATGACTGAACGCCGCGAGATCGCTCGCACCGCCGGGCGCGCGCTGGACCTGCTGACGTTGCTCGTCGACCGCGGCCAACACGGACTCACGGCGCGCGAGCTGTCGGAGCAGCTGGGCGCACCACGGACCAGCATCGCGGACCTCTTGAAGGTGCTCGCCGGGCGCGGCTTTGTCGGGCCGACCACCGACGGCCGTGGCTGGCGTCTGGATTCCCGCGTGCTTCAGCTCGGCAACGCGTACCTGCACGAGTTCTCGGTGCGTGAGGTCGGAAGGCCCGCGATGCGCGAGCTTTCTCGTCGCAGCGGGCTGACCTGTCAGATGGCGGTCCTGGAAGGCAAAGATGTCGTGTACATCGAACGACAGGACGCGAGGCGGACGACCGAGGAGTACACACGCAGTGAGCCGCGGCTGGTGACCGACCTCGGCAGCCGCCTGCCCGCGTACTGCACCTCGCTGGGAAAGGCCATGCTCGCCGCCCTCCCGGAGGAGGAGCTCGATCGGCTCTACGCCGCGCCGGCCCAGCTCTCGCCGCGCACCAAGAACACGATCACGTCGGTCGCGCGACTGAAGACGGAGCTTACGGCGATACGGCGCCGCGGCTACGCGGTGGACAACGAGGAGGCCACGGACGGGATCATCTGTATCGGCAGCGCGATCATCGGCAGCGACGGACGGCCTGAGGCGGCGATCAGCCTTGCGGGACTGCGCGGCCGTCTCTCGGCCGAGACGATCGAGGACCTGGGCCGAATGGTCGGGCGCGCCGCGGCACACGTTTCGAGCGCGCGCGGCGGCGTGGTCCGTCGTCTTCCGGTGTCGCGCAACGGCGCTCGTCGCAGACGGCGATCCACGGTCGCAGCGGTGAAGGCTCCGGCCCTGGCGCGCCGGCGGCGACGCGTCGGCGCGGCGTAAGCGTGTCGCGGATCGCGGCCTTCCGCGTTGACGGCGCTACATCGTGGGGTGTCGTCGAGGGCGACCGCCTGTTCCCGGTGGGCGGCAGGGCAGGCGCTCCCGGAAGCGTCGAGGAGCTGCTCGACACTCCCGACTTATCGGTCTGGCTGCGGTCGCGTGCGGCCACCTCGCTGGACGTCGGGACCGTCCACCTGCTACCCCCGATCCGACCGCGGCAGGACCTCATCGCGCTCGGTCTGAATTACCGGGACCACCTGGACGAGAGCGCTGCCCGCACGCAACAGTTCACGCCGCCACGTCAACCGATCCTCTTCTCTAAGGCAGCGAGCAGCGTGATCGGTCCCGAAGACGAGATCTCCTTCGATCGTTCCGTGACCGCTGAGGTGGACTGGGAGGTCGAGCTGGCCGTGATCATCGGTCGCCCCGGGCGCGACATCGAGCCGGCAGACGCCCTGAAGCACGTGTTCGGCTACACGATCGCGAACGATGTCTCAGCGCGAGATCTTCAATTCCTTGAAGGGAAGCAGTGGTATCGAGGCAAGAGTCTCGACACGTTCTGCCCACTCGGTCCGTGGATCGTCACCGTCGACGAGCTCGGCCAGGCGCGTGGTCTGCAGGTCGCCCTTCGAGTCAACGGACAGACGAAGCAATCGTCCACAACGGACCACCTCATCTTCGGTGTCGAGGACATCATCGCCAGCACGTCCGCTGGACGCACGTTGGGACCCGGCGATGTGATCCTGACCGGCACCCCACCGGGCGTCGGTTTCACTCGAGTTCCACCCGAGTACCTGCACGACGCCGACGTCGTCGAAGCCGAGATCGAAGGGATCGGTGTGCTGCGAAACCGGGTTCGCGAAACGCGATCGCGCGCCGCCCGCTCGTGACCCGGAACTCCGGCTAGCTGCGCTCCTCGACGAAGCGATAGCCGCCGTCGGAATCCTTCGCGATCACGACGAGCGCGCCGCTTTTGAATCCGGGCTGACCCTTCAGCGCATCACAGCGAAGATGCAGGTGCTCGTGCTCGGGCGGAACGCAGACGCAGCGCTCGGCGAGGATCTCGGCCGGGAAGCGCCGCGCGCCGATGCGGAGATTTACGGGGTCTCCGGCATTGGGGAAGAGCTTCCAGGCGTCCTTGGTGATGAGGATGCGACCTTTGCGGACGTCTTCAGAGGAGAGGCGGTGACGGTAGGTAGAACGCGAAACGCTCACCAGCATATTGTCTCATATTGTCTCGTCCAGCAAGTCCATGATGTGTCGCACTGGAATGCGCGCGCCGGCGCGTTCGAGATGCGCCGAGATCTGCAGCAAGCAGCCGGGATTCGCAGTCACCACCACATCGGGGTTGACATTTCTGATCGCGCTGGCCTTCATCTGTCCGAGCTCGTCCGCGACGTCGCGATGCGTGAGGTTGTAGGTGCCCGCCGAGCCGCAGCACCGTTCGCCGTCACCCAGCTCGACGATGGTTACCTGCGGGATAGCGGCGAGCAGCGCGCGCGGCTGGCGGCGCACCTTCTGACCGTGCGCCAGATGGCAGGCGTCCTGGTACGCAACCCGTAGCCGCAGCGGTCGTGGCGACGCGACGAAGTTCGCGGCGAGGAACTCGGTCACGTCGCGGACCCGGACTGCGAAGCGCTCGGCGCGATCGCGCCAGGCGGCGTCGTCGCGAAGGAGCACGCCGTAGCCCTTGAGCTGCGCGCCGCAGCCGGCGGCGTTGACCAGAATGATCGTGGCGCCGCTGGCTTCGAACGCCTCGATGTTGCGGCGGGCCAGGGCCCGCGAACCGTCGGCCTCTCCGGCATGCGCATGCAACGCGCCGCAACAGACCTGGGCGCGCGGCACCAGGACGCGGCAGCCGTTCTTGCGCAGCACGCGCACGGTGGCCCGGTCGGTCGCGCCGAATGCGGTGCGCATGACGCAACCGGCGAAGAACGCGATGTGATGCCGCTCCTCGCCGATCGCGGGCTCGTCGCGGAGCTCGTACGCGGCATCGATGCGCGCCGGGAGCAGCGCCTCGGCGTCGCGCAAGGCGCGCGGCACCAGCCCCAGTCGATGCGCCAGCGCGCGCACGCCGAGACGCTGATAGAGCCGCACCAGACGGGTCGCGAGGCCGAGACGTCGGGGATCGGCCACGGTGCCGAGGCCGATGCGCAGCGCGAGCCGCGCCAGGAGCGGCGGCCTGACGCGCTCATGCAGGATCTCGCGCGCTCCTTCCATCAGGATTCCGAAGGGAACACCGGAGGGACATGCCGTCTCACACGCGCGACAGACCAGGCACGCCTCGAGGTGCTCGACGAGTGACGGATCTGGCGTTCCGCGCACCGAAACGAGAGTCCGCATCAGCGCGATCCGCCCCCGCGGCGAGTCCGCCTCGTCGCCCAGCACACGGAAGGTCGGACAATCGTTGAGGCAGAGGCCACAGGAGATGCAGGTCGACAGCTCGTCGGGGCGGATCGACATCATCTCCAACGTACCATCAGCGCGTGCGCGAGACCGCGACGCTGGTGGGCCGTCTTCGCGAGGCGATGCCGGCGGATCGCATCATCGACGATGCGGCCAGCCTGTATCCGTATGCCTTCGACGCATCGTTCTGGTCCTTGCGCGCGCAGCGCGTGCCGGATGTCGTCGTGATTCCCCGCACCACGGCCGAGGTGCAGGCCGTGGTGCGGCTCGCCGCGGAGACCGAGACGCCGATCGTCGCGCGGGGCGCGGGCACGGGCCAGACCGGCGGGGCGGTCGCGGCGAAGGGCGGCATCATCGTGTCCCTGGCGCAGATGCGCGACGTCCTCGCGATCGAGCGTCAGGACCTGCAGTGCGTGGTGCAACCGGGCGTGGTTCACGCCGATCTGCAACAGGCGTTGCGACCGGAGCAGCTCTTCTTCCCGCCGGATCCAGGATCGGGACGGGCCTGCACGCTCGGAGGCATGGCCGCGAACAACGCCAGCGGCCCGCATGCCGTGAAGTACGGGGTCATGAGCACATACGTGCTCGGACTGGAGGTCGTCCTCGCCGACGGCAGCTGCATCACCACGGGCGGCGAGCGTTCACGGGTGCTCAAGTCCTCGAGCGGCATCGACCTCACGAAGCTCTTCGTCGGATCGGAAGGAACGCTCGGCATCATCACCCGGCTGCGTCTTCGGGTGCAGCCGCTGCCGCCCTCGCGCGCGGTGGTGCAGGCGGGGTACGCCGCGCTGGAGGACGCGATCCGCTCGCTCGACGATCTCTTCGAGGCCGGGATCCTGCCAGCCACCGCCGAGCTCCTTGATCGCAGCGCGCTCGATGCCATCCGCGTGTATCGACCCGAGCTCGCGCTGCCTGAGGGCGAGGCGATCCTGCTGATTGAGGTCGACGGCCTCCCCGAGGGCGTGCGCGAGCTGGCCGCGACGGTGGATGCACTGGCGAAGCGGCGCGCGACGAAAACGATCGTCGCGTCCGCGGAGTCGGACGTGCAGCGGCTATGGCAGACGCGTGCGTCGCTCGGCGGCGCGGCCGCCCTGGCGCACCCGGACAAGCGCCGGATCTTCGCCGGCGAGGACCTCTGCGTGCCGATGTCGATGATCCCGCGTACGATCCGTCGCGCCCGCGAGCTGGCGCGGCAGGCCGAGATCGCCGTCCTGTTCTATGGGCACGTCGGCGACGGCAACGGATCCGGCCAACACCGGCGAAGTCGCGCGTGCGGATCGTCTGGCCGAGGAGCTGCATCAGCTCGCGCTGGAGGTCGGCGGATCGGTGACCGGCGAGCATGGCACCGGTGCCGTGCGCGCCAAGTACATGCGCGCCGAGCACGGCGCGGCCTACGACACGATGCTCGCGGTGAAGCGCACGCTCGATCCCAAGAGCATCCTCAACCCGGGCAAGATCTTCGGCTAGCGGGGATGGCCGCTGGTGACGGCCACGCGGTTGCCTTCGCTATCGACGAAGGTGAAGCTCCGGTGGCCGGAACGTTTTTCGTCACGCGGCGCATCGCATTCGACACCACGCGCCACGAGCTCGGTATGCATCGCGTCGACGTCGTCGCTGATGAGATCGATCTCGGCCTCGTGCGGCTCGCCCGGCATCAGGAACAGATCCGTCTGCGTGTCACCGACGGCGAAGATCGCGATGACACCCTCGTGATACGCGACCGGACGGAATCCGATGGTTTCCCGGTAGAAGCGCTCGGCGCGGGCAAGATCGCGAACGGTGAGACCGACATGGCCGACCGCGAGGAGGCGCGCCATGGTGGCGAGGTTAGGTGATGTAGCCGTAGTCCGCGAGAAGGAGGCGCAAGAAGATGAGCATGCACAGGCCGACGAAGAGGAGCCGCGGATGGAGCGCGGCGCGTCGATCGAGGCGCGCGACCAGTGCCGCCTGCGACCAGAAGAACGCCAGCAGCGAAAGCTCGGCCCACATGAATAGTGCGTGGGTGTAGCCGAGCAGCGTCCACGAGTACGGATGCGGCATGGTCCAGTTCACCAGCGCGTTCAGCGCCTGATACGCATGCACCGCCACCGTGAGGGCGGCGCCGAAGGCGAGCGCGCCGACTACCTCGCGGCG
>VBHP01000049.1:15253-15644 GCA_005881435.1 Chloroflexota bacterium | reverse complement strand
CTTGGAATCCTTGTGGAATAGCCGCCGGTAGTCGCGCGAGTCGTAGTCGACGTGGAAGACGGATGCGAGCTCCGCCTCCTCCTCGGTCGTCGTCCCCATCACCGAAATATTCGAGCGGAACATGCCCGAAGCGTAGACCGGCACGTCGATGAACGGCTCTCGTGCGCCGAGCATGTTCTTCGCGACGTGCTTGCCGTGGTTGAGCGCGTTGTCCCACGTGCCCATGCGATGGTGACGCTGGGCCACGACGTCGAAGAACTCGGCTACGTCGCCGGCGGCCCAAACGTCGGCTTTGTTGGTCTCGAGGAACTCGTTGGTGACGATCCCCACGTTCGTCTTGATACCGGCGTCGCGGAAGATCTCGATGTTCATCGTCAACCCCAGGCCGACT
>VBHP01000049.1:0-15071 GCA_005881435.1 Chloroflexota bacterium | reverse complement strand
AGCTTTTGGAACGCGAACGCGTCGGAGAGCTCGTAGCCGATGAAGGAGCCGCCCATGACGACGGCGACCTTGGACTCCTTGATGCGATTCAGGATGGCACGGGCCTCGTCGAGGTACTGGAAGTTGTAGACGTGGTGCGCTTCGTTCGCGCCCGCGCACTGCAGCTTGTTCGGTCTGCCACCGGTCGCGATCAGGAGCTTGTCGTAGGGCAGCTCCTTGCCGTCGTGCAGGGTCAAAGACTTGCCGTCGAAATCGATGGCCACGACCTTGGTCTCCGAGAGGAGCGTGATGCGGTTCTTTTCGTGCCAGGCGAGGTCCTTGACGAAGACGCGCTGCTCGAGCAACACGCCTTTGATGTAGCGGGGGAGCGCGACGCGGTTGTAACAGGTGTACGGCTCGTCATCGATCATCGTGATCTCGCACGCGGCGTCGCTCTTGCGCAGCTCTTCCGCGCAGTACGTACCAGCGGCGCCGTTGCCGATGATGACGAAGCGAGTGGGCATTGGAGCGAGGCTAGCAAACTGAGCCCTACCGGCTTGGGTTACCTCGATCTTCCCTAGCGGCAAATGTCTTTCCGGTCACATGGGGAGCGAGCAACGTTACGTCCCGTCTTTTCGCAATGGAGACCCTGTTGGCGGCTGGGAAGGTGTAGTGCAGTCCCACACGTGTCGCCACCTGGCAGAAGATGTCACGGATGTCGCGAGACTCATTCGTGAAGTCGTAGGCGGGATATTCTCGGCCGCCAACGATACGTCGCACGAAGCAGCCATCCGACTCCAGCAATCCACGTAGAAGCGCGAACGGGTGACGCTCAACGATCGTCTGCTGCCAGTTTTCGAGCCTGATCAAACGCAGATGCTTTCGTCCGCGTCCATGCTGCGGAAAGAGAAGCTGCCACTCGCGTCCGTACGAATTAACGACCGCGGCATTTCCGTGAGATCTGATCGCAACGCGGTTTCGCGGATGGAGTCGCCGCATTGAGGCGGCGCATGTCTCAATGATCAATGGGTATCGCTTGTCGAGCGTAATCTCAAGGCGATTCATTTTCCCGACTATGCAACCGTCTCCAAGATAGAGGCCGAGCAAATAGGAGTAATCCGCTTCACGAGTTTCCCCAAGGTAACTAATCGGGTCCGTTCGGATTACCGTGAATCTCGGAAGGTCATATGGGCCTCGAGGACGTCCTGTCCGCGTCCTTGCGTTTCGGGCGATGCGTTCGTCGGAGGCCGAGCTGAGTCCCTTAGCCCAGCTGCGCCGTCCTCTCTTCGAAGCGGCCATTCGCTCGACGCGCGAATCCATACTCGCCGTTAGCCCCACGCGCCCATCCCTTGCCCGGACCACCGGTTGGCGGTGCCATCACCGACAACATCGGTCGGTACTTGCGCTATCACCCGAAGACTGACAGTGCCGGAGGAGGGATTCGAACCCTCATGCCCTTGCGGGCCGAGCCTTTTAAGGGCTCTACGTAAACCGTTTCGTCACTCCGGCGCGGCTCCATTCTAGAAGTCGGATATTTGGCACGGCGAGTGCGCGTACCGTCGATGGATGCTCCCTCCGCCGACGATCCTCCCTCGGGCGACGTATCGCGTGCAGCCGCATGGGCTCGGGTTCAAGGCGATTGCCGCTCTCGTTCCATACTTCGCCGACCTTGGCGTGAGCCACCTCTACCTCGCGCCGATCCTGCAGGCGCGAAAGGGCAGCACCCACGGGTACGACGTCGTGGATCACTCGCGTATCGACGAGTCCCTCGGCGGCGAGAGCGCTTGGCGCGAGCTCGTCGCCGCCTGCAAGCGTCGCGGCCTGGCGATCCTTCTCGATGTCGTCCCGAACCACATGGCCATCGACGATCCGGCGAACCGCTGGTGGTGGGACGTTCTCGAGGACGCGCATGCCAGCCGCTACGCGCATCACTTCGATGTCGATTGGGAATCTCCGGAGGACCGACTGCGCCACCAGATCCTGCTCCCAGTGCTCGGCGACCACTACGGTCGGGAGCTCGAGGCCGGAAAATTCTCGCTCGAGCGCTGCGGTGGAGACGTGCGCGTGCGCTACGGCGATCGCGCCTTCCCACTCTCGCCCCGTTCGCTACGCGAACCGCTCGCCGCCGCCGCACGGTTGGCGCACGACCCGCGTCTGGGGCACCTCGCCGATGCCTTCGGCGCGCTGCCCGGCTCGCACGAGACCGACCTCGAGAGCGTCGAGCGTCGACACGCCGACAAAGAGCGCCTCCGCGGCGACCTCGACCTGCTCTGCCGGTCCGATGAGGCGCTCGCGGCGGCCGTCGACGGCACGCTCGCGGCGATCGCGAATGATCCCGATCGCTTCGACGAGCTGCTCCAGCGACAGAACTACCGCCTGGCATTCTGGCGCGCCGGTTCGCGCGAGCTCGATTACCGGCGCTTCTTCGACATCTCCGAGCTCGCCGCACTCCGTGTCGAGGACGGCCGCGTCTTCGACGAGACGCACGAGGTGATCCTCGAGCTGGTCGCTCGCGGCGACGTCGCCGGTCTCCGCATCGACCACCCCGACGGCCTATGCGATCCGCAGGAATACCTGGCGCGCATCCATGATCACGCCCCGGGCACGTGGATCGTGGTCGAGAAGATCCTGCAACCGGATGAGCGGGTGCGCCCTGACTGGGACGCGCACGGCACGACCGGGTACGAATTCCTGAACCTGGTGAACGGCCTGTTCGTCGATCCGCGTGCGGAGTCGGCGTTCACCGCACTGTTCGCGGAGGTCAGCGGTGAGCGCCGATCCTTCGACGAGATTGCCCTCGAGGCGCGGCGCGAGGTCCTGCGTACGTCGCTCGCGCCCGACGTGCAGCGGCTGACCGAGCTCGGAACGCGTGTGATCGAGCGGCATCGCGGCTTTCGGGATTACACGCGCGCCGACGTCCGCAACACGCTTCGCGAGCTCGCCGCGGCTTTCCCCGTGTACCGCACCTACGCTCGCGCCGACGAGGGCGTCATCGCAGACGAGGACAAGCGGCTCATCGGCGCGGCCATCGCGCGCGCGCTTGAGCACGCTGCGGATCTGGACCGCGACCTCAGCGGTTTCTTCGGGTCGGTGCTGTGCCTCGAGGTCGGAGGCGAGTCCGAGCGCGAGCTGGTCATGCGCTTCCAGCAGCTGACCTCGCCGACCGCGGCCAAGGGAGTCGAGGACACGGCCTGCTATCGCTACGTGCGTCTCGCCAGCCTCTGCGAGGTGGGCGGCGATCCGAGCCGCTTCGGCACGACGGTCGAGGAGTTCCACGCCGCCAATCTCGAACGTCTTCGAGCTACTCCTTTCTCGTTGCTGGCGACATCGACGCACGACACGAAGCGCAGTGAGGACGTCCGTCTGCGCATCGATGTGCTCAGCGAGGTCCCGGACGAGTGGCGCGCCGCCGTGGGTCGTTGGCGCGAACGGTTGCGCAATCGCCGCGGCGTGGTGAACGGCGCCGCCGAGTACCTGTTGCTTCAGACCATCGTCGGCGCGTGGCCCATCGAGGAGGAACGGCTCGCCGCGTACATGGAGAAGGCGGCACGCGAGGCCAAGACGCACACCTCGTGGACGTCGCCGAACGCCGACTACGAACGCGACCTGCGCGACCTCGTCGCCGCGATCTTCCGCGACGGTGATCTCCGCGCCGATATCGAACGCTTCATCGCGCCGCTTCAGCGCGCGGCCCAGACGCATTCGCTCGCGCAGACGCTGCTCAAGCTGACCTCGCCCGGCGTGCCCGATCTGTATCAGGGCAGCGAGCTCTGGACGGACGAACTGGTCGATCCCGACAACCGCCGACCCGTCGACTGGGACCAGCGCCGCGCGCTGCTGCGGCTGAGCGACAGCGAGGCGGCGGACGCGCATCCGAAGTTCCGCCTCATCGCACGCGCGCTCGAGCTGCGGGCTCGTCGTCCGGAGGCGTTCGGTCCGAATGGGGAGTACGAGCCGCTCGCGGCGAGCGGTCCTCGAGCGGATCGGATCGTGGCGTTCGCGCGCGGCACCGACGTCGTGGCGGTCGCGCCACGGCTGGTGCTGTCTCTCGACGGCTGGAACGGGACCGCGCTCGCGCTGCCGCGCGGCTCCTGGCGTGACGCCCTCACCGGGACAAGCCACGATGGTGTCGTGCGTATGGAGCAGCTGTTCGGGACCAGCGGAATCGCGCTCCTGGAGCGGACGTAGTGGAGCTTCGCGTCTGGGCGCCATACGCTTCGCACGTCGACGCCGTCGTCGACGGCGCCTGGCACCGGATGCGCGACGCCGGATTCGGCTGGCGCGCGGTCGAGGTCGAACGCGTTGGTCGCTACGCCTTCTCCTTGCAGGGCGGACCGCCCCGCCCCGATCCGCGTTCTCGCGCACAACCCGACGGTGTCCACGCCCCATCGGCGTGGGTCGACATCGAGCCGCCGCGCGATGGCTGGCGCGGATTCCCGCTTCGGGACGCCGTGCTCTACGAGCTGCACGTCGGCACCTTCACGCCTGAGGGCACGCTCGACGCGGCGATCGCGAAGCTCGACCACCTCGTCGGGCTCGGCGTGAACGCCGTCGAGCTCATGCCCCTGGCGGCGTTCCCCGGGCGTCGCGGCTGGGGCTACGACGGCGTCGACCTCTACGCGGTGCACGAGGCCTACGGTGGTCCGCATGCCCTCCGCCGCTTTGTCGACGCGGCGCACGCGCGCGGCATCGCCGTCGTCCTCGACGTCGTCTACAACCACCTTGGACCCGACGGCAACTTCGTCTCCGAGTTTGGTCCGTACTTCACCGATCGGCATCGCACGCCGTGGGGCGAGGCGCTCAACTTCGACGGCCGCGAGAGCGACAACGTGCGCGCCTTCGTCCTCGACAACGCCGCGCAGTGGTTCCGCGATTTCGGCATCGACGGCCTTCGGCTCGACGCCGTCCAGGCCATCATCGATTTGAGCGCGGTCCACATCCTCGAGGAGCTCAGCGTGCTCCGCGACCGCCTCGCGGGCGAGCTCGGCCGAACGCTCTGGCTCATGGCCGAGAGCGACCTGAACGACCCGCGCCTCGTCGATTGGCGCGACCGCAACGGCTACGGCCTCGACGCGCAGTGGAGCGACGATTTCCATCACGCGCTGCACGTCGCGCTGACGAACGAGCGCGTCGGCTACTACGGCGACTTCGACGGCCTGCCCGATGTCTCCAAGGCTCTCACGGATGCCTTCGTCTACGACGGACGGTACTCGCCGTTCCGACATCGGCGGCACGGACGGCCGGCGACGTCGATCCCGTCCGATCACTTCATCGTGTCGCTTCAGAATCACGATCAGGTCGGCAATCGCGCCCGTGGCGAGCGCATCGCGCACCTGACCGGCGCGCGGCGCGCTCAGGCCGCGGCTGCGCTGCTGCTGACCGCGCCATACGTCCCTCTCCTTTTCATGGGTGAGGAGTGGGCCGCGAGCGCGCCGTTCCTGTACTTCACCGACCACGTCGATCCGGAGCTCGCGCGATCGGTGAGTGACGGTCGGCGCTATGACTTCGCTGCCTTCGGTTGGCAGCCAGGCGACGTGCCCGATCCGCAGGACCCCGCGACTTTCGTGGCCTCACGTTTGAACTGGTCCGAGCTCGAGCGCTCGCCGCATCGCGAGACACTGGATTGGTACCGCTCGCTCATCCGCCTGCGTCGCGACGCGCCCGCGATCCGTGAAGCCCCGCGGGAAGCGACTCGGATCAGCTGCGATGCGGCCGCGGGGTGGATCGCCGTGCGTCGCGGTCCACTTCAAGTCCTCGTAAATCTGGGATCAAGTCCCGCGGAGGTGCCCGCCGAAGAGGCCGGGACCGTCGCCGCGGCGAGCGATGAGGCTATCGATATCGCGCATGGCCGAGTGCGTCTGCCGCCCGAGTCGGCCGCGGCGCTGCTCGCGGAGTAGGTCGACCTGTTCGCGAAGGTGCACAAAATTGTTCGCTCTCATCACTTCACAGGCGGTTCTACTCCGGTTAACGTCTTGCTCGCAGGGGGGAGGACCGGCGGGTCTCGTCGGCCCTGAGCACTGGAGAACGCGGTGCGCCGTCCTCTTCCAGCGGAGAGGGGAGCGCGTACGCCAGGCGGTTCGCCGCCGCCTGGCGGCTCCCGGACCTCAAACCACACGCCCGACTGCTCTCTCAGCTATCCGCTGCGCTTCAGTCGCCCGGTGCGCTTCGCGTACCGCTCCGCGAACAGGAAGGCGCGCAGGCCGAGCGGGATCGAGATCGCGCCGATGAGCAGCGCGGGCCAGACGTCGCTCCAGAGCGCCGATATCTCCGCGCCGTCGACAAGCGCGGCGCGAAGCCCGTGGATGACGTACGTCGCCGGCGAGATCACCGCGAGCGCCTGCATCCAGCCTGGAAGGACGTCGACGGGGTAGTACACGCCGGACACGAGCAGCACCACGGCCTGGACGATGTATGCCATCTGCAGTCCCTTCTCGGTCCACAGCATCGGGAACACGGCCGCGCCCATCGACAGCCCGATGAACGCGAGGCTGCCCACGGCCAGCAGCACCAGCGCCGAGAGCGCGTTCGCCTGAGAGAGATCGACGTGCAGGAACAGCAGGATCGTCGCGAGGATGATCGTGCTGAAGACCGAGGCTCGGATCACACTCGACACGCACATGCCGAGCAGGTGCGTGATGCGATGCACCGGCGCCATGAACGTGTACTCGATCGTGCCTTCCCAGCGCTCCCAGGCGATGACTTCAGTCACGTTCTCGAAGACGATCCCGAGGAAACGCCAGGCGATGCTGCCGACGAGCAGGTACAGCACGAACCGGTCGAGCGTCGCCTCATCCATCACCTGCCCGCTGATCACCGGCGCGGCGCGGCCGATCAGCGCGACCGACAGCGAGGTCACGATGCCGTACACGATCCACACCAGCTCCCACGCCCAGTAGCGCTTCGATAGCGCGACCTCGCGGTCGACGAACGCGTATGCCAGACCGATCTGTCCGGAAAGGCGCGCGATCACGCCGTTGCCTCCGCCGCCGCAGTCGAGATCGGCCGGTGCGCGTTCATCCGGCGTATCGGGGACGCGACGAGAAAGACCAGGCTGAGGCCGGAGCCGACCACGGCCAGCAGCACGGCGGCCCGAATCCCGTACCACTCGGCGATTGCCGCGCCGATGACCGCACCGAGCGACGCGACGCCCGCCACAAACAAGTACTGCAGGCTGTTGACACGCCCAAGCGCGTGCTCCGGCGCGAGCGTCTGACGGAGCGTCGTCGTGGCCACGCCAGCCACCGCGCCCCAGAAATCGCCGAGCAACTGTTGGAACAGCAGGAACCCCAGCGCCAGAAGCGGCGGCCCGAAGGCGAACGGCAGCGGCAGGTACGCGATCGTGCCGAGGACGCCGCCACCCCAAAGGACCGCGGTAGCCATGCCGTATCGCCGCGCGAATGGCGCGCCGGCGATCGATCCGATGACGCCCGCCACTCCTCCGGCGCTGACCGCGATCCCGAGGAGCAAGGGCGATAGGTGCAGCTCCTGGAGGGCGTAGATCGTGTACAGGGCCGCAAAGAACGAACCGAAGAGCCGCCCCGCGAGCGTGTACCCGAACAGCGCGCGCAGCGACGGCTCGCGCCAGACGATGCCGACGCCTTCAGCGATCTCACGACGCAGCGAGCGCCGCTCGGCTGACGCGCGGACCGGCTCGGGCTTGCGGATCCACAGGATCGAGAGCGCCGATGCCACGAATGACAAGGCGTCGATGAGGATCGTCACCGGAGCGCTGACCGCCTGTACCAACGCGCCGGCGATCGTCGGCGCCACGATCCACGCCGACTCCGCCCCGGCATCCAGCGCCGAGTTCGCATCGAGCAGCGCATCCTGTCCCACCAGGCTCGGTAGGTACGAGCGGTACGCGACCTCGAAGAACGTGCCGAGGACGGCGTTGACGAAGGCGACGACGTAGAGCAGCTCGATGCGGAGCGTGCCTGCGAACGCGGCGAGGGGCAGTGTCGCCAGCACGATCGCCCGGCCGAAATCGGCTGCGATCATCAGCCGGCGCCGCGGAAGGCGGTCGGTCCAGGCGCCGGCGGCGAGCGAGGTCAGGGTCACGCCGACGGAGTTGGCGATGACGATCCCGGCGAGCTGGAACGGCGACGCGCCGAGCACGAGCACGGCCGCGATCGGTATCGCCGTCCAGGACACGACCGAGCCGAACTCGGAGACGACCTGGCCGCCGAGCAGCTTGGCAAAATCGGGATCGCGACGTAAGCGCATCACGGCGCGTGCGGCTCCGACCGCTCGTCGGCGTCCTCGAGCTTGTGGCCGGTGAGCCCCATGAACGCCTCCTCGAGGGTCGACACGTTCGCGTTCGTCAGCAGCTCCGCGACCGTGCCTTCGGCCACGAGCTTGCCGCGATCGACGATGCCGATCCGATCCGACAGGCGCTCGGCCTCTTCGAGGTCGTGCGTCGTCAGCAGGATGGTGGCGTCGTGCTCGGCGCGCAGCTCGCGCACGAACGCCTGCACCTCGCGTTTGCTGCGGATGTCGAGTCCGGTGGTGGGCTCGTCGAGCAGCAGCAACGTCGGGGCGGTGAGGAAGGCCCGCGCGATCGCGACCTTCTGCTGCATGCCGCGCGACAGCTTCTCCAGCGGCTCGTCGTGACGCTTCGCGTCGATGCCCAGGCGCTCGAGGATCTTCGTGCCGCGCAGGCGCGACTGCGCCGGCGCGACGCCGTACAAGCGTCCGGCGTAGACCAGGTTCTCCATCGCGGACAGCTTCTTGAAGAAGCTCGCCTCGACGGAGACGCGGTTGATGAGGCGCTTCACCGCCATCTCGTCGTCCCGGATGTCGTAGCCGAAGATCGTGACCTGGCCTGAATCGGCCTCGAGCAACGTCGAGAAGAGACGGATAAGCGTCGACTTTCCAGAACCGTTCGCGCCCAGCAGACCGTAGATCTCGCCGCGTAGCACGGAGAGCGAGATGCCGTCGACGGCGCGAATGCGCTTGTTCTTTTCGTCCTTACCTGACGCGTGGAAGGCCTTCACCACGTTCTTCGCGACGAGGGCGAGGTCGGACGCGGCAGGCGGGCCTTGGTCGATGGTGCGTTCGATGACGAGGGCCATACCGATCCTTTCTCTCGGTGCTGCCGGCCCACGGCGCCGTAGTCGGCGCCCCAACAGGGAAACAAAAACCGTGGGCCTGCTTTCGTTGCCGCCCACGGCTCCGGTGGAGGTCTCGCGCGGGTTCGGACCTAACCCATCGGCGAAGTGGGCAGACTGCGGCGCCCGCTAGCGAGCGGTGCCGCTTGACGGATCACGAAGCCGTTACTCACGCGACTGCGCCACTTCCTTTCGTTGGATCGAGAACGCGGAGCGGAACTCTAGCACAGCGTCTGCCACACACGAAAGAGGGCGGCCCATCGGCCGCCCTCTTCGAAGCGCGTTGCGAAGCGGTGTTAGTTCGTCGCGGTGACGGTGCGTGCGGTCATCGCCCGTCGGCGGAAGAGGAGCGCGCCAATTCCGAGTGCCGCCAAGAGCGCGATGCCACCTGCGACCGGCTGGGTCCATGCCGGAAGCGATGCGCCGCTGACCTGGAAGTGGTACGGCTTCGGCGAGACGACCTGTTGGTCGACCCACGTCGTGACCGTGAAGTCGCCGGTACCCTGCGGTGTGAACTGCGCCCGGTAGTAGCCGGCCTCGCCGGGCTTCGCGTTGATCATCTGCGCGGAGACGTTCGGGCCGTTGATCTCGAACTGCACCTGCGCGCCCTGGTACGGCTTGGTGCCGTAGTGCACGTAGGCCTGGATGAGGACGGCACTGCCGGTGGTCGGCCCGTCCGGCGTGAGCGTCAACTCCATGTCTGGTCGGGTCCCCGGGGACGCGAACGCGAGGCTCGACAAGGCGAGCGTCGCGAACGCCGCTGAGGCGAGAACCGCCAAAGTGCGTCGCATGCTTGCCACCTACCTTCTCCTGGCTGTTGTTAGCAGAGACGCCCGGGGGTCACGGCCCGGGGACCGCCGCAACGCAGTCGATCTCCACCAGAATGTCCGGCCGCGCCAGCTTGCATTCGATCGTCGTGCGGGCCGGCGGCTGGTCCCGGAAGTACACCGCGTAGATCTCGTTCATCCGCTGGAAGTTGCGGATGTCGGCGAGGTAGACCCCACAGCGAAGCACGTGTGCGTAGTCGCTGCCGCCGGCGCGCAGGATCGCGCCGAGCTTGTCCAGCACGGCGCGCGTCTGTGCCTCGAATGTCCCGGCCTCGTGCGCGGTCTGACCCGCGACGAAGAGCAGCGAGCCGTAGCGGACCCCGGGCGAGAAGTGCGCCAGAGGCGGGGCGCCGGCGGGCGCGACGACGGTCCGCTCCATCAGTTCCTCCGCGGCCATTTGGCGCGAGCCTAGGCCAGAATTGCAGGCGATGTTCCGGCTCGATGGGAAGCGCGCGTTCATCACCGGTGCCGGCCGCGGCCTCGGCCGGGCGATCGCCGCGGGACTGGCGGAGCGCGGCGCGCGCGTAGCCATCGGCGAACTGCCGGAGCGGCTCAGCGACGCCGAGTCCGCCGCCCGCGAGCTGGGCGGCGTGGCGGTGCCGCTGGACGTGCGGCAGATCGCGAGCGCGCAGACGGCGATCGCGCAGGTCTTGGAAGCACTCGGCGGCATCGACATCCTCGTCAACAACGCCGGTGTGAATCGGCCGCAGGACGCGCTCGATGTCACCGAAGAAGCCTGGGACGCGGTCCTGGACACCGATCTCAAGGGTGTCTTCTTCACCGCGCAGGCCGCGGCGCGGCAGATGCGGCAGCGCGGCGGTCGCATCGTGAACATCGCGTCGCAGAATGGCGTCGTCGGGTTCCCGAAGCGAGCGGCGTACTGCTCGGCGAAGGCCGGCGTGATCAATCTCACGCGTCTGCTCGCGCTGGAGTGGGCGCCGTATCGCATCCTGGTCAACGCCGTGGCGCCGACGTTCATCGAGACCGAGCTCACGGCGGTGACGCTGTCGGATCCGGCCCTGCGCGATGAGATCCTGTCGCGGATCCCCCTCGGTCACCTCGGCACGCCCGACGACGTCGCCGCGGCGGTCATCTTTCTCGCGAGCGATGAGGCGCGAATGGTCACAGGCCATACGCTGCTCGTCGATGGCGGCTGGGTGGCGCGTTAGCCGCTCGCGCTCAACCGGTTCGCTGTTCCTCCTGAGCCTCCTCGGCCGCATCCTGTAGCTTGAGCGGTCTTTTCCAGCCCGCCGCTGCAGCGCTGCTGAGGCGATCGAGAAGTTCCTCGAGGTCGAACGGTTTCTGCAGCAGATCGGCCGCACCGTGCCGGCGGACCTCTTCGACGCCGATGATCCAAGCGCTCATGAGGAGGATCGGGGGGTGATGCCGTCCCACGAGATCATCGGTCAAGCGATAACCATCTCCGGGCATGCGGACATCGCTGAGAACGACGTCAGGCTCCAGGGCGACGACCGCCGCCGCGGTATCGACGCCGACCGCGCTATGCATGGCCACGACCTCGTGGCCCTCCTGTTCGAGGACTAGGTTGACGACCTGCTGCAATTCAGGATCGTCGTCAAACACCACTACCCTCATTTTCATTCTCCTTCGCGTTGCGTCGATGCTCGTAGTCCGCGTGATCGCGCATTGCCGAACGGCTTGAGGCCGCGATGAGCCGCATAGAACGCTGCATCCGTTCCATTCTTCGGGTTAGCTCGAGCAGACGGTTGACGAGCGCGGCGTTGGCTGTCTCCGGGTTCACGGAGTACTCCCTTCTCGCGTGCAGCGTGCGTACTTCCGCATCGGTGCCGGTACTGCTCCGGATGGGTCTGCGATGGGGTGAGAGCGATCACGCAACGGAGCCTGATCCGCACGATTGCTCGCAGGCTTCGTCGGGAATCTTCGAGAGATAGATGGTTCGCATCCGCCCAGCGCGCGGACGGTAGATTGCGCCGCTTCACGAAACAAGAGGAACGCGGCCCATCTTGTTCACGAACTATCCACAAACTTATCCCCGTGTTCGCATGAGTCCCCGCTCGTGGGTCGCGGTCGGTTGGGCGTGGTCACGCCATCGCAGACGTGATGGGCGCGCGGCGTCTTGTCTGTACGGAAACCGGATCGAGGGATTCGTTCTCTTCTCTTCGCAAACCAGTTTGTAAGGCGGTCTGGCAGGCAGACAATGCGCTGGCATGAGGAGTGGGCTTGGTGCTCTGATGACGGAGCGTCGCTACTCGTCGCGCTCCCAGCGACGGTGTTGCTCCTCGATCTGCTGTGAGCGCTTGTCGATCCAGTTCGCGATCGCGCGACGCAATGCCGGATCGGCAGGCGCGGGGATCACGCGGACGTGACGGTTGGCGCACTCGTATCGCACGTCGGCACCGGCCCGGGAGACGGGGAACATCGGCAGGCCGCACGCGCACTCGATCGTCGCGTCGCTGTGGAACTCCATGGTCAAGCTCAAGCTCCCGCCGAGGTGACGTAGCGATGCCTGCTCGGATACACTCTAGGTCTCGAGCGCGCCGGGATTCCCGGCACTTCCTTTCTGCCCCGGGGCAAGAGCTCCCGCGGCAAGCCCATGGAAAGGAGCGACCGATCTATGCGCCCATATGAGCTCATGTACCTCGTTCAGCCCACGGCTGACGACGAACGCATCGGCGCCATCAGCGACCGGATCCAGCAGACCATCACCGGCGCCGGCGGCAAGATCGAGAAGGTGAACATCATCGGACGACGTCGTCTGGCGTATCGCATCGACCGCTTCCGCGACGGCGTCTATGCGCTGGTCGACTTCCAGCTCGAGCCGAAGGCCGCCCGCGAGATCGACCGGACCATCAAGTTGCAAGAAGAGATCTTGCGTCACATCATCACGCGCCGCGATATGGCGTAGAGGACGGGGGAGACATGGCAACGTTGAACAAGATCATGGTCATCGGCAACACCGGCAGAGACGCGGAGCTGCGCATGACACCGAACGGGAAGCCCGTCGCGTCGTTCTCGATCGCGGTCAATCGCTCCTTCGCGCCGAGCGATGGCGGCGAACGCCGAGAAGAGACCGAATGGTTCAACATCGTCGCGTGGAACCGGCTCGCCGAGTTCTCACAGCAGTACGTCACGAAGGGCCGGCTGGTGTACATCGAAGGCCGGCTGCAGACGCGCAAATGGACCGACCGCGAGCAGAAGGAGCGCACCACGGTCGAGATCGTGGCCAACGACATCCAGCTGCTCGGCGGACCGCGTGGTGAGCGCGGCAGCGCCGGCGACGGCGAGAGCGGTCGTCCGGTCGAGGCCGCTCCGGCCGGCGACAAGCCCGGCTTCGACCCCGACGAGATCCCGTTCTAGGCCGAAGGAGGAGACGAGATGACGCAAACGCCTCCATCCGGTTCGCCAGCGGGCGCGCCGATGGGTCAGGGTCCGCGGCCCGGAGGGCCGGGCGGTTATCGCAGCGGTCCGCCTCGCGGTGGCGGGGATCGCGACCGCGGCGGCGATCGTCGGCCGCTGCAGCGGCGTCCGCGCCGGCGCATGTGCACGTTCTGCGCGGACAAGATCAAGCTCGTCGACTACAAGGACACGGCGCGCTTGCGCCGCTACCTGTCGGATCGCGCGAAGATCGAGCCGCGTCGCAAGACCGGCACATGCGCGAAGCACCAGCGGATGCTTACGACCGCGCTTAAGCGCGCGCGGCACATGGCCCTGCTGCCGTACACCGCGGAGCAGGTGCGCGAGATGATGTCGCCGCAACAGCGCGCGGCCGTCGGGGGTCCGCCGCCGGAGCGTCCGCCGCGTCCATACGAGGCGCGGTTCGAGCCGCGTGGCGATGGTCCGCGTGGTGAAGGGCCGCGAGGCGAAGGCCCACGCGGTGAGGGTCCGCGACCGGAACCACATCGACCCGAACCACGCGTGGAAACCCCCACCGCGTAGCGGACGCTCGCCTTATCCTGTCGGCGCCGTGACGGGCGTCGAGGACGAGCGACCGATCCGCGTGCTCGCGCGACTGGGGCGGGAGATCGCCCGCGTCATGCATCGCGACGAGTTGTGCCGCGCGATCGTGCAACTGCTCGCCGATGAGCTCGCATACGAGCGCGTCAGCGTCTGGCTCTTCGACCAGCGTCGCGGCGCGCTCGTGCTGCAGGCACGCGAAGGGACCGGAAGCGGCGCGCCGGTCTCTTTGATCCCGATCGATCGCGGCATCAACGGCTGGGTCTTCCGTCACGGGACGCCACGACTCGCCACCGACGTGCAACAAGATCCGGAGTACTGGAAGGGGAGCACGGACTGCGCCAGCGAGCTCGCGGTCCCGCTGCTGTCGCACGGCGAGACGCTCGGGACGCTGGACGTGCAGAGCGCGCGAGTCAACGCGTTCGGCGAGGAAGACCTGGAGACGCTCGGCGCGGTTGCGCCGTCCATCGCTTCGGCCATCGAGGTGTCGACGCTGCACGAGCGATTGCGCGATGCCGCGCTCACCGATGGACTCACCGGACTGGCGAACTTCCGCGGCTTCACCCACGCCCTGCACCAGGAGGTCGCCCGCGGGAAGCGCTACAAGTACTCGTTCTGCGTGGTCATGCTCGACGTCGACGGCCTGAAGGCGATCAACGATCGGGAGGGACACCTCGCCGGGGACGCCGCACTGCGTTCGATCGCGACCGACCTGAAGGTCGTGCTCCGTGGCACAGATGTGCTGGCGCGCTATGGCGGCGACGAGTTCGCCGTATTGCTGACGCAGACGACGCGACCCCAGGCCGAGACCACGATGGGCCGCTTCCGTGACTGGACCGACGTCTCGGTGTCCTATGGCGTCTCCGAGTTCCCCTCCGACGGCGACGATGCCTCAGCGCTGCTGGCCGCGGCGGACCGCGCGCTGTATCAATCCAAGCGCGGCGGCGCCTAGCCTGGCGTTGGCACGCCGACTGCCTCTACCAAACGTTCGTTTGGGAGAGTAGGCTATGCAGACCGTGGCGCGACCGGTGATCGTCGGCGGCTTCCGCACCCCGTTCGTACGGGCGGGGACCGCGTTCGCGCACCTCGACGTGCTGGACCTGGCGAAGGCCGCGACGGGGGAAGCGCTCGCACGCACCGAGCTCGACCCGGCCATCATCGATGAGGTCGTCTACGGCAACGTCTCACGACCCGTGGCGTACCACAACCTCGCGCGGGAGAT
>VBHP01000120.1 GCA_005881435.1 Chloroflexota bacterium | reverse complement strand
TCCCATCGTCGCCGAGAATCAGCAGCCCGGCTCCTCTGGGTGGCAGCTGGGGTCTCGGGTCGCCTCGGACGCGGTGCAGCAGATCAAGGGCTATGCCTCGGCAACCAGCGTGCTCCAGGGCAACCCCCTGGACCTCTACGTCACCACCAATCCGGCGCAGAACTACACCATGGATTTCTATCGAATCGGCTGGTATGGCGGGCTGGGCGGAAGGCTTCGGCTGCACGTCGCGCTGAGTGGGGTAACGCAGCCGACCTGTCCGATCGACACCACCACGGGGTTGATCGCCTGTAACTGGACCTCCTCCTACAGCCTCACCGTTCCCAGCGACTGGACCAGCGGCGTCTACATGGTGGTGCTGACCAATGCCGGCGGTTACCAGAACTACATCGTCTTCGTGGTCCGCGACAGCCGGCCGGCCGCCTTTCTGTTTCAGCATGGGGTCAACACCGACCAGGCGTACAACAACTACCCCAACGACGGACTCACCGGCAAGAGCCTGTACGACTACAACAGCTTCGGCGCGACCACGGTCGCCGGCACCACCCGGGCGGTCAAGGTCTCTTTTGACCGGCCGTTTGCGACCAGCGGTGGCGGCCAGTTCCTCAACTGGGAGGTCCAGCTCGTCCGCTGGCTCGAGATGTCGGGCTACGACGTCACCTATTCGACCGACGTCGATACCCATGCCAGTGGTGGGTCGCTGCTCAACCACAAGGCCTACTTCTCGACCGGCCACGACGAGTACTGGAGCAACGAGATGTTCAACGCCGCCCAGAACGCGCGCGACGCGGGCGTGAACCTCGCCTTCTTCGGCGCCGATCCGGTCTACCGGCAGGTCCGTTTTGAGTCCTCGGCCGCCGGCGTGCCGAATCGGGTGATGGTCCACTACCGGCTGGCCCGGCTCGATCCGGTGCAGGGGCCGACCACCACCACGCAATTCCGCGACGGCCCGGTCAATCGTCCGGAGCAAACGCTGGTCGGGGTTCAGTTCACCTCCTCTGTGAATTCTGGCCCCAGCAACAATGTGCCCTACGTAATCACGAACAGCGGTAGCTGGGCGTATGCAGGCATCGGCGTCAAGGATGGCGATGCCGTGCCCGGCATCGTCGGCTACGAGATGGATAAGTTCATGCCAGGCTATCCGGCGCCGGCCGCGATCAGCCGGACGCTGCTTTCCCAGTCGCCCTTCACCGACGCCGGCGGCAACCCCGACGTCTCGAACTCATCCCTTTACCAGGCCCCCAGCGGCGCCTGGGTCTTCGCCACCGGCACCATGGCCTGGAGCTGGGGGCTCGACAGCTTCAACAACGCCGGCACGCGGACCAACATCCCGACGGATGCTCGGATCCAGCAGACGACCACCAACCTCCTGAATGGCTTCCTGTTCGGCGCGCCCGGCGTCCTCCATGACCTCAAGCTGACCGCGCCGGCCAGCGCCACCGCCGGCCAGGCATTCACCGTTACCGTCACCGCCGAAGACGGTCCGGGCAACCCGGTCAGCTCGTACAACGGCACGGTCCATTTCAGCAGCACCGACACCACGGCGGGCGTGGTGCTTCCACCGGATTCGACGCTGACCAATGGCCAGGGCACCTTCTCGGTAACGCTCGCCAGGGCTGGACCGGAGACGCTCACGGCCTCCGACGCGGCCAACCGCCTCTCCGCCAGCGCGAACCAGACGGTAAGCGCGGCGCCGGCCGGCAAGCTAACGCTGAGCGCGGCCACGGCGACGCCGACGGCCGGCTCGGGCTTTTCCTTCACCGTGACGGCGCAGGATGCCTTCGGAAACACGGACGCGGGCTACGCCGGCACGGTCCACTTCAGCAGCAGCGATACCAGCGCCGGGGTAACCCTGCCGCCCGACTCGACGCTGACCAGCGGCCAGGGCACCTTCTCGGCCACCCTGATCAAGGCCGGGGCGCAAACGCTGACCGCGTCCGACGCCGCCAGTAACTTCACCGCGGCCGCCAACCTGACGGTGAACCCCGCCTCGGCGGCCTCCCTGGTGCTGACGCCCTCCACCGCGACCCCGACCGCCGGCAATGGCTTCGCCGTCACGGTGGTAGCCCACGACGGTTTCGGAAATCTGGCGACCAATTACGGCGGCACGGTGCACTTCAGCAGCAGCGACACCGCTGCCGGAGTGGCGCTGCCTCCCGATTCGACACTGACCAGCGGCCAGGGCACCTTCTCGGCCAAACTCATGACCGCGGGATCGCAAACGCTCACCGCCGCCGATGCGGCGAACTCGCTGTCGGCGACGGTCAATCTCACGGTCAATACCCCCCCGCAAATCCTGAATGACCTGAAGCTGACCGTTCCGACCAGCGCCACCGCCGGTCAGTCGTTCGGCGTCTCGGTGACAGCCGAGGATGACCAGGGGAACGTGGTGACCTCCTATAGCGGCACGGTCCACTTCAGCAGCAGCGATACGGCCATGGGCGTGGTGCTGCCGCCCGACTCCACGTTGATCAATGGGCAGGGCAGCTTCTCGGCAACCTTGATTCGAGCGGGTGGCCAGACGCTGACCGCGTCCGACGCCGCGAATAACCTCTCCACCACCGCGCCGCTGACGGTCGACGCCGCGCCAGCCAGCCGGCTGATCCTGGCCGCGGCCACGGCCACGCCCACGGCCGGCAGCGCCTTCGGCTTGACGGTGACCGCCCAGGATTCGTTCGGAAACACGGACCCGAGCTATGCCGGGACCGTCCACTTCAGCAGCACCGACACATCTCCCGCGGT
>VBHP01000047.1 GCA_005881435.1 Chloroflexota bacterium | reverse complement strand
GCGTCCAAGGGGGGACGCTCGCGCGCGAATGGCGCACGCTCGCATAAACGCGATCGACGCCACGCTCCCACCAGATGCCCCCTGCGCCGATGCGGTAGGTCGTGCCGCATAGCACGCCTTGCGTTGCGGTTCATAACTGCACTTCAGAGGCGCCGCAAGTTCCAATTAGCCGTACGTGATATAGGCGAAATTGCGTAGGCCTGACGCCTACGCGCGCACGAAGTCGTCCTGCGTGCTTGTCTCGACCCACGACCGTGCGCTCGCGCCGACGGGGTTAGGTCACCCGCGAGGCGGTCGCAGCTCTACAACGCCACTAGCGCGCCGAGGAAGGCGAAGACCTCGCCGTCGTTCACGTTGAAAGAGAGCTCCGCTCGCGATCAGCGGATGCGAGGATTCGGGAGGACGGGTGCGCCGTCCTCAG
>VBHP01000048.1 GCA_005881435.1 Chloroflexota bacterium | reverse complement strand
ATCTGCTCCGCGCCGGCCTGTTCTCGGGCCCGCTCGCGGCGATTGGTCAGCCGCGCGAGCTCTTCCTGCAGCGCGTCGATGTCCTGGAGGTTCGCGTAAACGATGCGGAAGCGGACGTAGGCCATGGGATCGACGGCCTCAAGGCGCGCGAGGACGAGGTCGCCGAGTCGCGGCGAATCCACCTCGGACGCGCCGCTCTGCTTCAGCCCGGTCTCGATCTCGTTCACGACCTGTGTGACCTTCTCCACCGAGAGCGACTTCCCGGCCGCTTTCGAGATCGAGGAGGCGAGCTTCGCGCGGTCGAACTCCTCGCGACTGCCGTCGCGCTTGACGACCTGGATGCGCGCCGATTCGGCGCGCTCGAATGTCGTGAAGCGATGGCCGCAGGCCGCGCACTCGCGTCGGCGTCGTATCGCCCCGCCGTCGTCAGCTTCGCGGGAATCGACCACGGCTGTGTCCACGGCGCTGCAGTTCGGACAGTGCATCGGACACAAGATATAGGCCCATGACGCCTATATCTAGTGCAATCGGTTGGGAACCGCGGCGGCTAACTCTCACTCGTCTCATACGACTTAAGAGCATGTAGATCGGTCGACCGGCTGCTTCAGCGACCCTAATGTGCCGCGTGGGGTAGGTGGAAGACGCGCGGAATGCTTCCGTCGCTCGCCGCAAGAGACTTCGCTACGGATGAGACGGAGCGCCTCCAACGACTCCCAAAACGGTCGTGGTCCTTAGAGCGGGAAGGGAAGAATCACATGCGTCGCCTCAGTCGCGTCCTCCGTGTCGGACTCGTTGCCACCCTCGCGTTCTTCGTTGGGTCGGCGTCGATCGCGCTGGCGGTCGATGATGGCGGCGGTCTGCGCGCCCTCTGGTCCGCGCTCTTCGCCGAGCGTCCGACGTACCTCGAATCCGGAGACGTGCCTGCTGATCCGGTCAATCTCGGCGCGGACCCGTACGGGCCGATCACCTGCGCCACGCGTGATTACACCGCGACCGCGCCACAGCAAGCTTTCCTCAACGGCTGGGTCGCGCTATGGGCGGACGGGCCGGTCAACTACACCGTCGCCACGGCGTCGAGCACGAACGCGGGCGCGAGCTGGACGCTTGACGCCTTCGGCTGGAACCGCGGCAACGCCTCGGCCGACGGGGAATGGGCCACCGCGTCGTACACCTCGCTTGTGAACCTCGAGGCGGGAACGACGTACCGCTTCGCGTTCCAGCTCGGACGCTCGCTCGCCGCAGGCGGCACCGGAAATGGCCGGGCACTGCGATGCCATCTCGTGGTGCAGATCACCAACCGCAACACAGCGCAAACCCCGGCGCCTCGCGGCCACGTGAAGATCGTGTCGAGCTTCCCGATGCAGGGCTCAGCCGCTGCCGACGCTCAGAGCGTCGTGAACGCCATCACCATGGCGCTCGAGGAGGCCAATTTCCACGCGGGCGACGTATCCATCGACTACGTGCCGATGGACGACTCTACTGCCGCGGCACAGAACTGGAACGCGGCGCAGGAAGCCGCCAACGCGAATGCGGCGGCGTCCGATCCGGCTGTCGTCGCATACATCGGTCCGTTCAACTCCGGCGCGGCGAGAGTCTCGATCCCGATCCTCTGTCAGGCCGGGCTCGTGATGCTCTCACCGTCGAACACGTACGTCGGGCTCACCAAACCAGGAGCGGCCGGCGAGCCCGGCGTGTATTACCCCAACGGCTGCGCGCGGAACTACACGCGTGACATCCCCTCGGATGATGTCCAGGGCGCCGTCGCCGCGAAGCTGGCGAGAAGCACGGGAGCGCAGCATGCCTACATCGTTTCGGAGAACACCGTCTATGCGAGCACGATCGCGAGCGCTTTCGCGCTGGCGGCCGGCCAGGTCGGGCTCGCGGTCGTCGGCAACGAGACGGTCGGAGCCGCGTCCAGCTTCACCGAGCTCGCGACGCGCGTGCAGCAGTCGAACGCGGACGTCCTGTACTACGCGGGCTTCCTCGCTGACAATGCCGGCCGCGTCGCGCGGGATGCGCGAGCGGCAGTCCCGAACGTTCGTGTCGCAGTCACCGAGGGCATCGCGGTGCCGGCGTTCATCGAGGCCGCCGGCCCTGCGTCGGACGGCGCGATCGCGACCATCGGGGAGATCATGGCGCCGGTGTACAGCCAGCCACAGGCACAATGGGCTGCGCGATATGCAAGCCGATTCAACGCGCAACCCGGCAGCTATGCGATCTATGCCTACGAGGACACGAACGTCGTGATCACGGCTCTTCGGACCCTCGGCGAAGACAGGACGGATCGTCAATCGCTACGCGATCGCGTGAAGGCGACTATGAACTTCCCTGGGATCCTCGGACGCTGGTCGTTTCAGCCGAGCGGCGACACCACCTTCACCACGATGACCGCGGTGCGGGTCGTCGCCGGTAACTGGACGCCTCAGGGCATCGCTTCAGCGCCGTAACGAAAGGGTGAGGCGGGACCGCTTGCCGGTCCCGCCTCTGCGTGCAGCTGGGCTAGACGCGCCGTCGCAGGAACGCTGGGATCTCGAGGTCCTCTCGCTCCTGCTGCGGCTGTGGCGCGGGGTGCATCGGCGTGCCGACCGGCACCTTCGCCGGCGTGGTCTGTGTCACCGCGCGCGGCGCCTCGGCCGGCCGCGGCTCGAGCTGCGGGCGGCGGTAGGGCTCGATGCGCTTCAGCGGGCGCGCCGGGTCGAACCCGGTCGCGATGACGCTGATCTTGACCTCGTTGCCGATGCGCTCGTCGATGACGGCGCCGAAGATGATGTTGGCCTCGGGATCGGCGGCGGCGTGGATGATCTCGGCGGCCTCGTTGACCTCGAAGAGCGTGAGGTCCGGTCCGCCCGTGATCGTGAACAGCACGCCGCGCGCGCCGTCGATGGACTGCTCCAGCAGCGGCGACATGATCGCTTGACGCGCCGCGTCGGCCGCGCGGGTCTCGCCCTGGCCCTGGCCGATGCCCATCAGGGCGGACCCGGCATTGGTCATGATCGTTTTGACGTCGGCGAAGTCGAGGTTGATGAGACCGGGAACGGTGATGAGATCGCTGATGCCCTGCACGCCTTGACGCAGCACGTCGTCGACGACGCGGAAGGCGTCGACCATCGAGGTGCGCTTCTCGACGACCTGGAGGAGACGGTCGTTGGGGATGGTGATGAGCGTGTCGACCTTGTCGATCATCTCGTTGATGCCCTGCTCGGCGAGGAGCTTCCGCTTCGCGCCCTCGAACGAGAACGGCTTGGTCACGACGGCGACGGTCAGAGCACCGATGTCCTTGGCGATTTCGGCGATGATCGGCGCGGCCCCGGTACCGGTGCCGCCGCCCATGCCGGCGGTGATGAAGATCATGTCCGCTTCCTTGAGCGACTCGTACAGCTTCTCCGAGTCTTCCTCGGCGGCCTTGCGCCCGACGCCGGGGTCCGCGCCCGCGCCCAGGCCTTTGGTGACCTTGTCGCCGATGCGGATCTTGTGTGGCGCGTCGGAGAGCAGCAACGCCTGCGCGTCGCAGTTCACCGAGATGAACTCGACGCCCATGAGCTCGGCGCGGATCATCCGGTTCACCGCGTTCGAGCCGCCGCCACCGACCCCAACCACCTTGATCAACGCGAAGTTCTCTATGTCCGATCGCATCGGCATGACATCGTTCCTCCTCGCCTTTTCTCCGTCGCTTCGCGCACGTCGTTCTTTCATCACCCGTTCCCTCACGACCCGGTCATTCCCTGAACGACCGTCTCTCATGGCAGTAACGCTTTGAAGAGCCCGCGGACACGCCCGCCGAGTCCGTCGAGATGTCCATTCGACGCTGCTTCGTCGAGCGACCAATGCTTCGTGCCCCACAACAGCAACCCAGTCGCGGCGGCGTATGCCGGCGTCGCGATCTGATCCGTCAGACCACCGACGCCCGAAGGCGCGACCACGCGGGCGGACATGTTCAGTTGATCGCGCGCGGCCTGCGCCGTCCCCGTGAGGAGCGAGCCTCCACCGGTCAGGACCACGCCCGATTGCAGGCGGTTCGTCGCGCCGGCGCGGTCCACCTCGCGGGCGATGAGCTCGAACAGCTCCTGCATCCGCGACTCCACGATCTCGGCGAGATGCCGGCGGGTGACGCCACGGGGATGGTCTTCGCCGATCTGATGGACCTGCACGATCTCGTCGGGATCGACGGCGAGTGGCGTCGCGGTGCCGTAGCGGATCTTGAGCGACTCCGCGGTGTCGGGGGAGCACTTGAGCACCAAGCCGAGGTCGTTCGTCACGTTGCGGCCACCGACCGGGATCGTCGAGGCGTGAAGGACGCTGCCGTCGACGAAGACCGCGACGTCGGTGGTGTCGCCGCCGATGTCGGCGAGGACGACCCCGAGCTCGCGATCCTCATCGGTCAGGGTCGCTTCGGCGGTCGCGAGCTGCGCCAGCACCGGCTCTTCGATCTCGACGCCAGCGCGCTGGACGCACTTGAGCAGGTTCTGCAGCGACGTCGTCGCGCCGGTGACGATGTGCGTCTCGACCTCGAGTCGCACCGCGCTCATGCCGATCGGATCGCGGACGCCCTCCTGGCCGTCGACGACGTACCCGCGCGGAATGACGTGCAGGATCTCGCGCGTGTTCGGTATCGAGACCGCGCGGGCGGCCTCTATGGCGCGGACGGTGTCATCCCGCGAGATGTCGGCGCGCCGTCCGGAGACGGCGATCATCCCGCGCGAATTTTGTGAGGCGATGTGGCTGCCAGAGACTCCCACGAATGCGGAGTTCACCTGCATGCCCGAGAGGCGCTCGGCGGCCTCGATCGATTGGGCGATCGATTGCACCGTGCGGTCGATGTCGATGACGACACCCTTACGGAGGCCATCGGAGGGCGCCTGCCCAATACCGATGACGTCAACCTGAGCGGCTCTAGATGCCTCGCCTATGAGGGTGACGACTTTCGTCGTCCCGATGTCGATCGCGACCAGGACGGTCGAATCCGCCACGCGTTCCTCCGCGCGCGCGAGATCTGACTACGTCCTCCCCTGGCCTTTGCGCTCGGCTCCCCACCCGCGCCCACGGGCGTCGCGCGAGGCTGCGACGGTCGTCGGTGATTGTGCGCCTATCCGGCGGCAAAAGGCAAAGGGCAATATCCCACCGGAACGCTATTTCGTCTGCACCAGCGGGGCTGCAGCCACATAGTCGGCGGGAAGGGGCGTGCCCGTTTCCGGCGATTCGATCTCGACGATGTCGCCTCGAAGCGATCCCAGAACACCGATGAGTTCCTGCTGCTCGCCCTTGCCGACCTCGAACCGATCCAGCGTCGCGATCAGATCCTCGACCAGCGCATCGAACTCGCCCGCCGTGACGGCCATGTCGCGATGCGTGTCCTTCATCGATCGCCCGTGATAGTCGGCCGGTCCGCCGGTGGCCTCCGTGACCTGATCGACGAGCATCGTCGTCAGCCGGCCGACATCGGTGCGTGCAAACTTGCCGTTGATCCGTGCGTCGCCCGCGCAGCGCGCGACGAAGTCCTCCACCACGGCCTCGATCGCCGGTCCGCCTCCGAGCCGCTCGTACAGCGTGGCCATACGCCACCTCCCCCTTCGAAGCGACGGCATCCTACGCCGCGCCTGGCGCCTCGAAAAGGGGCGATTACAAGAAGTGGCGCCGGATGATCGCGGCGTTCTGGAACAGGCGCCAGCCGAAGGCGAACAGCGCCACCAGGTACAGGTCGATGCCGAGTCGATCGCCGAGGAACGTCAGCGCCGCCGCCAGCAAGCCGTTGGTGAAGAATCCGGAGAGGAACACGCGAGTGTCGAAGTTGCCTTCGAGCTCCGCGCGGAAGGCGCCGAGCAGCGAGTCCAGCGCGGCGAGGATGCCGACCGCCGTGTAGCGCGCCCAGTCGATGGGCAAATTGAGGCGAAGGGCAAGGCCGAGGAGCACGCCGGCGAGCACCCCCAGGAGCGGAAGCAGCATTAGTTCAACGGGAAGAACACGGGGTTCTCGCGGTTGCGCACGTCGACGTAGTCTAGGCGTTTCCCCGCGCGCGACAGCACGATTTGTCGTGCCGCTTCGAGCTTCAGGTCCACTTGGTCCGCGGTGCCGAGGCGGAGCTCCGGACCCCCGCGAAGTGCGGCGACCAGTCCGTAGACATTGGTGAGCCGAATGTGGTCGATCGGCAGTCCGAAGTAGGCGGGCTCGCGCGTCGCGATCGCGATCGTGGATGCCACGAGCGCGGGATCGAGCCGGTCGCCGACGGCCCGCCGCGCCGTTTCGTCCTCCAGCGTCGCGAGGCCGTCCGCAGCCGGACCTCCGGTGAAGAGCGCGCCGCCGTCGTCGGCGAAAACCCGGCCCGCCGCGGACGAGACCACGATCGAAGGACGTCGCTCCTCGACGTCGACCAGCGCTCGATCCGGAAGCAGGATCGTGACCCGCGCTCGTTTCACGGCCGCGAGGCCGAGGACGCGGGCCTCGGCGTCACGAGCCGTGGCGCGAAACACCGAGACCCTATCAAGCGCCGCCGCGGTCCGGATCTCGCTCCCCGAGAGGCGGGCCGCGCCGGAGACGACGACATCGCGGATCGGGAGCGCCCCGCTGAGCGCCGCCCCGAGCATCGACAGCGCCACCAGCGCTACCACCCCAGCAAGCGGTCGCGACAGATCGCGCTGGATCCGGACCCGCCGCGCGCGTTGCGCGCGACGCCGCGCCGCGGCAGCGCCGGTCACTCGTCCTCGAGCGCGAGCTGGACCAGGCGATCCAACAGCTCGCCGAACGGGATGCCCGCGACGCGAGCGGCCTTCGGCAGCAGGCTGTTGACCGTCATCCCAGGCATCGTGTTGACCTCCAGGATCACCGCTCCATCCGCGCCGTAGATGAAGTCCGTGCGTGAGAGCCCGCGGCAGCCGAGCGCGCGATGAGCCCGCATCGCGAGATCCTGGACCTCGCGTGCGATCGCGTCGGAGACTCGCGCCGGGCAGATCTCCTCGGTAAGGGCGGGGTCGTACTTGGCCTGATAGTCGAAGAACTCGCGCTTGGTCACGATCTCGATGACCGGCAACGCCGTGAGCTCCCGGTTGCCGATGACGCCCACGGTCAGCTCGGTCCCGGAAAGACGCTCCTCGACCAGGGCGCGATCGTCGTAGCGGAAAGCCTCCTCCAGAGCCGGGCCCATCTCGGCTCGCGTGTGCACGATCGTCATCCCGATGCTCGATCCGCTGCGTACCGGTTTCACCACGGCCGGCAGGATCTGCGCGCCGACCCGTCCGGCTGTGTCCTCCGGCGCCGCGACGAAATCACGACGCTCGACGAGCAGGTCGCGCGCGATCGGAAGCCCGCTGGCCTCCAGCACGGTCTTGGTCATGAGCTTGTCCATCGCCAGCGCCGATGCCAGCGTGCCGGACCCGACGTAGCGGATGCCGATCAGATCGAGCATGCCCTGCAGGGTGCCGTCCTCGCCATAGGTGCCGTGCAGGACCGGGAACGCGACGTCGATACGCGCGTCCCCACCGGTCGCCGCGACCGCGTCGGTCGCCGGCAGCACCGTCGCGGCGGCAGTGGTCATCTCTTTCTGGAACGAGGCCGGAAGCGCCTTGTCCCGTTCGGGAAGCGCTTCGATGATCCCGCCCTTGGCGATGAGAGCCTTGGCCTTGTCGCGCATCGCGCTCGAGAGCTTCGCGTTTCCGACCATCAACGCGAGCGGATCGAGCAACACGACCTCATAACGGTCCTTCGGCAGATGCTCCGCCACCATCTTGCCGCTGGCGAGCGAGATCTCGCGTTCGTTCGAGGCGCCGCCCATGAGCACGCCGACGCGGATCTTCTTCACGCTCCGTCCCAGCGCGAGGCGTCATGCCCGAAGAACACGCGCCGCGCGCCCAGCCCGCGCAGGCGCTTCGCCGAAGCCGCCGACTTCGGCGATTGGTCCGCCGGGTCGGCTTCGCCGCGCCACTCCGCGACTGAGTACACCGCCTGTCCGGCGAGGACCACCGGGCCATCGGTGGTGGCGATGACGGCGGACTGGTGACCGCGCGTGTGGCCCGGCGTGGCCAGGAGCTGGATCCCGGCGACGGGCTCGGCGTCGCCGTCGATCGGCTCGTACCGCGCGCCGGCGAACTCGATCCACTCGCTGATGGTGTAGCCGTCGGCGCGCGCGGCGGCGCGCTCGATCCGCTGGACGTAGATCGGCACGTTGCCGAAGCGCGCGTTCTGGCCGGCGTGATCGAAGTGCAGATGACTGTTCGCCACCGCGGTCACATCGTCCGCGCGCAGCCCGACCTCGCGCAGCGCGTCGTCGATGGCGCGTACCTTCGGTCGGAAGTTCGCGTCTACCCACGCGTTCCCGGTGCCGATGCCGGTGTCGAACACGAAGACGCCGGCGGGGTGTCGCACGGCGAAGCCATGCACGGTGCCACGTTGACCCACCAGCGGGTGGCTCGCCGGAAAGGTGCAGTCGGCAAGATGCAGCGGGATCACGTCCTCGATACCGATCGGGCTCACGACCACTCTCCGACGAATTCCACCTCTGGCTCCAACCGCACGCCGACCGTCTCGAAGACTCGACGCTGGACCTCCTCGATCAGTGCCCGCACGTCCGCCGCCGTGGCTTCGGCATCGTTGACGATGAAGTTGCCGTGCTTCTCCGACACGACCGCTCCGCCGACGCGCAGGCCCTTCAGCCCCGCGGCCTCAACGAGCCGGCCGGCGTGATCGCCCGGCGGATTCTTGAACACCGAGCCGCTGTTCGGCAGACGCAGCGGTTGCTTCTGCATCCGCAGGTTGGCCATCTCCTTGATCTTGGCGACGACCGCGCCGCGCTCGCTGGGCACGCCGCGAAAAGCCGCTTGCAGCACAACGACCTCCGGTCGCTCCTTGAGCGCGCTGTAGCGGTAACGGAACGCAAGCTCGCGTGGCTCGACGATGCTGACGCCGGTCGCGGGGTCGAACAGCGCGACCTCTTCGACCACGTCCTTGGTCTCGGTCCCGAACGCCCCGGCGTTCCCGTGCACGGCGCCGCCGACGGTGCCCGGGACCGTGGCGGCGAACTCCAGCCCGCCGATGCCATTGCGCCCCGCGACCGCGGCTACGTGCGCCATAGTCACGCCCGCGGTCGCGCTAATCCTGGTGCCATCGACGCTGGTGTCGTCGACCTGGTTATGGATCACGACCCCGCGGATGCCGGCGTCGGCGACGAGCAGGTTCGTCCCGCCGCCAAGGATGAACACCGGCAGGGCTTGCTCGCGCGCGGCGAGGACGCCCTCGATGAGGTCGTCGGTCGTCCCGACCGACAGGAAATAGTCGGCCGGTCCGCCGATATGCCATGAGGTGTGGCGCGACAGCGGTTCGCCGCGGACGCCGCGCACCAGCGACCTCATCGCGACGCGGCGGCCTCGCCGAGCAGAGCCAGCGCCTTCTGACCGGCCTCGCGCACATCACCGGCGCCGAGGACCAGCACCAGGTCGCCGGACTGCGCGATGTCCGCGACGCGGCGCGCGGCCTTGAAGTTCGTCGCGGCGTAGAACGCGCCGGCGAGACGCGCCAGCTCACGCGCGCCCTGGCCCTCGTCCGAGGCCTCGCGCGCCGAGCTGAAGGTCTCGACGACGATGGCGCCGTCTGCCAGTCGTAAGGCTGCGGCGAAGTCGGACAGGAACGCGGCGAGCCGGCTCGGCGTATGCGGCTGGAACACGGCGATCAGCCGGCCGGTCGTGGTGGCGCGCGCGGCCTCGATCGTCGCACGGATCTCGGCCGGATGGTGCGCGTAGTCATCGACGACCCGCACGCCGCCGCTGGTGCCGAGGGTCTCCAGACGCCGCTTCGTCCCCGCGAACGCACCGATGCCGGCAGCAGCCACACTCGGCGCCACGCTGCAGGAATCGGCGGCTGCGACGGCGGCTGCGGCGTTTCGGGCGTTGTGCGTGCCGAGGAGCTGCAGCTCCAGCCGGGTGGCCTCGCCTTTCGGTGACACGAGCTCGAACGTCGTCGACCGCGGCTCCAGGCCGAGGCGCAGGATGCGCCACTCGGCGGCCTCGTCGGTGCCGTAGGTCGAGGTCCACACCGCGTCGAGCTCGCGCCGCGTCCAGGACGCCAGCGCCGCCGATCCGGTGTCGTCGGCGCAGGCGATGAGCCTCCCGCCGGGAGCGATGCGCCGGGCGAACTCGTGGAACGCGGCCTCCACGTCGGCGCGCTTCGGGAACACGTCGACGTGATCGTGGTCGACGTTCGTCACGACGGCGACGACGGGGCTGAGGGACAGAAACGCGCGATCGTACTCGTCGGCCTCGATCACCAGATGTTCGCCGCTCCCGGAGTAGGCGTTCGCGCCCAGATCGACGAGCTCGCCGCCGCAGAGGAGCGACGGATCCAGACCGCCGGCGCGCAGCGCGCTGAAGACCAGCCCCGTCGTCGTGGTCTTGCCGTGCGTGCCCGCGACGGCGACGACCTTCTTCCCGCGCGCCAGAAAGGCCCAGGCGTCCTGGCGGCGCCAGACCGGAATGCCCGCCTCGCGCGCGGCAACGACCTCCGGGTGGCTCTCCTTATAGGCCGAGGAACGGATGACGACGTCGGCGCCGCCGACATTGCGTCGGTCGAAGTTGCCGACGACCGTGCCACCAGCCTGGGCCACAAGCTTCGCCAGCGGCCAATCCGCCGACGAGTCCGAACCCGTGACGTCGTGTCCGCCGGCGAGCAGGAGCTGCGCGATGGCGCTCATACCAGCGCCGCCGATGCCGATGATGTGGAACCGCACTAGGGCCGCTTCTCGGCCATCGGGCGGTGTTCGCGCGAGATCATCTTCGGCTCGACGAGCTCGAGCACGAGGTTCGCGATGCGGACTGCGGCATCCGGCCGCCCGGCGCGCGCGGCGGCGACGCGCATGCGCGACAGCCGATCGCGGTCCTCGAGCAGGCCGACGACCACGGCGGAGAGACGATCGCCGTCGAGCTCGCTCTCCCGGACCAGGATCGCTGCGCCGGCGTCGACGACGGAATGCGCGTTCGCAAGCTGGTGCCCGCTCGCGGCGACGCCGAACGGCACGAGCACAAGCGGCAGTCCGAGAGCGAGTGCCTCGGCGATCGTTCCCGAGCCAGCACGTCCGACCATCAGATCGGCCGCGGCGAGTGCGGCGCCCATCTGATCAGTAAGGAAGGCATAGGGCCGGTAGCGCTCGCGGCGCTCCGGCGGCAACAGCGAGCCGCGACGTGCCTGGGCACGCGGCAGATAGGCGTCGCCGGTGAGATGGACCACGTACGCATTCGCCAGCAGGCGCGTGAGTGCGGCGTCAACGGCGCCGTTGATGACCTGCGCGCCTTGGCTGCCGCCGCCGATGAGGACGACACGGGCATCCGCGGGAAGGCCGAGCGCGTCGCGTCCGGCGGCGCGAGTCCATTGCAGCAGCTCGGCGCGGATCGGGTTTCCCGTCACCACCACTTTGTCCCTGGTGAAGAACCGCTCCTCTTCCGGGAACGTTGACGCCACACGGCGTGAAAAACGCGCCAGCATCCGGTTGACCCGGCCGGGGACCGCGTCGCCATTCCAGATCACGATCGGCACGCGTCGGATCGTGGCCGCGAGCACGACCGGCAGCGAGACCAACCCTCCCGAGGTCAGCAGCGCGCGTGGCCGAACGCGCAGGATCACCCACAGCGCCTGCGCTACAGCGATCGGCAGCGCGATAGCGGCGGTCAGCAGCGACAACCGCGACTCCGGATCGCGAAGCGACGGCATCAGCGTGCGGTGGTACTCCATGCCGCGCTCGGGAATGATCCGGTTCTCGAGGCCGCGCCTACCGCCGACGAAGACGAAACGACAGGGAGCCAGCGCGCCGAGCGCGTCGCTCACCGCGAGGAGCGGGCTCGTATGACCGGCGGTCCCCCCGCCCGCGAGCATGACTCTGGTTTCCACCGATTCTCTTCTCCAATGATCCCTGGCGGCCGACGTTCAGCAAAATACCGACGCTCGTGAGGCTGACCAACAACGATGAACCACCGTAGCTGATGAACGGAAGCGTGATCCCGGTGACCGGCACGAGTGCCGCCACGACGGCCATGTTGATCCAGGCCTGCAATCCCAGCGACGCAGTGATGCCGACGGCAAGAAGTGCGCCGTGCGAGTCCGGCGCGCGCCGCGCGATGCGGAGGCCTTGCAGCACGATCGCGCCGAACAGGAAGACGACGGCGAGAGCGCCGATGAGCCCAAGCTCGTCGGCAAGGACGGCGTAGATCGAATCGGTGTACGGCGCGGGGAGGTAACCGAACTTCTCGCGGCCCGCGCCGAGACCCTCCCCGAAGATCCCACCGAGCGCGAGGGAGTACAGCGCCTGCAGCGTGTGAAAGCCTTTGCCGTTCGGATCCGTCCACGGGTCCAGGAACGCGAGCAGCCGCCCCGAGCGATAGCCAGGTGCGAGTGCGAGCGCCAGCGCACCCACGGCCATGAGGGCTCCCACGGCACCGAACTCGATCAGGCGCGCGCCCGCCGCGAAGTACAGCAGCAGCGCGAAACCGACGAGCACGATCGCCGTACCGAGGTCCGGCTCGATCACGACGAGTCCGGCGGTGCCGCCGACGATCAACAGGAATGGCAGCATCAACTTGCCGCCTTGCAGCTCCGGCCGTTTCGATGCCAGCCACGCGGCGAGGTACAGGACCAGCGCGAGCTTGGCGAACTCAGCCGGCTGCAGCGCGATCGGACCGAATACCCGCAGCCAGCGAGTCGCGCCGCCGCCGCTGACGCCGAGCGCCGGAACGAGCACCAGCAGCAGCAGCACGACCGCGACACCGAGGAGCGGCGCCGCGATACGCCGATAGCGGTGGTAGTCGACTCGTGCGGCGATCGCCATCCCTGCCAGTCCGATCAGGCCCCAAGCCGATTGCTGCAGCAGGAAGTACTGCGGGTTGTCGAGGGCGTCGAACGCGCGAGCGCCCGACGCCGAGTACACCATCAGGATCCCGAGGGCGAGGCAGACCGAGGTCGTAGCCAATGAGCGAATTTCGTCTCATCTCGCCCGCTCTGTCGGTCTCGCCGAGATGGGGCCGCGCGGTCGTCGCGCCGGGGCTCCCTGTGCGCCTGCTTCGGCGCGCTCTACGGCGCCGAAGCACGGGCCGAGTTCTCCGCGCCACCGTTGCGCAATGGTCGCCCCCGGCGCGCGCCCGTCGCGACACCTGCCGCTGACCGCATCGATGCGGCCGAATTCGCTCATCAGCGTCCGCTGACCTTCGCTGTTTGCTCGAGAACGGCGTGACGGAATTGGTCGCCGCGATCGGCCATGTCCTTGAACATGTCGAAGGAAGCGCAGGCCGGACTGAGCAGCACGACATCTCCCGCTTTGGCGATGCGGCGCGCTCGCTCGACGGCCTCGGGCATCGACGAGGCGCGCTCGATGACCAGTGGCGCATCGCGCCGTCGCGCCGGCGCGTGGCGCAGCGCGCGCTCGATCTCGTCCGCCGCCTGACCGATGAGCACGGCGCCTCGCGCGCGGCGCTGGACGACCTCGGCCATCGTGCCGAAGTCGACGCCTTTCCCGACGCCGCCGAGGATGAGCACCGCCGGCCGGTCATACGTCTCGATCGCCGTGATCGTCGCATTTGGCGTCGTGCCCTGCGAGTTATTGACGTAGAGCACGCCGTCGACGTCCGCGACGACTTCCTGACGGTGCGGCACGCCCTCGAACGTGCGCAGTGCGGCGGCGATACCCTCGTCAGGGATCCCGGCGATGACGCCGACCGCGGAGGCCGCCAGCGCATTGGCGACGTTGTGCCGTCCGGGGATGCGCAGCGCGGTGGCCTCGAGGATGGCGTGCCGGCCATGACCGTCCTGCACCACGAGCTGACCGCCGTCGAGGAACGCGCCGCGACGCAGTCGTTGCGCGACAGAGAACGGGAACAGCTGCCCGTCGGAACCGGTGTGCATCGCCACGACGGTGGGGTCATCCAGATTCAGCACGGCGAAGTCCTGGTGCGTCTGCCAGGCGATGATCGAACGCTTGGCTTTGACGTAGGCCTCCTCGCTGCCGTGGTAGTCGAGGTGATCCTGCGTGACGTTCGTGATGACGGCCATGTGCGGGCTCGCGCGCAGGGTCTCCAGCTGGAACGAAGACAGCTCGAGCACGACCCAGTGCCGCGGTGTGATCTCCGGCAAGCGATGGATCACCGCTTCACCGATGTTGCCGGCGACGATCACTGGCCGATCCCCCTGCGACAGCACCCGGCCGATCAGCGTCGTCGTGGTCGTCTTTCCCTTCGTTCCGGTGATGCCCACGATCGGGGCGGGGCAAAGACGGAAGAAGAGCCCGATCTCGGTCAGGACCGGAATGCCGAGCTGCTCGGCGCGCACGATCGTCGACACGCTGGGCGAGATGCCCGGGATCACGAAGACGTAGTCGGAGTCGGCGACCGCCTCGTCATCCCGCACACCCAGACGCAGCGCCACCGGGAGCTCGCCAAGCCGTGCGATCCCCTCGCTCAGGTCCGCCGCGCCGCGTGAATCGGTGACGGTGATGACGGCGCCGGCGCCGGCCAGGAACCGCGCCAGTCCCACGCTGGTGCGGCCCCTTCCGAGGCCGACGATCGTGACGCGCTTCCCGCGGAGCTCGCTCGCGCGCACGGCGACGTCGTTGATCACGCCTGACTCCACCCGATGAAGGCGAGGCCTCTGCCGGCCTTGCCATCCTCGCCGCGATGCGAAAAGAACGTGCCGACCTCATCCCGGGTGCAGCGGTCGAGCACGTCGATCCGCGGCACACCCGCGGCGCGGAGCTGCGCCGCAAGCTCGTCCGCGATCGCAAAGTCGAATCTGCCGTCGACAGGACCGACCAGGCTTGCCGTGTCGCCGAGACGTTCGCGGATGAGCGCGGCGCGCGCGGCGTCGATGCGATAGCAGCAGCCGCCGATGGCCGGACCGATGACGGCACGCGCGTCGACGATGCGCCCGCCACGCGCGGCGATCGCGTCACGGACCGCGCCGACGATCCGCTTCGTCGTCCCCTCCCAGCCGGCGTGAGCGGCGGCGATCCAACCATCGGGCGTGACGAGCAAGATCGGCGCACAATCGGCGACGGCGACCGCGAGGCCGATGCCGCGCTCGCGAGTGATGAGCGCGTCGCCTTCGAGGCGCATCGCACTCGATACCGGCTCGCTCGCGCCGTCGCGGAGCCGTGTCGCGATGCCACGTTCGACGAGGACCACGTCCGCGGAGTGCACCTGGCTGGCTTTGATCAGGCGCAGCTCGATCGCGGCTTCGAGTGCGGCGCGATTCGTGGCCTGCTCGTCGCGCGAATGGATCTGACCGGCCATGCTGCCGAGCTTGCGGGTCGTGAATCCGTGTCGCAGGCCGGGCACCCCCGAGAGCAACGGCGATCGCACGATGGTCTCGGCGAAAATCGTCTTCATTTCACCGGCGTCGCGAACGCCAGGATCGCTGCGATGATGCCCGCGAGCGCGCCGATCAGCCAGAAGCGGATCGTCACCTTCTCCTCCGGCCAACCGATCAGCTCGAAGTGATGATGGATCGGCGCCATCCGAAAGATGCGTCGATGCCACACCTTGAACGAGACGACCTGCAGGATCACCGACAGGGTCTCGATGAAAAAGATCACGCCGGCGATCGGCAGCAGCGCGATGAAGCCAGTCGTCAGTGATGCGACCGCGAGCGTCGCGCCGAGCGCGAGCGAGCCCGAGTCGCCGAGAAAGACTTCCGCTGGATGCACGTTGAACCACAGAAACGCCGCGACCGCTCCGGTCATCAGCGTGCAGAAGACCGCGAGGAAAAAGTACTCGCGTGCAAAAGCGATGAAGGCGAATGACAGGAAGGCGAAGACGACCGTGCCTCCGGACAGGCCGTCGAGACCGTCGGTGAGGTTCACGCCGTTGGACGTTCCGACGATCGCGACGATGGCAAGAACGATGAACGCCACACCGCCGATCAGCCATTCGCCGGAGAGAGGGATGAAGATGCCGGTGATGGCGAAGTGGCGCTGGATGTAGATGCCGCCGGCGACGGCGACGCTCGCCTGCCAGATCAGCTTGTGCCGGCCGCGGATGCCGCGCCCGAAGATCGCATCGAGGTAGTCGTCGAGCGCGCCGAGCGCGCCCACCGAGACGAGCGCGAGCAGCGGCGTCAGCGTTTGCACCACGTAGTCGCCACGCGTCCGCCCCGGCGTTTGCTCTTCACCGGGAACGAAGAAGTAGAACAGTACTGTGGCGAGCGTGACCACGAGCACGACCAGCAGGCCGGCCATCGTCGGCGTGCCGCGCTTCCGCCCATGCGAAGTGGGCGCGTCCGAGCGCGGCGTCTTGACGATGCCGAGATAGCGCAGCAGTCGCATGTACGGCGGGAACAGCACGAGCGTCACGACGAAGGTCAGCAGCATGCCCGACAGCGCCAGCAGCGGGACGGACGACGTCACGACGCGGCGGGCGACGCCAGGATCGCGTCCACGATCTCCTCCATGCGCAGCGCGCGCGAACCCTTCACCAGCACGACGTCGCCGGGACGGAGCAGCCGGCGGAGGATCACCAGCGCTTCGGCGTTGTCCATCGCGGCATAGGCTTCGGCGAGACCGGCGCGCCGCGCATCGTTCACAGCGATGCCGGTCAGCTCGCCGACGCCGACGAAGATGTCCGCGGTCCGTGCGGCGATGGTGCCGACCTCGCGATGCGCGTCGGAGGCCAGCGCGCCGAGCTCGAGCATGTCGCCAAGCACCGCGACCCGGCGGCCCTTTTGCGTGCCCAGCAGTCGCAGCGCCGCCGCGACCGCGACCGGGCTGGCGTTGTACGCGTCGTCGATCACGGTGAGCTCACCGGCGCGACGCACGCTCATGCGGTGGGCCGGCCGCTCCAGCGTGCCGACGCCGATGGCGGCCTCGTCCAGCGGCACGTCGAGCGCGACCGCTGCCCCGATCGCGGCGAGCGCGCTGGTCACGAGGTGCGCGCCGGGCAACGGAAAGCGCACGATCGCGTGCTCGCCGCGGAACTGCGCTGTGAAACGGACGCCGTCGAGACCGTCGGAGACGACGTCCCGCGCGCGCAACGCGGCATCGTCGCTCGTTCCGAAGAGCACGACGTTGGCCTGCGTGCGTGTCGCCATCTCCCGGACTCGCGGGTCGTCAGCGTTCAGCAACGCCGTGCCATCCGCCGGGAGCGCCTCGATTAGCTCCGCCTTTCCCCGCGCGATGGCATCGACGGAGGGCGTGCGAGCGAAATGCACCGGCTTGTCCGGCACCGCGGTCACGACCCCGACACGCGGGCGGACCAGGCGGCAGAGGTCCGCGATCTCGCCGGGGACGTAGAACCCCATCTCCACCACGGCCACTTCGTGCGACGGCTCCTGCGACAGGAACGTGATCGGGACCCCGATCTCGTTATTGAAGGACGCCGGACTGCGGAGCACGCGATAGCGCGCGCCCAGAGCGGCAGCGGTCGCCTCCTTCGTCGTGGTCTTGCCGACGCTGCCGGTGATCCCGACCGCGGGGATCGGCGCGCGATCGCGGATCGCGGTGGCGAGGTCTCGCAGAGCGATCAGCGGATCGGGGACGAGGATGAGCAACGCGTCGTCGGGCATGCCCTCGGGGATGCGCGACACCACGGCCCCGCGGGCGCCTCGCGCGAGCGCGTCGGCGACGAAGTCGTGCCCGTCGCGGTCGCCGCGCAGGGCGAAGAACAGGCTGTCTTCGGTCACGCGACGCGAATCGAAGGCGCCGGCGCGGAACACGATGGGGCCACGTGCCGCCCCGTGTGCGACACGCCCGCTGGTCGCGTCAAGCAGCACCGCGAGATCGAACACGGTCGAAGTGTAGGTGCGGGTCTAGCGCACGCGATCGGGCTCGACGCGCGCGTACCGCATCAGATCGCCCGCCAGACCGGTGAACGCGCTCATCGCCGAAAGTGTTCCGAGCAGTCTGGACTGCGGACGCTCGATGACGACGAGGACGACGAACCGAGGATCACGCGCGGGCAACATTGAGGCGAACGAGGAGATGTACTCGTTCGAGACGTAGCTGCCGTCGGCCGAGGCGATCTGCGCCGTGCCGGTCTTTCCGGCGACGGAATAGCTGTTGAGCCGCGCGTTCTGCGCGATGCCGCGGTCGACGACGCTCGTCAGCATCTCGCGCACGATCGCCGCGGTCTCGGGAGTCAACACGCGTCGCACCGGTTGTGGCTCCGTGCGGCGCACCGAGCCGTCGCGGGCATGGACCTCCTGGACGAGGTAGGGCTTGTACAAGGTCCCGCCGTTCGCGATTGCGGCGTACGCCGCCGCGAGCTGCAGCGGCGTCACCGTCAGGCCCTGTCCGAATGCCGCGGTACCCAGATCGACCGGATACCACTCGGCCACCGGCCGCACCGTTCCGCCGGCCTCGGCCGCGATATCCACCCCGGTCGCTTGCCCGAATCCGAAGTCGTGCAGGTAGCGAGACAGCTTTTCGGCGCCAAGCCGCTGCGCCACGAAGACCGCGCCGGCGTTTGCGGACTTCTCCAGGATCCCGGAGATGTCGAGACGTCCATACGACCTTCCCTGGGCGTTGTTGAGGATCCGCCCACCGATCACGGCGTAGCCCTTGTCGTCATAGGTCGTGCTCGGCTCAACCGCGTGCTCGTTCAACGCCGCGGCGATGGTGATGGCCTTCATGGTCGAGCCCGGCTCGTACGTCCACGACACTGCGCGATCGCGGAACGATTCCGGATCCGCGTGCGCGACGTCGTTCGGATCGAAGCCGGGCATGCTCGCCAGAGCGCGGATCGCGCCGGTGTCCGGGTCGAGGATCACGATCGTTCCGCCTGCCGCCTTCTCGCTCTTCACCACCCGCGCGAGCTCGCGTTCGGCGGCGGACTGCATCGCCAGATCGAGCGTGAGCACCAGGTCAGCGCCATCGACCGCGGGCGTGGTCTGGCGCAGACCCACCGCGAGCGCGCGCTGCGCCGGATCGCGCTCGACGACGAGCTCGCCAGGGATACCGCGTAGTGCCTCGTCATAGCTGGCCTCGACGCCGGACTGCCCGACGCCGTCGTCATTGACGAACCCGAGCGCGGAGGCCGCCGCCAGGTCGGCCGGATACATCCGTTTCGGTTCCGGCTCGAGGCCGATGCCGGGGATGGCAAGCGCCTTCACCTTCGCGCTGACGGCCTCGGGAACGCGCCGTTTCAGGAAGACCCACTCCGCGCCGCTGTCGAAGCGCGAGCGAATCCGTTCCGCGGTGTCGCCGAGGAGCGGCGCCAGCGCGGCGGCGGCCGTGGCGTGATCGGGGATCTGCTGCGGGATGGCGTACACCGACTGCAGCTGCACCGTCGTCGCCAGAAGCCTGCCGTTCTGGTCGTAGATCGCGCCACGTCTGGCCGCGAGCGTTTCGGCTTGGACGACCTGGGCGCGCGCCTGCGACAGGAGATCGCCGCGGCGCAGCACCTGCCAGTAGGCCAGCCGCGCTGACAGCACGATCGAGAGGACGAAGAAGCCGGCGAACAGGAACTTGATGCGGGTGGAGGGCAGCGTGTCGGGGAACACGCCCTGGCCTACCGCAACGTCACAGACGGTCCGGCGGTCAGGAACAGCGTGCGCGATGCCTTGACCAGGCCGAGGCGCTGCGCCTCGGACTCGATGCGCGAGGGTGCCTCGAGGCGATCGATCTGCAGCTGGAGGAGCTCGTTCTGGCGCACCAGCTCGTCTCGCCGAGCCTCCAGATCATGGAGGTCGTAGCCGCTGGCGGCGATCGACGTCGCAAAGCGCAGGTACAGCAGCGCCATCAGGAACGCCGTCGCGAGGACGCCGGCGGACAGGACGAAGAGGCGCGCGCTGGCATCGAAGGACACCCGCCGGCGCGCCGCGCCGCGATGCCGGGACGGGACGGTGCGGCCGCGCTTCGCCGCGGCGGCGCCAGCGTTGTAGCGGCGTGTTGCCTGCGAACGGGAAACAGTCCGTGTCCGCGTGGTGCGCGTCGCACCACGCAGGGCGAGCGCGCCGATCACGAAGCGATCTTCTCGGCGACGCGAAGTACTGCGCTGCGGGCGCGCGGGTTGCGTTCGACCTCCGCCGCATCCGGACGGACCGGACGCCGGGTAACGATTCGCAGACCCGCGCGATGCCCGCAGACGCAGGTGGGGAGGTGGGGAGGACAAATGCAGTCGCGCGACTCGCGCGCCATGAAGGTCTTCACGACGCGATCCTCGAGCGAATGGAAGGAGATGACAGCGAGACGGCCGCCCGGGCGCAGGATGCGCAGCGCCGCGCTCAGCCCTGTGCCGAGGTTTTCGAGCTCGTGGTTGACGGCGATGCGGAGCGCTTGGAACACGCGCGTGGACGGATCCACGCCGCGCGGACGCTGCTGCTTGACGCCCGCGACGAAGCGGCCGAGGTCGGCGGCGGTCTTGAACGGCCTCGTCGTGCGGCGACGCGCGATCGCCGCGGCGACACGTCTTGCCTCTGGCTCCTCGCCATACTCGGCCAGGATCCGCGCCAGAACGCGCTCGTTCGCGCCGTTCACCAGGTCGGCCGCCGTGACATCGAGTTCGGGATCGGCTCTCATGTCCAGCGGTCCCTCCGAGCGGAAGCTGAACCCGCGCGAATCGTCGGCCAGCTGGAGCGACGAGAGGCCGAGATCGAACAGGACGCCGTCGCAATCGAGAAAGCCATGCTCGCGTGCAACGTCGTCGCAAATCGCGAAGTTGGCCCGCACCAGGACGGCACGATCGCCGAACGGCGCGAGCCGCTCGCGAGCGACAGCGAGCGCGGCCGGATCGACGTCCATGCCGAGGAGCCTGCCGTCCGGCGCCGTGCGCTCGAGGATGCGCGCCGCGTGACCGCCGCTACCGAGCGTGCCATCGACGAAGCGACCTGCGCCAGCCGGCTGAAGGGCCGCGACGACCTGCTCGAGGAGGACCGGCTCATGCGGCCACCTAGATTCCGAGGTCCGCAAGGCGCTCCGCCATGGAGCCCTCGGTGTCCGCGATGTAGTCGCGCCAGTTCTTCGGCGACCAGATCTCGAGGTGGTCATTCGCGCCTACCACGATGGCCTCATTCGCCACGCCGGCGTACTCGCGGAGGTGCTGCGGCAGGACGATCCGCCCCTGCCCATCCGGCTCGTCATCGTGGGCGCCGCTCATCAGGAAGCGTGTGAACTGGCGGGCGTTGCCGCGTGAGACTGGGAGCTCGGCGACCTTTCGCTGCAGCTCGGCGAAGCGCTTCGTGGGAAAGACCGCCAGCGATTTCTCCAGCCACCGGGTCACGACCGCGCCTTCCTTGAAGCGCGGCCGGAACTTGGCCGGGATCGCGAGCCGCCCCCGCTCGTCGAGAGAATGCGCGAATTCGCCAATGAAAAAGCCTTCCAACAGGGCCCCGTCTCTGGTGGACAGATGGTTCCCCACCTGTCCCCACAATTCACCACGCGGCGGGCAGCATGCGCCCGAGTTAGGGCGATGTCAAGGGAGAGAACGGGGGAAATGAAAAGGACGGCTGACTGCGCACCGGGGTCGCGGCTGACCGCGTGAAACTAGCGGTTGACGATCTCCTCGAGGCGCTGCTCCAGCTCCCGCTGCAGGCGGCCGACGAGCGACTTCTGGCGGTAGGCGTCGACGGGACCGAACCACTCAGTGACGCATGCGCCCCAGGTAAATCCGCCGCCGAAGGCGACGAAGAGCAGCTTGTCGCCGCGCTTGACCTTGCCGGCATCGACCGCCTCGCAGAGCGCGATCGGGATCGAGGCGGCGGAGGTGTTGCCGTACTTCTGGATGTTCACGAACACCTTCTCGGCCGGAAGCTTCAAGCGCTTGGCGATGGCGTCGATGATCCGCACGTTGGCTTGATGCGGCACGAACAGGTCGATGTCTTCCTGTCGCAGCCCGGCCTCCTGGATCGCCTGCACCGCGGCCTCGCTCATCATCTGCACCGCGAGCTTGAACGTCTCGGCGCCCGCCATCTTGATGTAATGGAGTCCGTTCTTCTGGCTGTCACCGGAGGCGGGATTGCGCGAGCCGCCGCCTGGAAGCAGCAGCAGGTCGGCCTTCGATCCGTCGGCGCGAAGCACGGCACTCTCGATGCCGACGCTGGCGTTCGAAGCCTCGATCACGACGGCGCCGGCGCCATCGCCGAAGAGGACGGAGGTGCCGCGATCGCCAAAATCGAGAAAGCGCGACAGCGTCTCGGCACCGACGAGCAGCACCGTGCGTGCGGTGCCGGCGATGATCAACCCGCGGGCGACGGCAAGGCCGTACAGGAATCCCGTGCAGGCCGCCTCCAGATCGATGACGCCCGCGCGATTGGCGCCGAGCTCGTTCTGGATCAGCGCCGCCGTGGACGGAAACAGGTAATCGGGCGAGGCCGTCGCGACGATGATGAAGTCGATGTCGCGTGGCCCCAGACCCGCGCGCTCCAGCGCGCGGCGTGCGGCCTTTGCCGACATCGTCGAGGTGAACTCGCCCTCGCCGGCGAACCGTCGCTCTTTGATGCCCGTCCGCTCCGTGATCCAGGCGTCGTTGGTCAGGTCGCGCCCGGGGTCGACGGATTGGCCGCGCTTCTGGCGGGTCTCAAGCAACAGGTGCTCGATGTCGGTGTTCGTCACCCGCCGGGGCGGCACGTAGAAGCCCCATCCGGTGATCACGGCATTCAGCCCAGCCATGCTCCCTCTCCGGAGGTGTCAGCGGCGGTCGATTGTATGCAAGCACGCGCCTGCGCGACGCCGCCGCGAGCTATTCGCTCTCGGGAACGGTCGCTGCGCCAGCCCGTTGGCGCCGGAACAGCGCCTTGATGTCGCCGCCATAGGTGCGGAGAAATTCGTGTGCATCCAGCACCTCGTCGGCCGACACTGGGACGCGTCGATCGCGCGTTCGCCGCGACGCGGTCCCGGCCGGAACGGGCTTCGCCTCGGCAACCGCTGCCAGCGCCTCATCGACGACGACAAGCAACTTGAAGCTGGTCTGGCAGCGAGAGCACGTCACGCGCACGATCCAGGCCGACTCGAGACGACCCAGAACGCGGATGTCGGACTTGCTGTGGTTCTGACCGCAGACGTTGCAGTCGTACCCTTTTGCCTGGTCGCGAAGCCAGCGCAGGACGTTCATTTCCGGGGTTTCACGATATCACCGCGAGGCGCTAAAACTGAGCTTCGTTGGCGTTTCAGTAGACGAACTCGGGTGCTTGACATTCGTGGTCGGACGGCGCTCGTGCCAATCGGTATCGCGCTGATACGCCGAGGCAATCGCGACGATCGTCGCCTCGGCGAACAAGTCGCCGGTAATGGACAGGCCGAGCGGCATGCCGTGCAGTCCGAAGCCCATCGGCACCGAAATTCCGGGCAGACCGGCGACCGCGCCGAACACGGCCGGCCCGATGCCGCGGCGCATCTGCCGCAGGTCGGTATCGAGCGTCGGCGCTTCGGCAACAAGCGTCGGTCCCACCAGCGCATCGACCTTTCCGAAGAGCGCGCGCAGCTCGCGCGTGATCGAGAGCCGGCGCTCCATGGCGCGCGCGTATTCGATGTTCGGTTGCTGCAGCGACGCGCGCAAACCCTCCTTCTGTCCCTCGTCGATGAGCTCATCGAGGCGTCCGCTCCTGATGAAGTCCTCGTGCGCGGCCGCCTGCTCCGCGCTGAGGATCGCACGTGCCGTCGCGGCGTAGTCGTATGACGGAAGCCGGATGCGCGTCGTGCGCATGCCCGCGCCGCGCAGGACCCGCAGCGCCTTCTCGAACGCATTCGCGATCTCGGGTATGCCGTCGAAGTCCTCCGCGAGCACCCCGAGCCTGAACGACCGCGGGCGCGATCGCCGGTAGGACCACGCCGTCGTCGTCGCATCCGCGGCATCGATGCCGGCAAGCGCCGACAGGATCACGCCGCAGTCGTGTGCGGTGCGCGCCATTGGTCCGACCTTGTCCATCGACCACGCCAGCGGCATCGCGCCGGCGCGGCTGACGACGCCGAGGCTCGGTCGTAGACCGCTCACCCCGCAGAAGGCCGACGGCGTCGTGATCGATCCCCACGTTTCCGAGCCGAGCGCGAATGGCACCACGCCGGCGGCAACGGCGGAACCTGAACCGGACGACGATCCCCCACTCCATCGCCCGACGTTCCACGGGTTCAAGCCCGGACCGTGCAGCGACGCTGAGGCATAGCGATAGCCGCCGCCTCCAGCGAGCTCGACCATGGCGAGCTTCCCGACCAACACCGCACCGGCCTCACGCAGTTTCGTAATCGCGGTCGCGTCAGCGCTAGGAATGCGATCGCGGTACGGCGGCGCGCCCCAGCGCGTGGCTATCCCCGCCGTGTCGAGGAGATCCTTCGCGCCATAGGGGATGCCGTGCAACGGTCCACGATCGACGCCGCGCGCAAGCTCGCGGTCCGCGCGTCTCGCTTCGCGCTCGGCGAGGTCGCCGGTCAGCTCCGCCAGCGCGTTGTAGCGCGGGCCGATCGTTCTCAGTCGCTCGACAAAGCCCCGCGTAAGCTCGAGCGAGGAGAGGGCGCGACGTCGCAGCATTCGGCCCAGCGTGGGGAGATCGTCGAAGAAGTAGTCGGCGTCCACGGGCGCGAACAATATCGCGCCGCCTGGACGCCGACCGCTTGCGTTGCCGGAGGAGGACTAGCGCTTGTTGAGGATCGAGTCCTTGGCCGCCTTCGCGACGCGGAACTTCACCACTCGCTTCGCGGGGATCTGGATCGGCTCGCCGGTCCGCGGGTTGCGGCCCATGCGCGCCTTTCGATTCACGAGAACGAGCTTGCCGATGCCGGGCAGCGTGAAGCCGTTCTTCGCCTCTTTGTAGGCAAGCTCAGCGATCCCTTCGAGCGTCCGAACCGCGTCCTTGCGGCTCATACCGATCTTCGTCGAAACGTGCTGCGCGATCTGGGACTTGGTCATCGCCTTTGCCATGGATCCTCCTCATTCCCTTCCGGGCGTTTCTCTCTGCCGAGCCCTGCGCGACGGGTCGGGTGCCTCGATGTCCCTTCCAGCCGCTCAGTATGCGGTGATTCTGCAAACGGTGGGCAGCGCCCGCTGTGACGCGTAGGGCATACAGCTTGCGGATGTCGGTCGCCATGCGTCCGGCCGTACGTCCGCTGGTCCTCGTCCTGACCTTGGTGCTGGGCTGCGCTCCGGCAACGACCGCCGTCGCCCCGCCCGGTACGAGCACACTGCCGCCCTCGGTGTCGGCGGCCCCGACCGCGATGGCGTCGGGATCGCCCAGCGCGACACCGACTGTCGCGGGCATGCGGATCGTGATTCGGCGTCTGGGGATCGACCTGCCGATCGAAGAAGGGGACGTGGGGCGCGATGTCCCGAGCGGGGGTGGATCCGGGTCCACCCCGGAGGGAGCCGCTTTTCACTTTCCGGGAACCGCCGTGCCGGGGAACGGCGGCAATTCGTTCATCTACGCCCACGCCCGGATCGGGATGTTCCTGACGCTGTGGCAAGCCGTGGTCGGGGACGATGTGGAGATCCTGACCAGAGGCGGGACCGCGCTGCACTATCGGGTGTCGCAGATCCACCCCAGCGTTCCGTCGTCGGACGTGTCATGGGTCGCGCCGACGGCGGACGATCGCCTCACGCTCCAGACCTCGACCGGCCCGACGCCCGCCTACCCGCGGTTCATCGTCGTTGCCATCCGCGCCTAGCGCCGCGGGCGCGCCCGGGTCTCCTTCACCTCCCGCTCCAGAGCGATCTGCGCCTCGCTTGGCGCGTCGGCGCCCGCGATCGAGTCGCCCGTCGCCGGCATCCCGGCAGCCGCGGCCGGTCCGGCCTGGGCCGGGCTGACGCTCGCCGGCGGCGTGGGGCTTGTCGACTCAGGCAGATCCTGGTCGATGCTGCGTGTGGGGTCCTCGGATGGATCGCGTTTTGTCTCGGGCATCCTGCACCTCCTGCTGATGTCGATATCGCGAGCGGCATGCCCCTTGCCAACCGCGAGCGCCGTGACCGTTTCGGCTCCGGCCGCCGCGTTGCATGACGCCAGGGCCGCGGGGCTGGTCCATAGCACCGATCGACAGCCAGGCATCCGGCGCGTGCGCGCCGGAAGAGGCTTCCGATACCGGCGACCGGACGGCTCGGTCTTGCGCGACCGTAATGAGCTCTCGCGGATCAGAAGGCTCGCCGTCCCACCGGCGTGGCGTGACGTCTGGATCTGCGCCTCGGCGCGCGGGCATCTGCAGGCCACCGGTCGCGACGCCAGGGGTCGCAAACAGTACCGCTACCACCCGCGCTTCCGCGCCGTTCGCGACGCTAGCAAGTATGCCCGCATGATCGCCTTCGGCGAGGCCTTGCCTCGGCTGCGTCAGCGGGTGCGGCGCGATCTGGCGTTGGAAGGGCTGCCGCGCGAGAAGGTTCTCGCGACCCTGGTGCAGCTCCTCCGCATCACGGCAATGCGCGTCGGAAACGTCGAGTATGCGCGCGAGAACCATTCGTATGGACTCACAACGCTGCGAACAAAGCACGTCGATGTCGACGGTCCGAGGCTCGAGTTCCATTTTCGCGGCAAGAGCGGTAAGGACCATGTGATCGGCGTCACCGATCCGCGCCTGGCGCGCATCGTTCGCCGCTGTCAGGAGCTTCCAGGTCAAGAGCTCTTTGCCTATCTCGATGAGTCGGGCGCGACGCAGCCCGTCGAATCCGCGGATGTGAACGGCTATCTGCGTGAAGCGACCGGCGACGACTTCAGCGCCAAGGACTTCCGCACCTGGCAGGGCTCGGCGATCGCGGTGGGCCTGTTGCGAGCGGACGGCCGGGCGCGCGGGGAGCGCGAGGCCAAACGAAAGCTGAAGTCCGTGATCGAACGGGTCGCGAAGGCTCTTGGCAATACTCCGGCGGTGTGTCGCGCCTCGTATCTGCATCCGGCCGCGGTGGAGTCGTTCGCCGACGGTTCGCTGTTCCAGCTTCGCGTCCCGCGCGCGCGTGCCAGACAGGACCTCGATGCCGACGAGCGATTGCTGCTGGCCTTGCTTCGGCGACGCGAGCGGCACGAGCGCTCCTCGTTACGGCACGCCGCCTGACCTTTCGCCGACTGACCCCGGCTGGCACGCTGTCTGCGCGGAGCCGGTGTATGGCCGAGAACATCGAGACCGAGATCGGCGTGTTCGCCGATGAGACGGCCGCGCTCCGCGCCGTGCGGCGTCTCGAGGCCGACGGGATCGCGCCGGAACGTGTCGGCGTCATCAACGATCCACGCCGATCGCGCGAGGTGGTGGGAACGCGGGCGCGACAACTGGTCATTCCGATGACGCTGCTCGGTGCCGTCACGGGGGTCGTCTTGCTGCTCTTAGTCCCGGGCCAGGACGCGTACAAGAGCAGCCCCAGCAGCCTCGTGCCGTGGGCGATCGTTGGCGCGATGGCCGGACTCCTCGTCGGTGCATTGGCCGGAAAGCTGTTGCCGGCCAAAGATCCCGAGCGCTACGAGCAGCGGGTCGAGCGCGGCGATGTGCTGGTGACAGTGAAAGTCCCAGCGGCGGAGCGGGCGCGGGTGCGGCGCCTCCTCTCCGATGCGGCGGCACAAAACGTTCGAGAAGAGCGGAACACCGAGGCGCCCTAACGCCAATTACCGAGGTTATGTAGCGGCGCTGTACCCAAGAATGGGACGCTCGCTGGACGACCGAGCATGGCACGACGGCTGCATGCTTAGCGTTCGATCACATCGCGGGACCACGACCACCACGACGACGGCTCGGGCTTCAGCGCAGGCGTCCTGTTCGGCCTGATCCTGTTGATTCTCGTTCTGGCGGTCCTGTTCCTGTACGTCGGGCCGAACGTGTTCAACGTGAACGTGAACGTGCGGTCCGCTCTCGACGGCCTGCTCGCAGCTTGAATCTCGAGCGCTAGGACAGAACGACCCCGCCGCGCACGCGCGGCGGGGTCTTCATTTCATCTGGGACAGACTGCGGTGTCGCCTCGGCGAGGGGCGAAGGCTCGTCGCAGGTGACGCACTCAAGCACTCGACGGCGTTCGATCTCGTTCATGTTGCTCCGCAGCCGAAGCAAGCCGCATACCACTGCGAATCGCTTCGAAAAAAGCGCGCGCCGACTGGTCCCAAGTCGACAGGGTCGCGGCTCGCCGCCGCGCCAGCTCGGCGAAGCTGCGGCGCCGATCCCGGTCCAGCGTCAGCAGACGCAGGGATTCGGCGAGGCCGGAGACATCACCGGGGTCGACGAGGATGCCGGCGCCGCCGACAAGATCGGTCACGTTGCCGGAGCGGTAGCCCACGACCGGGAGACCGTTCGCAAGCGCCTCGGCGACGGCGATGCAGTACGCCTCGTCACGCGATGGCAACGCGAAGATGTCGGCTCTGGCGAGCTCGTCGTCTACCTCGTCCCGGCCGAGGGTGCCACGTGCGGTGACCCGATCGCGGAGGTCGGAACGTCCGATCCGCGCCGCGACACGACGGCCGTACGAAGTCTCGAGCCGCGGCGCGCCGACGAGACGCAGCCTGCCGGCCTCGGCCGGAAGCAACGCCATCGCTTCGGCCAGGTCGAGGATCCCTTTGTGCGCCAACCAATTGGCGACGCAGAGAACGATCGGTGGTCCCCCAGCGTTTGTCGCCTCACGCGCCGGGGGCCGCTCGACGCCAGGAGGGACCACGGCGCATGGCACGCCGATGCTGTCGAGCGCCGCCGCGACCCACTCGCTGACCGCGATGAGGCGCCGGCAGCGGCGATATGCCGTGCGGGACAACGCACGGCCGAGCGCGCCGAAAACCGTGGGGTGGCGCGCGCTCGGGATCTGATGCGCAAGCCCGACCAGAGGCACGTTGCCGCGGCCCGCGAGCGCGGCGGCGTCGGCGACGATGCTGTCGATCACGATCGCGTCGACACCGTTCGACTGGTGAAGCGCGCGACGCGCGGCGAGCGCGCGTTGGGCCAGCGTCCGTCCTGAGATGGCCACAGCGCGCATCCGTGCGTCGTGGTGTCCGGCGCGCTCGGCGATAGCTTCGTTGTAGCGTTGCCCGCCCGTAACCGCGCCCAGAGGCGGCGGAGCGGTGAGCAGAACGACATCGATCACCCCAGCTCGCGCTCGCAGGCGGCGTATGCGTCAGCGCTTTCCCACACCCGGACGACGAGACGCGCCAATCCTTCTCCGCGCAACGAAGTCTCACAGCGCTCGGCGATGTGCCGCGCCACTTCCTCGGCGGTGCTGTTGCTTTCGCGGAACGCCGGCAGCGCGTCGAGCGATGCGCCGTCGAGCTCTGTCACGATCCCGCGGAGCAGTTGGTCCAGAAGCGCGATGTCGACGAGCGTCCCGTCGGCGCGCAGGCGCTCGCCGCGGACCGCGACCTCGAGCCGGTAGTCGTGCTGGTGCGGGCGCGTCGCGGGGCCGAAATCGCCGCGCAAAGCGTGCGACGCCTGGAACGCGGCGCGCACACCGACCTCGAACGTCACGAGTAGGTGAAGAGGACCTGCACGGTCTCGTCGGGGTGCTCGTCGACGAGCTGGTACGCCTCGGCCGCGCGTTCGAGCGGGAATCGGTGCGTGACAAGGCGAGTCAGCTCGAGCTCGCCAAGCAACGAACCGGCGAACGCGAGCCGGCGGCGGCGATCCCACCGCGGCGCGAGCGCCGGGTCGAGATTGGATACCTGCGAGCTCACGAGGCGCAACCGGTGGCGGTGGAACGCGCCGCCGAGCGGCAGTTGCACCGGCTTCGATCCGTACCACGAGCAGACCACCACCGTGCCCTGGAACGCGACGAGCTCGAGCGCCTGCGACAAGGCCGCGCCGGTGCCGCTGGCTTCGATGGCGATGTCGGCGCCGACGCCACCGGTCATTACACGCACCGCATCGTCGGCTTCCTCTGGCGCCACGGCCACATGCGCACCGCGGTCGCGCGCGACATCGCGCCGGCGCGCGACCGGATCGACCGCGAGCACCAGCGCCGCTCCGGCGCGACGCATCAGCTGCGTGACCAGGAGACCGACGACACCCTGCCCCAGGACGACGACGCGATCTCCGATCCGCGGATGCGCATCGAGCGCCACGTTCGTTGCCGTCTCGAGGCTCGCCAGCATCGTCGCCGCCTCGACGTCGACATCCTCGACGAGGCGCACGGCGAGCGATTGCGGCACGACGTACTCGGTCTGGTGTGGATGGTGCACGAAGACGAGGTCGTCACGTTCGAGCGAATCGACCTCGGCGCCGCTCGCGATCACGCGACCGACGCTGGCGTAGCCGTATTTGATCGGGAAGCCGAACGCTCCGCGGAGCGATGGCAGATCCAGCGGCAGCTCCGCGGGCACGGCACCGCGATACACCAGCATCTCGGTGCCGTGGCTGATGGCGCTCGCGAGCGCGCGAACGCGGACCTCGTGCGGCCCCGGCTCGTCGAGTGTTTCCGTGCGCAGCTCCACGCTGCGCGCGGCCGGAAACCACACGCTCGTCGCAGTCGCGACGCTAGACGCGCGCAGCGACACGCTCCAGGGTCCCGTCGACGATTAGGTCGGCGCCGCATTGCCATGTTTCGACGCTGGAGAAGGCCAGCGCGTCGCCCAGGCCCGCGGCGCCGATGTCGCCGACTGCGTCCACCCCGGTGCCGAGGATCTTCGGAGCGACGCACACGATCAGACGATCCACCAGCCGATGGCGCAAGGCCGAGGTGATGAGACCGTGGCCGCCTTCGATCAGCACCGAGCCGATTCCGCGGCGCGGCAATTCGCGCAGCAGCGCGACCAGATCGACGTGGCCATCCGGATCGGCATCCAGCCGCAGGATCTCCACGCCACGCTCCATCAGCGCCGCGGCCTTTGCCGGATCACCGCGGGCGGTCATGGCGAGCATAGTGCGCGCCGCGCGGTCGCTGACGACGGTCGCCGAAAGTGGCAGGCGTAGGGCGCTGTCGACGACGACCCGGGTCGGCGACGGGCCCGTGACCAGCCGCACCGTGAGACGTGGATCGTCCGCGATCACGGTGCCCACCCCGACCATGACTGCGTCGTGCTGCGCCCGAAGCTCGTGCGCGAACCGAAGCGACTCGTCGCAGCTGATCCACCGCGAGCTCCCGTCGCGCGCGGCGATGCGGCCGTCGAGTGTCTGGGCGTAATGGATCGTGACGGTCGCCTGCCGGTCGCCGAGCGAGCGGGCCATCGCATCACTATGCGCGCATCCGTCATGCCAGCCCCGCGGCACAGCCCGTGCGGTCGGTGCGGGAATGCTCGAGCTGACCGCGCTCTTCGCCTACCTGGGCCGGCAGGTTGGCCGCATCATCTCGACGGCGTTCAGTTGGGCCACGATCGTCCTGTTCGGCCAGGTCCCGAAGGCCAAACAGCTGGTCCTGTCACTCATGGCCGCCGGCTCGCTGATCTGGCCGGTCGTGGCCGTCGGAGTCCTGGTCCCCTCGTTCGCGACATTCCTGCTGGGCTTCGTCACCGTGCCCGCCTGGGCCAACGTCTACGTCCGCCCGGTGCTGATCATCGTTGCCATCCTGCTGCCGCTCGGCATCGGCGCGCTGACCACGAAGCTCCCGACGGTTCGCGACGAGTCTCGGCGCAGCTCCCTTCCCAAAGCGCTCATCTCGGGATACCCGACCGCGATCGCGCTGTTCGTCGTGCTGGTGTGGATGATGCTCGTCGCGCCGGCCGGCAAGATCCGCGCGACGCTCCGGCGCTGGGAAAGCGCGCACGTGGCGCTCGCGGTCAAGCCAAAAGGCTACGCCACGGTCGTGCGGGACCTCGGGCGGGCGCTGCACGAGTCCGGGATCGAGGTCACGCCGGTTCGCGCTCCGTGGCCGTACGAGGTCCCGGGCAAGGTGCTGGCGCTCATCGGCGGACCGGGAGTTCGCGCTCTCGTGCCGTCGCGACTGACGATGCTCGTCGCGCGCGATCTCGAGGTCGTGATCCATCCGATGGACCTGGCCATTCAGGGGTCCAAACGTGCGGTCGCACGATCACGGTCGGCGTTGGTCCGCGAACTCACCTTTACCGAGGCGTACCAGACCTGGTCCCGAGAGGCGCAGCAGATCGAGGATGAGCTCGCGAGAGCCGCGCGAGGTCAGGCCGACCTCGACGCCGTCGCGCGGCAGCTCGACGAGATCGATCTGTCATTTGAAGAATGGGAGATCCTCTACCGCCTGCTGCTGCAGGTCCGGCTGCGGACCAGTCTGCTAGAGACCGATGCGCTGGTAGCGGAAGAGCAGCTGACGCCACGGCTGGCGCAACGGCTGGCCGGGCTGATCTCGGCGTTCCGCAACCTGTGGCCGCCGCGTCACGTGCTGCCGCCGAGAGGCGGGACGCGCAGGGCGGCCTAGCTTTGTGACGCTCGCCGGAGGTGGCATCCGGCCTGCTTACCCGAACCCCTTCGATGACCCCTCCAGAATCGCCGAAGAAGGCGAGGCCGGAGATCCGCTGGTGCGGTGATCTACGGACCGTGCTCGATGAAGGACCGTTCGACGAGCTCGTCGCACACGACGAAGGCGCGGCGGACACCGCCGCCGCGCCCACACCCAACGCCGCCTGACGACCTGACGCCCGACTAGGGAGCGGTCGGCGCTTGCGTTCCGGGCAGGTGCATCAGGTTCTCGACGTCCTTGACCCCGCGCACGCGGCGGACGCGTTTCTCGATCTGCGAGATCTGCTCACGCTTGGGGACCTCGCCGCGAATGAACACCTTTCCGTCGACTGAGTTGAGGTTCACGAAGCCCTTGAGATCGCGCTCCGTTCCGCGGAACGCCTCGCTCTCGACTCGCGCGATGAGGGTGGCGTCGTTGGCCGGTTCCGCGGCGGCGGGCACAAGAGTCGTCATCCGACTGGTCAGCCCTTGCGCTCGCGCAGCCGCAATGCGCCCGGTCCGCGCCGCGACTCTGCTGAGATCGTTCGCCGCGGCGACGACCTTATCGCGGGTGACGGCCCTCCGACGGGCGCCCTGCTGTGGATCGAGGAAGAACGCGAGCGCGGCGCCGGCGCTCGCGGCCAGCAGGAGCGGCCACGACAGGATGCCGCTCCGACTCCGGCGCCGTTCGAGACCGAGTCCCTTCAGGACCTCGTCCGACGAGGGCGCGCGCTCGCGCACCGTGTGGCGCGCGGCCTGTGCGGCACGTGTGGCAGCCTCGGCGAACGGACGTACTCGCGCGCGAAGGTCCGACACGTCCATGTTCTTGGCTCTGGCACTCAGCGTTTTCAGCTCTCTCATCGGCCTTGCCCCGTTGGACGCGCGTGATCGTGGATGTGCGCCATCTCGTCATGCTCGCGACGCTCGGTCTCGACGTCGCGGTCCTTATGAGCATGGACGGTCTGGTTGTGGTTGTGCTCGTGGCTGTGGTAGGTAGAGCGGTGCTCGAATGCCCCGCCGACCTCCCCGCTGCGATGGTGGTGCGACACGTGATAGTGATCGTGCGTGTGTGTCACGGGCGGATGGTCGTGCTCGTGTTTGGCGTCGCCGACCACTCGCTGTTCGACTGCTGTGTCCATGTATCGATCTCCTTTCCTTAGGTGTTCTGTCCGGTCCGAGGCGCGTTCCCCTGTCGCACGTTTCCGCCCTCGACTTCGCCTCGCCAGGCGCCGGTCGGGACGCCGCGGGATTCAATGAATTCCCTGAAGCGCTTGAGATCACCCTCGACCCGGCCGGCGACGACACCGAGCGCCGATCCGGCGTTTTCCACCGCGCCTTCCGGTTCATAGTCGAGACGCAACACGATGCGCGTCCGGCCGCTATCGAGGGCACGGAACATCACGGTGCCGTCATTCCGCGCGCCACTGGTGCTGCGCCACGAGATCCGTTCGTCCGGCAGCTGCTCGATGATCTCGGCGGTCCATTCCTTTTCCTTCGCGCCGATCTCCGCACGCCAGCGGAGGTGCGTGTCGTCGAGCTGCTTGACCTCTTTCACGCCCTCCATGAACTGCGGAAAGGACTCGAATTGAGTCCACTGGTTGTATGCGGCGGAGACGGGCACCTGAACGTCGATGGATTTCTCGATCGTAGCCATCGTTAACTGACCTCCTTGGCGTTTGGGATCGTGGGAAAACCCCTTCCCGCTACCGAGCACCGCGAGCAGGCGACATGCCACGGCGCGGCGGCACGGCGAGTGCACACCGGCGACGACATGGACGTGCAGGCTCTCGAACGTCGGCTCAGGGAGGAACGCGGCGACCTCGAGCGCACCCTCGAGCACATCAACCAGCTGTTCAGCGCCGACCAGGCGGATGAGAGCGGCGAGCTTACGACCGTCGATCAGCACATCGCCGACATCGCCACCGACACGGAGAATCGCGAGCTTGACGTCATGCGCCGCAAGCTGGTCGAGGATCGCATCGGCCTGATCGACGACGCGCTCGAGCGGATCCGTCGCGGCAGCTATGGTCGCTGCGTCGTCTGCGACGCCGAGATCGAGGCGGAGCGGCTCGAGGCGCTCCCGTGGACGCCCTACTGCCTCACACACGCGTCGATGGACGCTGCCCCCGCCACGTCCCGCGCTTCGCGCGAAAAGCGCTAGGTCTTCTTCCGACCGCGGCTCGGGACCTTAGCTCCCTTACGTCGCGCCTTCGAGAGCCCGATCGCGATCGCCTGCTTGCGCGACTTGACTTTGTGCTTACCGCTCTTCATGTGCCGCATCTCGGTCCGGACTTCGCTGCTCGCCTTTTTCGAATATCTGGCCATGGCTGCCTCCTTCTCAGGCGCGACCCGCAAGCACAAGCCATGCCTCTTGCGCGGGATCGCTAGGAGCTGAGCGCCGAGGTGACCAGCGTCTCCTGCGTCACCGCTTGGACTCGCTTGTACACGCGCTCGTAGCCGGCGGCCATGACGTCGCTGGTGAAGCGTCGATCGAAACTGGCGCGACAGGCTCGACGGTCCAGTCCGTCCACGATGCGAATGGCCTGGACGAAGTCGTCGGTGGTGTCGCAGAGGTAGCCGGTCACACCCGGCTCGACGATCTCCGGGACGGAGCCCAACGGACGAGCCAGGATCGGCGTCCCGCAGGCGAGCGCCTCGATCTGCACCAGACCGAAGGGCTCGGGCCAATCGATCGGGAAAAGGAGCGCGGACGCTTCTTGCAGGAAGCCTTCCTTCTCGCGGTCCCCCAATTCGCCGACGTACTCGATGAGCGGATGATCGAGGAACGGCCGGATCTGGCTCTCGTAGTAGTCGCGATCAGCTTCGCCACCGAGACGGTCGGAGAGCGGCAGACGCGCGGCGATCTTGAGCGGCAGCTCCGCGCTGATCGCCGCGGCGATGGCGCGCTCGACACCCTTCTCCGGCGCGATGCGGCCACAGAACGCGAGGTACGAGCCGCGCCGGTAACTGGGTCGCAACAGCTGTCGCGGCATCCCGTGATAGACCGTCGCGACCCAGCGGCCCTGCGGAAGCGGGACCCGCTGCGATTCGCTGATCGAGACCAGCGGTAGCTCTGTGTACTCGTCGTAGAGCGGTCCGAGCTCGGGGAGATCGAGCCTGCCGTGGAGCGTGGTCACGGTCGGAACGGGCGCGAATCGAGCCGCCGGAAACGCGAAGTAATCGAGGTGGTTGTGCATCACGTCGAGGCCATCCGAGCGCGCGTACGCGCGTCCGGCCACCATCGACCAAAACGGCAAGAGGTCAGACTTGTAGCGTTCGTCGCGCCACAACGCACGCTCGACGATCGGGACGAGTGGCGCACTCACTTCCGAATCGCCGCTCGCGAAAACCACCACGTCGTGGCCGCGCGCGATGAGCGCCTCCGCGAGCCAGCCGACCACACGCTCGGTGCCGCCATAGCGGCGCGGCGGGACGCTCTCGAGAGGTGGCGCAAGGAGGCCGATACGCATTGACGGCGGTCCCTCCCCTCTCAAGATGACGAACGAGCGAGCCTGGCCTTATCGGGCAGCAGGTTCGATGCCAGAGCGCGCGCGATCGCTCGGCTCAACGGCACTTTAGCTCCACAAACGCCACGAGCGCCGCTGATGTTCAAGCGGCGCTCGTGAGGAAAGGGGTTGGGAAAGGGGGAGGAGTCTCGTCGAATGTTGTCCTTCTCGTATCGGCGAGCATCGGAGCAGAGCGCGTGCCAAGCCGCGGCGTTCCATGGCATCGACGATGCACGCTCGCTCGGCGAAAAAGCGTCACGAAGGAGCCGTCATGCCTCACGCGAATTGCGCCTTGTGTGCCACTGAGATAGCCGATCACACAACCATGCTCGAGAAGCGCGGCGAGCTCTACTGCTGTCCGAACTGCGCCGAGATCGCGACGAGCGGCGGTGGTCGCACCGCTGCCGAAAAATGCGCGCACTGCGGCAATCCGATCGTCGATCCGTCGACGCATATGACCCAAGGCGACGCGACGTATTGCTGCAACAACTGCGCGATCGCCGCCGGAGCGACGACTCCGACCTCACCGTAAGTTGCATTGCGTGCCCTGTTCATCGTGAACCCCGGCGCCGGCCGACGACGTGCCGGCGCCGTTGCGTACGCGCAGGTGGCGGATCAGATCCGCGCCATCCTCGAAAGCGGCGGATTCGAGCTGACAATCCGGGAAACGGGCATTCCGCGACCGACCTCCGCCGAGCTCGCGGCCGCGGCGGCGCATGACGAATATGAAGCCGTGATCGTGGCCGGCGGCGATGGGACGCTGGCGCCGGCGGCTGCGGCGCTGGCGCACACGCGCGTGATCCTCGGGATCCTGCCGTTCGGCAGCGTGATGAACATCGCGCACTCGATCCCGATACCGCTCGATCCGCTGCAGGCGGCGCAGGTGATTGCGACGAAGCACGTACGCAAGATCGACGTCGGCGATGTTGCCGGACGATTCTTCTTCGAGGCCGCAGGCGTGGGTCTCGACGCCGACGCGTTCGGCGCGGCGCGATCGGCCGAACGCGGCGATCTCCGGCGCGCGCTGCGTCGTTTGCGCGACGCGATCCGGCGCGAGAGCCATTGGGTCGACGTCGCCGTCGACGGCCGAAGGCCGGTCCGGCACCGAGCCTTGCAGGTGCTCGTGACCAACGGCCGCTACTACGCGTGGTCCATTCCCGTCGTGCCGGATGCGGACGTGGCCGATGGCATGCTCGACGTGGCGGTGTTCGGACGGATGGGACGGCTCGCGCTGCTGCGACATCTAGCCATGCTTGCCCTGCGCTGGCGGCCGCCGACCCGGCCGACGCTGTACCGCGGACGAGAGATCAGGATCGACGGCCTGGACGCACTTCGCGTCCATGCCGACAACGAGATCGTCGGCACGCTCCCGCAGACCTTCCGTTGCCGGCACGAAGCGCTCGCGGTGTTCGCCTAGCGGTTGGCCGCCTTATTGCATTGGCGAGCCGCGATGCGCGACAGAACGGCAACACCGGCACTGGTGCGGCCGACCACGGCCTGCGCTGAATTCGTCGCTGACGGCCTGTGGGATTCGACGCTGTGTTGTGGAGCGTGCCACGCGCGAGGCTCACGCGTCTGCTGCAACCTGGACTGCTTCCTCACCGCGCTCGCGCGCGTCGCCTGATCAACACCGAGCAGGCCTCTAAGCCGGATTCTGGCGAGGGCGGTCATCCCTCTCGAACGATCGTCGCCGATCGCCTCTAGCAGCCAACCCGGAGACGGAGCGGGCCGCTCCATGGTCTCCCTATTTGGCCTTGCTCTCGGGTAGAGCTTGCCGCGTTTCACGCGCCCTGCGGCGCATCGTCACTGTGGCGCTGGTCCTCGCCTCGCGGCGGACGGGCGTTACCCGCTACCCATGCCCTGTGGAGTCCGGACTTTCCTCAGGAAGCTTTCGCTCCCGCGACCGCCCGGCCTGCTCGGTCCATCAATTGTAGCCGCGCAAGGTTCGCAGGATGAGCTCCGCCGCCGGTCGCCGCGCGCGCAAGGACTCCCTGGCCTCCCACGCGTGCCAGCGGATCGCGAACAGCGCCGCGAGCCGCGCGCCGTCCGGGTCGGTGCCGGGATCGTCGATCAGCGCGCAGCCAAGGTGCGCGCGCGACCAGCCAACGAGGGTCGTGCCGCCGGCGCCGCGCAGCGCGTAGCCGGTATCGAGCCCGCCGTGCACGAGCGTCGTTCCGATGGCATCGAGTCGCGGCAGGTCCAGCGATGCTGCAAGACGCTCGACGCGCGCGAAGTCCGCCGCATCGAGCAGCTCCTCTGCCCACCGCGCCTCGTCGCTGACGCGCGACGGGGGCAGGCTCGGCACGCCCAACGAGCGCAGCGTGTTGGTGTCGCGCGCGACGGCCGCTCTCGTGGCCGCCAGCGCGGCGACGGCGTCATCACGCCCCGCGGGGGTGTCCCCGGGATCGCTCAACAGCAGCCACGGTCGCGCTTCGGGCGCGTGCCGAGGCGGAACGCCCGACGCATGCACCTGCGGCACCGGCGCATGGCGACGCGCGAGCAGTGGGAGCAGCGCGGGCTCTACGGCGGCCTTCACCGGGTAGCGCCGATACAGAACCGTGCCGCTGGCATCAGGCCCGCGCCAGCGCACCCGCTGCGTCTCAGCGCCCGCGACCTCCTCGTCTCGGTCGAGCCGCTCGGCCTCGACGCTATCGACGGCGACCCCGAGCGCGCGCGCCACCAGCGACGCGAACGGATCAGGCGCCACGGTCGATGGCTTCGTTCGCGAGGCGATCGGCGTGCGCATTCCGTTCGCGGGGGACGTGCTCGATGCGAGCGCCGAGTTCGGCGATGAGACGTATCGCGCGCTGGGCCAGCGGGCGAAGCGCTTCGCTCCGGATGCGGTATTCGCCACGCATCTGTTTCACCAGCAGCTCGCTGTCGAGCCGGATCACGAGGTCTTCGATGTCCCGGCGGCGGGCCTCCTCGAGGCCGATGACGAGCGCCTCATACTCCGCGCGATTGTTGGTCGCTGTGCCGAGGGGTTTGCGCAGCTCGGCCACGACACTGCCGTCGGGCGCGTAGAGCACCGCACCGGCTCCAGCCGGACCGGGATTGCCGCGCGCTGCGCCGTCCGCCTGCAGGACGTACGGCATTCAGGGATTCGCGTCGCGCCGCTGGAACACCGCGAGCGAGAGCAGCGCGGTGACGACCCCCAGCGCGACGAGCGCCGAGACCTCCGCGGCATCCGCGGCGCCGCCGAGCAGCGCCTGCTGCGGATGGAATGCGCTGGTGATCGAGAGGTACCGCAGCCAGTCGAAGTCCCTGCTGATGCCGGAGAGGATGCCGAGGAGGTACGAGCCGATGGTCACGCCTGCCGCGAGGCCGGCGGCGGCTCCGCGCGAGGAGAACAGCGACGAGAACAGCGAGGTATAGCCGGCGACGGCGATGCACAACGCCGACAGCACGGCGCCGGTCGCCACCAGTCCCGACGTCGAGAGCGACTCGTTCGCCAGGCGGGCGGCGACGGCGATCAGCGCGACGGTGACCGCCGCGAGGACGACGATGCCGATCACCAGCGCGATCTGTTTCGCCGAGAGCAGCCGCCAGCGTGGCACCGGAACCGAGAGCCAGAGCTCGATCGTGCCGCGATCGATCTCTCCGGCGACGAAGCTGCTGGCCGCCATGATCACGAAGACGAGGACGATGAGCGGCCACATGAAGTTGAGCTCCTCGGCGCCGATGAATCCCTCGAAGTGAGCGATGTCGGCGATGCCGAAGGCCTTCACGAACGCCTCCGGCAGTTGCGAGATGTATGAGGAGAAAAGCGCGGCGTTGTTCTTGGCCGTCGGCCAGAACGCAGCGATCAGCAGGGTGTAGGCGGTGATGCCAAGTCCGAACCACAGCAAGGTCCAACGTTGATCCAGGAGCGAACGGCGAAGCTGCGACAGACTCATTGCGTCTTCGGCTCCTCGGCGTAGTAGTGCAAGAAGATCGTCTCGAGATCGGCGCTCGCGAGGGTGAGGTCCTCGAGCGGAAGATCGGCGAGCGTGCGCAGGAGCGGCCGGAGGTCGCCAGGCACCGCGAGCTCGTAGCGCTTGCCGTCGTCGGTGCGGGACAGGATGCGTACCGAATCGAGCGCCAGCCGCGTGGAGTCGACCGGCTGCCCGAACAGCACCTCGGCGTGGCGGGCGCGCTTCGCCTTCAGCGCGTCGATGGACTCGACGGCGACAAGGCGACCTTCGCGGATGATGCCGACACGATCCGCGATCCGCTCCACCTCGGGGATCGCGTGCGACGACAGGAAGATCGTCTTCCCCGCGGCGCGCTCGTCGTGAAGGAGTTGGAGGAACGTCACTTGTTTCAGCGGGTCGAGTCCGCTGGAGGGCTCATCGAGCACCAGCAACGGCGCGTCGTGCATCAGCGCTTGCACGATCCCGAGCTTCTGCCGATTGCCCTTGGACATGTGCCGGATCCTTTGCGACAGGTCCAGCTCGAGCCGCTCGACGAGCGCCGCGCGCCGCTTGGGATCGTGCGATCTGCGGAAGGACGCGAAGTAATCGAGGAACGCCTTGCCGGTCAGGCTTTCGTAGAGGCGCATCTCGCCCGGAAGGAACCCGATCTTGTCCTTGACACGCGGCGACTGAGTCCAGCAATCGAGGCCGAACACGCGAGCCGAGCCCTTCGACGGGCGCAACAGTCCCATGAGCTGTCGGATGGTGGTCGTCTTCCCGGCCCCGTTCGGACCGAGGAAGGCGAAGACCTCGCCCTCGTTGACGTTGAACGAGAGGTCGAGCACGCCACGCCGACGGCCGTAATTGCGCGTGAGGTCTTTGACTTCGATCGGTACCGGCACGCTCCTGAGTATGGCGAGCCGCCTCTGGCAGAGCCCGACCGCCTTACTCAAGCCTGGCCGAGGCAGATGCGCCGACGCCTGTGAGGCCGGCGAATCTCTCGCGCACGCCGGCGGGCGCGAACAACAGTACAGCCGTACCACGCGTCGACCTCGCCACACCAGAAGAAGTCCCGGTACTAGTTGCGCAGCCATCAAAACGCCGGCCGTGCCGTTGTTCCTGCAGACGTCGGGGACCACCACCGACGCAGGAGGTAACGATGCTGGCTCGAAAGCTGCTCGCGATCGCGGGCCTGACGCTGGCGCTCTCCACTCTGGGAAGTGCCGTCGCGTTCGCGGCGAAGCCCGGCGAGACCTCGTCTTCATCCATCAGTCTTGTACTCCTCAGCGGAGCTTCGCCGACGACGCTCACGAACCCGACTTACGGTGACCTTGTGACTTTCAACGTCACCACCGCGGCAACGGCCTATCCGTACGTGAACCTCAACTGCTACCAGAACGGCGTGCTCGTCGCGGAGGGCTGGGCCGGCTTCTTCGATGGAGCTTTGGGTGACCGGACCTTTGCGCTGTACTCGCCACAGTGGACCGCAGGCGCCGCCGATTGCACCGCGTACCTCGCCATGAACTGGCACGGCAAGTGGAAGCACCTCGCGTGGACCAGCTTCCACGTCGACCCCTAAGCGATCGTTCGGTCCCGCATGCAGCGCCGATAGAGAAGGGCCCCGGCTCTCGCCGGGGCCCTTTTTCTTGGATCGCTAGCGCCTTACCGCCGCCGAAATCAATCCCTGATCGAGACAGTTGAGATCTCGCACCTGTCGGCGGGGCTGGCGAGGACGCTGTCGGCGTAGTGAACCAGCCACGAGTAATCACCGGCGTTCGCGATCTTCACCTTGAACGTCGTGTTGCTCGTGCTGAATTGGGATCCGGATGGGGCATTCGAGACGGTGATCGTGTAGGACTGCCCAGCTACCGCGGACCCGGACGTCGCGCCGCAGTTGTTGCCGGTGTACAGCGCGAATGTCAGTGTCCCATTCAGGTTGGCGTCGCCCGTGAGAGTCGCCGTGTCGTTGGGCAGCCAGTCCTGAGCTGTCGAGAGGCTCGCGGTCCCCGTCACCGTGAAGCACTCATTCGCCAGGTTCGACGTTTCCGCGCTTTGGTTCGGATAGTTCGAATCAGTCGCGGCCGCGGTAAACGTTGCGCGGAAGCAGTACTTTCCGAGACCCACGATCAGCGACTTGGCGTCCCCTGATGTCGCGGTCGCGGTGCCCGGTATGGGTTGACCCGAGCTGTCGACCTTCTGGGTCGCAGTGACCGGGTTCCCAGGGACGGCTGTTCCGCTCGTCCCCTGGCAGGTCCCGGTGTTCTGCGGCGTAAGGTCGCTCGGGCCGCACAGGAAGAAGCTCACCGTGCCGGTCGGCGTCGGCGCGGCGGTCCCCGTGCTCGTGTGGCCGACGACATCCGCCGTGTCGGTGATCGGGTCGGTCGAGCTGAGGAGACGCGTCGTCTGAGATGGCGTCGTCGTCATCGTGACGGTGCACTCGCCGAGCTGTCCGCGCGCGAAATCGAACAGCGTTGCGGTCAGAGACTGCGACGAGCGGGTGTCGGCGATGAACACGTTGAAACACAGGCCACCAAGGCGATTCGCGGTGAGGTCGATTCCTCCCTCGAAGAACTCCGCGACTCGGAGCGTGTGGCCGGGGCCATCCTGTTTATTCGACGTCGGCCACGGAGTCGTGATCGAGGTGTTGATCGGAAAGCTACCCGAGTTCGTGGTCGCGCATACGGAGTCGTTTCCCGTCGTGACCTTGCAGTCGACGCCGTGGGCGACCGAGTTAGTGCCCAGCGAGCCGGTGGCACCGCCGTTCCAGCGATAAACGTCGATCGTGCTGACCCCGCCGCCGCTGGTGAAGGCGGAGACGACGAGCAGGTCGCCGTCGGCGTGGTTCCCGATGAACGCCTGGCTGGGCCCGGCGGAGACACATCCCACGTTGTCCTGGAGGAACCAGAACGCCACGTTCCCGTCGCCGGTGTTTGCGTTCCGCTCCAGCGCGAAGTAGAGGAGCTGGTGATTGTTGGCCAGGTTCGTGTACGCCAGGGCATAGGCATTCATGATGTCGATCTTGCTGTTGACGTTGTTGTCGACGTTGCACTGCCACCCTGGCGTGGGGTTCAGAGTGTCCTTGCTCCCCGTCGAGAACGTGGTTTGGTCGGCGGTGTTGAAGGAGCCGTCAGAGTTCGTCGCGAAGTCTCGATCAAAGCCTGCGTTGGTGAAGCCGTTTCCTCCCGACCCTGTTCCGGTTATCGACCCGGCGATGACGTTCCCCGCCGAGTCGAAGAAGCTGTCCCAGTCGAGGGACTGTGTCGAGCCGCCGACGTTCGTCGTCGTGGCGGCACTGACATCGCCATCAAGCTGGAATTGAAGATCGTGGACAGCCAGAGCGAGGCCAGGAAGCAGTAGCGCGAGTATCAAGGCCGCGAGCGCGGGC